>WFQU01000125.1 GCA_015486845.1 Anaerolineae bacterium | reverse complement strand
TGCCAGGAGGCTGCTCAACACTAGCCCCCTTTCAGGGGGTTTCTGGCGACGTAGCACGGGGATTTGACCCCCGTGCGCTCGGGCGGAGAACGCTGTCGATTCGAAGTTCAACTTCTGCGAGAAGTTGAACTTCTAAAAGGGGCCGTGGTCGTGACGCCGTAACGAAACAAGTTTTTTTGACCTGATTTTTTATCTGCGTGCGCAGCCTGCGTTTATCTGCGTTCTATTTTCAGAGGAGGTATTCATGCACGATGTTTTAAGATTGGGTTCGCACGTATCCGCCGCCGGCGGTGTCAGCAAAGCGCTGGTACGAGCGCAACAGATTCAATGTGATACGATACAAATTTTCACCAAAAATCAGAATCGTTGGCAACAAAAGCCGACAGCGGAGAAAGAGCTTATTCACTGGCATGAATTATTGGCGGAAAGTGGCATTACGCCGGTAATCTCCCACGCATCTTATCTGATCAATTTAGCGTCGCCAAAAGATGAGCTGTGGGAGAAGTCAATTGCCGCTTATGCTGATGAATTACTCAGAGCGGACCAACTCGACATTTTAGGCGTAGTGCTGCACCCCGGTTCCCACGTGGGCAGTGGCGAGAAAGTCGGCATTCAGCGGGTCATTGCCGGACTAAATCGCGTGTTAGCTATAACGGTTGGGCTAAGACCGCTCATCTTGCTGGAAACCACCGCCGGCCAGGGTACGAATTTAGGCGCGGCGTTTTGGCATCTCCGCCACATGATCGAAGGCGTCACCGCGCCGGAGCGGGTCGCCATTTGCGTGGATACCTGCCACATCTTTGCCGCAGGCTATGAATTGCGTACGCCGGAAGGCTATGCCACAACTATGAACGATTTCGAGGAAACAATAGGCATCGACCTGATCAAAGCAATCCACATGAACGATAGCATCGGCGACTTGGGCAGCCGCAAAGATCGCCACGCCCACATCGGTCAGGGTAACATCGGCTTAGACGGCTTCCGCAATGTGGTTAACGATCCTAAATTGCAAGGTAAGCCAATGATTTTAGAGACGCCGAAGAGTACCGATATGCACGAAGACGTAGAAAACATGGCTGTCCTGCAGAGTTTGTTAAATGATGCATAGTGACTGTCAAGAACTGCTGCAACGGGCGTGAGATGCGTGGTGAGGTTAATGTGAGTAAAAGATTGCAGGGAATCGTAGCAGGACTTATTATCGTGTTGGTCGCGGCCACCACTGTATCGCTGTTCGTGTGGCGGCCCGACTGGGTGCCGTCCTTACCTCTATTCGGTAAGACGGCTACGCCGGGCCCGAAAATAGCGGCAGCAGCTACTTCCACGCCGACAGCTTTGCCGGTTAGCCCCTCCCCGTCGGTGCAAAGTCAGATAACATTAGTGTGGTGGACGCCAGAGTGGTTTTCGCCGCTGGCAGCCAACGCCGGGGGACAGGCTCTAGCCGATAGCATCAGCCGCTTCGAAAAAGCGTATCCGAGCATTGCCATCAAGCCGGTCTTGAAATCCGCTTACGGTCCTACCGGCATATTGAACTACTTGCAAGCCAGCCAGAAAGTAGCGCCCAGTTTGCTGCCGGATCTGGTCTCGTTGGATTATCGGGATGTTTCAGCAGCCGCCAATGACAAATTGTTACAACATCTGAACCAAGCCATGTTACCCGCCACAAAAACCTTTTACCCTTTCGCCCAGTCTGCCTGGCGCATCAATGGTGCGGCGTATCTATTGCCTTACACTGCCGATGTAGAACAGATTGCTTACCGTGGCAACCTGGTAAATATGCCTCCGCGCACCTGGGCTGATCTTCTGAACAATGATTGGCACTATCTGTTGCCTACAGCCGGGCGTGAAGGCGAAGCAAACATTGCTTTTCTCATCCAGTATATTGCCGCGGGCGGTTCGCTAGACGCCAATGATAATCGCATCGCGACGCAAGCGTTACGTCGCACGCTAGACTTTTACCAGCACGCTTTAGGCAAAGGCGTCTTTCCGCAGGCTGTGCTCTCTTTTGCAACACCGGAGGATGCCTGGCAGCCATTTTTGCAAGGCGATGCCGAACTGGTAGAAATACGAGCATCCCGCTTTCTACGCGAACGGCAAACGAATATCGACCTGCGTTTCGCGCCGGTGCCTACAGCCAACGGCGACGTGGTGACGGTAGCCACTGGCTGGGGACTGGGTATCGTCACAGCCGAGTCCAAGCGACAAGAAGCCGCCCTGGCTTTCATAAACTGGCTGGCGGGCGAAAAGGAGATGGGCAAGTGGAGTTTCGCTGCCAAACAGTTGCCAACCCGACCGGCCGCATTACAACTATGGCCGCAACGCGATGGCTACGCCGCGTTTTTAGCGCAGTTGCTGCAAGCGGCGGCCTTGGAACCGGTGACGCCGGCGCAACACGCTCTAGCACGCTCGATACAAAAGGCTTTGCAAGCTGTCTTATCGGGCAAAGCAACGCCAGCCGAAGCCGCGGCGCAAGCACAGAAGGAGCCCTGAAAATGTGTACGTCGTCGACAGCTTTCGGATCACCAAAATGGAGGATAACCAGTGCCTGAGGACATTTTGCACAAATTACGTATCGATCCGGCGCTGGTGCGCCGGGTTTTGCTAGAGTTCTTGCGCCGGGAGAGTGAACGCTTTGACTTTCACCGGGCTGTGGTGGGACTTTCCGGCGGCATCGATTCGGCCACAGCGTGTGCACTGGCGGCCGCTGCATTTGGTTCGGAAAACGTGTTGGCCGTGCGCATGCCGTACCGCACATCCAGCGCGGATAGTCTGGCCGATGCGCAAACCGTGATCGACCAATTGGGCGTAGCGCACAAAACCATCGAGATTACGCCCATGGTGGAACCGTTGTTTGCTTTGCAGCCGGATATGTCGAAGCAGCGCCGGGGCAATATCATGGCCCGGCAACGGATGATCGTGCTTTATGATCAATCGGCTGCCTGGAATGGCTTGGTCGTGGGAACGGGCAACAAAACCGAGATCCTGCTGGGTTATTCCACCCTTTTCGGAGACGCTGCCAGTGCGTTAAACCCCATCGGCGACTTGTATAAGACACAAGTGCGCCAATTGGCCACATTACTGGGGTTGCCTGCCGCCGTGATCGAGAAACCGCCTTCTGCCGACTTATGGGCCGGGCAGACCGACGAGGCAGAGCTGGGCTTCACTTACGACGAAGCCGACCAAATCCTATATTTGCTGTTCGACGAGCGCTACAGCCTGGAAGAAGCGGCTGCGGCAGGCTTCCCCCTCCCGTTGGTGCAAGCTCTCTGGGAGCGGGTGCGACGCAATCAATACAAGCGGGTCATGCCCGTGATCGCCAAATTGAGCACGCGCAGTGTCGGCAGCGACTTCTTATATCCCCGGGACTGGGGTTCGTAAGATGTGCGTGCCGCCACACACCTCACGACACATTCCGGAATGTGCCAATTTCTCATTGCTGTTATCGCTTTGCACGACCGCAGGCGCAAGCCCCAGCCCAAGGATAGCAAAATGAAACGATGGATCGCTTTAGCGCTGGTACTTCTCTCGCTGTTGGCGCTGCAGCAGGTTCATGCCGATAACGTGAACACGACCAAGAAAATCTCACCCTGGCTACAAAAACAGCTGTCCCAACAGCCGGAAACATCCTTCTTCGTCGTGCTCCGCCAGCAAGCGGCGCTCAAAAATTCTGACATTGCGGATAACCGTTCCGCCAGTGCAGTGGTTTACGAACGTCTGCAAGACGCAGCGCATTCCCAGGCCGCATTGCAAAGCTGGTTATCAACCCGGAACGTGCCGTTCCAATCTTACTGGGTTGTCAACGCCGTGCTGGTAAAAGGGAACCAAGCTTTAGCCACCCAATTGGCCCGACGCGATGACATTCTGCGTCTAGAAGGCAACCCGTACATCAAAAACGATTTGCCGCACACAGCGGTAACTGCTGCCGTAAATGGCGACGACCTCCTTTGGGGATTGCACGCCATCGGCGCCGACCAGCTTTGGCGGGAAGGAATCACCGGCCAAGGGATTGTCATTGCCGGCAATGACACCGGCATCCAGTGGGATCACCCGGCGCTGAAGCGACATTATCGCGGCTGGCATGACGATGGCAGTGTAGACCACAATTATAACTGGTGGGACGCCGTCGCTGGCCAGCCCGTACCTTACGATGACCACGGCCACGGCACGCACACGTTAGGCACCGCTTTAGGCGACGACGGCGCCGGGCATCGCATCGGCGTGGCACCCGGGGCGCGCTGGATCGGCTGCAAGAACATGGATCGCTACGGCGTTGGTTCGCCAGCCCGCTATTTAAGTTGCTTCCAATTTTTCATCGCACCTACCGACAGCAACGGCGAGAACCCGCGACCGGACCTCGCTCCAGATTTGGTCATTAACTCCTGGAGCTGCCCACCTGCGGAGGGATGTTCAGCTATAACTTTAGCCCAGGGGATAAAAAACGTACAGGCAGCCGGCATCGGCCTGATCGTCGCGGCCGGCAACGCCGGCCCGTCTTGCAGCAGTATCAGCGACCCTCCGGGCAACGACGGCAACACGCTCTCCGTCGGCGCCAGCAACAGCCGGGGTGAGCTGGCGCTTTTCAGCGGACGCGGGCCCGTGCAAAGTGATGGCAGCGGGCGCAACAAGCCCGACGTAGTGGCCCCCGGCGTCGATATCTACTCTTCTGTTCCCGATAACAGCTACCAGGGCGGCTGGCAGGGCACAAGCATGGCCACTCCCCACGTCGTAGGACTGGCCGCGTTGGTGCTTTCCGCCGTGCCCACTTTGCGCGAACACCCTTACGCATTGTTCAATATCATCCGCGCCAGCAGCAAAGAACGGGACAACACCAATTGTCCCGGATCGGGACGTAACCCACGTTATAACAATAGTTGGGGCTATGGTTTTGTTTCCGCCCCCCGCGCTTTGTACTTCGCCCAACACGCTATCCCCGTTTACAACGATAATCTAAGCGAGGCATGGCATGATCGCTCTACCAGCCTACACGACATGCAGCAGCGCACCCAGGTTCATACCGGCATGCACAGCATCGCCGTGCTATTTCAATCGGCCGGCCAGCGCTTGCGCTTTGTCCACACGCCAATTTCCACCACAAAGCAGACGCATCTTCTCTTCTGGATCAATGGCGGCAGCCAAGGCAGAGAAAAGGTTGCCATTGGCGTCGAAACCATAACGGCCACAGTTCCCATTACCGTTTCGTTAGATACTTTCTTACCAGAAGGCCATTTGACAGCTAACCACTGGCAGCGACTTGACATTCCCTTGACGGCATTCGGTCTTGCCGATCATAGTGCCTTGCTCGCCATAGATTGGATCAACGCTGCATCCGGCACCCAGCCGAGTTTCTATTTAGATGATATCAACCTTTGGGAAAGCAAAGCGATAACACCTATCACGCTTACTGCGGCTTATTTCGACACGGCAAAACGCACGCTGCTCCGCTTCAATCAACCACTGGAACAAGCCGTAGCGCAGGATGCTTCGCATTATCAATTGTTTAGTACCCAGGATGCTCATTATCGCTCCGGCCTTTATCCAACCCATGTTATTTACAACACAGCCAACAGACGCTTATGGTTGTCGTGGCTATATCCTATCTCAACAAACACCCCTTACACACTCTCCTTGCGTAATCTCTTATCTGCCACTGATACCGCTCTCTCCCACACGGTGCAGCCACTTCAAGTCAAGCCATGGTCGCTATCCATAGATGCAGCAGATGCACCGACACGACAGCCACATTCCACGGCGCGGCGGGTTCATAGAATAGAAGTCAATCTGCAGAGCCAAAACGCCCAAGCACCTATCCGAGATGCCAATGCAATAGCAGCTTCCACTTTTATCGACAAAGCCAGCGGACAGTTGTTGATTGATGTACAAAACCAGAATCCAAACAATGACTATTTGACAAGGCTCTACATTACCAACGAACACATTGGCGGGCTTGTGGCACGATCCCGCCTCGATAGTCACACACAAACCTGGCAAGATTTGCCGTCGTTGCCGGCCCGCGACGATAGTTTGCAACTGACTTTCCCGGCACACAGCCATACTTTGTTGACATTCACACCTTATTTACCACTGGCAGACGGCTGGCAACTCAGCTGTTTGCCACGTTGGCAAGCACAACCCTCAGCGGAGCAGGCGCTACAGCCTTTTGGGCCGGCGCTAACAGTCGCTTACGGCTGGCAGCATGGCGCCTGGCAACTTTATCAGCCCAATCTACCAGCTTATGCCAACACGCTTACGAAAGTCTATCCAGGGCAGGCGCTTTGGCTGCAACTGGATCACCCAACGACCGGCTTGCCGCTATCGCCCGTGACGACAACTATGACCGTCACCTTACAAGCAGGGTGGAACCTGGTGGGTTATCCGATGGCACAGCCAGCTTATTTGCCAGCCGCTTTGGGCGCTTGCCAAGACGCTGTGGATGGGCTATACGCCTGGCGCAACCAGGCATGGCAACGCTGGCAGCCGGGCGGAGCAGTTCCGGCGCTGGCTCTGTTGCCCGGGGAAGGATATTGGGTGCACGCCACGGCTTATTGTCGCTGGCGCATGGATGCCGGCCGGTGAAGACACACAATTCCGGCCGTCCTACAGAAAAAAAGCGGCTCTTGTAAGAGCCGCTCTCGCACGAATGTTACATACCAGAAAAGATCACGAAAGAATCGGGCGCACACCTAAATGCCCTTTGGGCACGGCCAGTAAGCGCAAAATTTGTGCGCTCGATTTCCACGGAATGTATTCATGTAGCGCTTCAGCCGTCAGCGGTTCGTTGCCATTAACCAAAAACACGCGGAAAACTGCTGTGATCAGTGGCAATTTGCTGTTCAAGAATTCCGGACTCTTCAAGCAATATGTGCGCAAGCACTGTAGCAAAGCATCAGTACGAACAACCTCCGCCGTCTCCGGGTCGACCCAATCCACTGCCTCAGTATGGTGATGATCTGCATAGCGCTCGCGGCAGATATCACAGAGATGATCACGCAAATAGAGACGGAAATCTAACCCACTATTTTCCCACCACGCCATATCGATATGAAACTTCGTTGTCTGGTTCGGTCTTTTCCAAATCGCCATAATTATCTTCCCCTACTCTTAACTTAGCTGAGCCAGAATCCAAAAGGCAATTACAGATTTACAGGCACGGCCGACATCCCTATGCGTCACGTTCATGTAATCTATGCCATCTGGGGATCATTTTTCTTATAATTTGTACCAGGATTTTGCCGGCACGACATTAAATGACCAAGGCGTAGTAGTTATCGCCGGTGTTACGGTAGAGCGTGTCATCAGAAAGCGCTGCCAGAACCGGTCCCGGCGGACAGCGCCGCAATAAATTGAACGCGCTATAGACGCTCTTGGCGTGCACAGTGCCCTGTGGACTTAGCTTAGCCAATTCCTGCACCAAGTGGTGCACAATGCTCTCGACCGTGGCACTTTCCCAATCAATCTTGCGAGCCAAGGCGATAACGTCCTCTTCGTTATGCAACCCTAAAACGACATAATCGTCCACTTCGGAGTTAATTTCTTGTTTCTGCATCTCGAAGACGAGCTCATCCTGACTGATAGAAGCCGTGCGGACCCACTCTCGCTTCATCCGTTTTGGCTTGACGTCCAAGCTGTATTCGCCAGGCGTGTTAGTGCCCTCAATGACAGCCAAAGTGCCCACCGGGATTTTATGTTCTTCATACCACTTATTCAGTCCAGCAATGTAACGGCCATCTTTCACGATCCAGGCATTGAAACGACTACCCCAACGGCCATCGACAAAAGTAATCATGCCGATATTGGCCTTGAATTGTGGCAAAACTGCGGCAATGCGTTGGTTATAAGGCAACGTGCGGGCGTGATAATGGGGAAAAATAAGTACTTGCCGGGCTGTTATCTTCGCCGAGGAAGCATCAACTTTCGTAAAAGCATCCGGCGCACCGATCTCGCTCCACTCATCACCCACTTCCCATTCCAATTGTCTCTGGTTTATGTCAAGTTTATCGCCATCATAAGCAATAGGCGTATAGACTAATTCAGGCGGTGTTTCGGCAACAGATTCCGGCAATAAACGCGTCAAAAACCAACGTATGCCGTTCCCCGTCTCTACCCGACGGAAGCGCTCATCAGCGAAGAGCATGCGTTCCACCGAAAGCGCCTTGATTTCCGGCAAGATATCATCCGGCAGATCCAATTCGGCGATAATTTCTTCGATAGTGACTGGTTCCCCTTTGACTTCGATGAGTGCTTCCGTAATGTTCAAGTGCCCAATATTCACTGCAGCTAATGCGGAAGAGATTACCCATCCGTCAGGGAAACGAATTACATCCTCATTTCCACGCAAATTAGCTTCTATCGCCGCCTCGACAATGTCACCGTATTCCTCAACCAAGTCCCTACTTCCCTGTTGTGCTGCCCACACGGCCCACAAATCAGTATTGGGCGGCAAGTTGAGCTTATGCTCTGTCGACAGTCCCGAAGCGAATTCCTTGCTACTACCGTCTTCCATTTTCACTTCGATCACTTTGAATGCACCGTGCATTGGGTTTTGCCCTTTGCGTTGGCCAATAACCTCGCCGGTTTGGAAACCTAAAGCGGAAAAAATCAACACCGTGCCGATTTTGTATTCCTCGCGCGGTTGAAAGAGCTTTCCGTTGGCTAGCGCCTTGCGCAGTTGCCGTTCTTCTGCTCCCACACGAGAACGGATAACCACTTTAGCTAACACACTGGTAGGAATAGGAGTAGTCGCTTCCAAAAGAACATTATATATCTCATCTATGTCCGTTTCTGTGATGGAAAAGTCATCTATCCAGTAGCTGGCTATCTCTGTTTGTCGTTGCATACTATCTCCTCACCGACCGCTCGACTGACAGTCTACACTGCGGCTGCTTTTTATCTCTTTTGACATTAAGCCAAATTATAGCAACAAGGTAAGTGGTTGACAAAGAAGACTGCTCTGTTTTGAGAAATACCTCATCTAAATAGCATAACAAGGATGGTCAGTGACGCAAAGGACCGCTATAGTTCCTAATTTAGGCAAGTCAGAACCCAAAAAGTCAATGCCAAGTTGCAAAGAAGCCAAGCAGCGAGGGTTCTCATATTCTCTCTTCGCATCTCCGCTTCTTTTACATCGTTGCGTCTGCATCATCCGTTCTCGGTAATAGAGGTTTTTCGGTAGTGTCGACAGGTGCCTGCGACCTGCCTGTGCGAGTACGCAGACAGGCACATCACAGCGGCTGGAAACGTCCCCTATTCCCCGACCTTGGGGGGAACGCCCCCCCCAGAATTGGGGGCCGGGGGGGGCGATTACTCGACGCCCAGCGACTAAAAGTCACGGCAACACCTGCAAAATCGCCCTACGGCGATTAGCACGCAACCTGCGCAGGCAGGTTTCGCAGTTGTGGCAGCGATTTCTAATCGCCGGACAAGGCAGCCTGCGTTGATCGGCGTTCCATTCCGGTGCGCCGGCCCCTTGCCGCCGCGGTGGTGGGGTACGTCAAGGTAGCGCCCGCTGCAAAGAGGCTGTTCAACACCAGCCCCCTTTCAGGGGGCTTAATTACAATGTAGCACGGGGATTTGACCCCCGTGCGCTCTGGCAGACAACGCCGCCATGAACAGAAGTTCAACTTCTTAGAGAAGTTGA
Organism: Anaerolineae bacterium; assembly: GCA_015486845.1. Lineage (GTDB taxonomy): Bacteria > Chloroflexota > Anaerolineae > JAADDB01 > JAADDB01 > WFQU01. The sequence goes on along the minus strand of WFQU01000125.1, from coordinate 6,464 downwards.
ACTTCTTAAAAGAAGGTCTGATTTTTTATCTGCGTGCGCAGCCTGCGTTGATCGGCGTCCCATTTTCAAGGAAACCATTTTAGGCTTCCGCGAAAAAAGGTGCTATAACATTTCCGTTTCTGGAGAAAAAAGGGGCACCTGAAAGCAAGCCCGACCTGGCACTCATTTTCCTGTTAGCCGTCAGACGAAGCGTCGAAAAGAACAAACAATAGCGGCCTTTAACACAGGGCAATGGAGCATGCTAAGCATTGATGAAAGAAGCAATAGCCTGCATAATTCGTAGGATTATGCTATACTTTACAAGTAGTTTAGCCCCATAACCAGTAATACTGGCACTATAGCCCGGGCAAGCAGCATCCAATAACAGATATAAACAATGGGAAGATCCACTAATGATTCAACGCGCCAGAAACAATAATACTGTATTATTAAGCTTGGTCATTGTCAGCGTTATACTCTTTAGCCTTCTAACCGTCTATTTCCAATTTATGAAGCTGGGGATCGTCTATTTGGAACAAGGCAATCAAATAGAACGCCATACCTGGGTACTCTCAGGTACAGCCGGTAATCCGTGGCAATACAGAGTACTCTCTGAATATTTGGTGGAAGGGGTTGTCCGCTTTTTTGGTCTATTCAATATTCCACACCACATCGCAATTGGTTTTGTCTCTTTTCGCTTCATACAAAATACGATAATTTTCCTACTGGCTTATTTCTATTATCGGCAGCTCGGTCTCTCGGCACCTTGTACGCTCATAGGACTGAGTTTATTGGCCTGGGGCATGACCCACGCCTATTTCGATAGCGACTTGCAGTTCAATACTTACTCTGATGTCATCTTTTTCTTGTTAGCGGGCTCAGTTATTCTGCTGAACAAAGACTTCTGGATTATTCCCATCACGATTTCCGCCGCGCTCAATCGCGAAACCAGTGGTCTCATCCCGTTTATGTTGTTGGCCGCTCGATGGCCATTGGGAAATAAAAAGCTACTCAGTAAAACAACAGCCATATTCACCATTTCCTTACTTTCCTATATGATAATCTTCATCGCGCTCCGGCTTATATTTGGGTATCAACACTTGGTTATTCCCCATGGGCATCATCCTGGCTTCGACATGCTTAAATACAATTTACTCCGGCCGATAACTTGGGTGCAGCTCTTTGCTACGTTAGGCATTATTCCTATTTTGGCCTTGTTATCCTTTGACAAATGGCCACATACCTTGAAGGCCTATTTCTGGGCTATTGTGCCAATTTGGTTCGCAGTCCATCTGTTTGGCAGCGTAATAGCTGAAACAAGACTTCTTTTAGTCCCCCAGGCCCTGATATTCATCCCCGGCGCCTTGCTCTTGTTGAAATACAGTCAAGCTATAGATCGATCTCCTTGACCACAGAAATTCGCTTAGTGAATGAATGTACGGCCTCCTTTACCGTACTAACCTTCGTCAAGCCCAGTTTCAGGTTAGTACAGGTCAAAAGAGGCTCTCGTTCAAGAAAACAAGCGCTCAATAGCCGACGCGGCAGCACTCGGACCGCCTAAGAGGGCAAATCCGTTCTGTAATTTCTGAGCTTGTTGGCGGAAACGTATCTGAAAGAGTAATTGATCTAACAAAGCGGCCAAGTTTTCCGGTGTTGCCTGCCTGGGGGTAAGCGCAAAACCGATGTGATGATCCTGCACGCGCAGTGCTTGCCGCCGTTGATCGCCGGCGTGAGGCACGACGATCTGGGGCAAGCCGTGCACGATAGCACGATGTGTCGTGGCCACCCCGCCGTGGTGGATAATGGCCCAAAGACGGGGAAACAGATGGTCAAAGTTCACCCACGGTCGCAAGACCGCACTGGCCGGTAAACACTGAGCAAGCTGTCGCCAAGATGCCTCAGACCAGCCGCGGCCAGCGGCAACAATAGGCACCCCCCCCACTTGCTCGACAGCCAAAGCGCTGTGCTGGAAAAACGCGATATCCCGGTTGAACGTGCTGCCCAAGGTGATAAGGACAAGCCGGCGCCGCGCTGGTAACTGTTGTAACCAGGAGGGGGCTTCTCCTGACGCCACAGCCGGCACCCCGCCGGCAAAAAAAGTCTGTTCGCCCAACGCCATTTGGCCATACCAGGCACGGCTGAAATAGCTAACGTGCAAAAGGGGGGATTGTGGCCACGGCAGAGCGCCGCGACTCCAGTATTTCCCCGCGCTGCCCACCTTTTCGGCAATATGCTGGAAACGACGCCATGCCATTTCGCTGAACGCGTTACGCTGACCGCCAATACGCTCCGCGGGGACACCACAAATAACCAACGGAAGTCCACGCTGTTCGGCCACGAACGTGGCGGCGAGGGGATACGGCTCACTGAGAATGACATCCGGTTCGAGCTGCGTGACAGCTTCGTTCAAGGCGTGCACCCCTGCTATAACGCTTTCCACGCTCAGCCAGACATCCAAAGCGCGTTGCTGTCGGTACTTTACCAGCTCCGTCGGCGTCAAGTCGGCCGGCAAAGGGGGCAACGTTAGCCGCCAGCCGGTCGTCGGCACAGGAAAGATCCTCAAGCCGGCCCGGTGCGGTAACCGCAACGCGGGGCGTTCGCTGGCCCAAACGACACTGTGCCCGGCATCTCGCAATACCTTAGTGGTATCCAAATAGCCGCCCCAGTCGAAATGTCCCGGCAACGGCACAGCAACGGCCAAAATGCGCACAGTAAACTTAACTCAGCGCCGCGATACGATCAGCATAGCCAAAAATACCGGACGTGCCACCCGTGTGCCAGAAAAGCACATTTTCATCGCGCCTGAAATAGCCCTTCCCAATTAGATCTAAAAGGCCGGCAAAAGCGCGCCCCGTATATACTGGATCTAACAACACACCTTCTTTACGCGCCACCAGGCGCATTGCATTGAGCTCCACTTGGCTCATCACACCGTAGCCACCGCCGATATATGCATCATTGACGGAAATATCGCGTGGATCAAAAATACGGGCGACATCCAGTAAATCGGCCGTCTCGTTGGCAATGTCCGTCACTAAAGATTGCAGATCGCCGGCTTCTTTGTCTACACTGATGCCGAGAATCTGGCCAGGGAAACCAGCCATCTCAGCACCGACTACCAGGCCACTCTGCGTGCCGCCGGAACTGGAGGCAAAAACAATATGATCGACGGACAAATCAGTCTCCTGAAGCTGTGACTGCAATTCGAACATAGCTGCGACGTAGGCAGCAGCACCTATTTTATTAGAGCCGCCGTAAGGAATAACATAAGTATTGTGCCCCAACCGGTCCAACTCTATGGCAATGCGTTCTAATGCCTCCTGCTTATCCTCTTTAGGATCGACCCAGTGAATTTGAGCCCCTAAAAGGTCATCCAAAAGAGTATTACCGGTCAAAAGTTGTGGTCGCTGGCCCTGCAAAGCCAAATGACAGGCCAGACCGACCTTAGCCGCGCCGGCAGCCGTTTGCCGGCAATGATTAGACTGCACAGCTCCAGCCGTGATAACAGTATCCGCCCCCTCTGCCAATGCCTCGCCGAGCAGATACTCCAATTTGCGGGTTTTGTTACCGCCAGTTGCCAGCCCAGTTTGGTCGTCCCGCTTGATGAAAAGATTGGGACCACCCATCAATTGAGAGAGACGCCGCAACGAGTGCAGCGGCGTGGGGAAAAAACCCAAAGAAACATGGGGTAACGACGCAAATACCTCCGGCAAAAACATCCGATCCTTCCTTTCGTGACGTAACCCTTGGCACATAATGGGCTTATACCTCGTTGTCCTACATCACCTCGCTAAATTTATAAGCTCGATATGGTGCGCTTGTCTGCGTACTCGCACAGGCAGGCCGATGTCAACCCTACAGAAACCACCCTTACCGCAAAGCACGCTGAGAGAAAATATTAGGTTTGCAACAAGATTTTGTCTCTGAAATCTTCCCTTCTTCTCAGCAATCTCTGCGATTTAATACTTTTTTCAGGGGATTCAAATACGAGATATCAAACGACAAAGCTCCCGGGAAAGTTATATTTTCCACGGAAGCTTTATCATAGAACGTCCTCGCGCAAAGAACAGTTAAGCCGGTAAGGCTTCACCCTCACTCGTCTCAGGCGCACTCGCCTCAGGCGCACTCGCCTCAGGTGCATTTGTCTCAGGTGCATTTGTCTCAGATTCACCCGTTTCTACTTCTGTCTCCGACGTTTTTGCACCGCCTTCGCTCCCTGCCACTTCACTATCCTCGATAGGGGCTGCTACTTCATCTTCTGTAATTACTGTAGAGGTTGCTTCCTGGAAGGCATCAGCCATGCTGGTTGTTTCTTCTTCCTCTTCCTCGCTACCGGCAACATCCCAATCCAAGTCAATATACTCTTTCTCTTCAGCCTGTTTCAAACTCAGGCCAATGCGCTTTTCATCGGTATCAATACGCAAAATACGCACGCGCACCTTTTGCCCCGGACGGACCACTTCTTTGGGATGGTTAACATGATAATCCGCCATCTCGGAAATATGGATAAGTCCTTCGACGCCAGGCAATATTTCCGAAAAAGCACCAAAGTTTGTCAATTTAGTAATAACGCCATCGACAACCTGACCAATAGCCAAATTTTCACTGACCTGTGACCAGGGTTCTGGCTGCAAACGTCGCAAGCTAAGACCAATCCGTTTGTGCTTGCGATCCACCTTCAACACATAGACTTCGACTTCTTGCCCTACCTTGAGCACGTCTTTAGCGTGTTTGACCCGTCCCCACGACATCTCGGAGATATGAATCAGACCATCAACGCCACCGATATCCACAAAAGCGCCGAAATCAGTAATACTGGTCACCCGACCCGCCACAATATCCCCTTCTTTGATCTGTGCCAAAAGTTCCTGGCCTCGTTTTTTGCGCCATTCCCGCATAGCAGCACGTTCCGAGAGGATAAGACGATTACGATCATGATCAATTTCCAGGACTTTCAAAGGAATTGTTTTGCCCATCAAGTGCATCCAGCGTTTTTCTGGATCTTCTTCCGAGGTTTCTACTTTATGGCGTTCGGAAGCTAATTGCGAAGCAGGTACAAAGCCACGCAACCGGCCAATACGAACCAACACCCCACCACGATTATAGCCACTAATAGTCGCCTCGATCATAGTCTGATTCGACTTCAGCTTCTCGGCCTCGTGCCATTCTCGTTCTCTTTGAGCCCTGTTTAGTGAGAGAATAAGATTGCCCTCACTATCCTCCGGCGTCACAACAACGGTAATGACCTTGCTGCCCACTTCCAGACTATCAAGATATGTTTTGTCGACCCGGTCGAATTCACGCGTGGGCACAATGCCTTCTGATTTCATGTTGACATCGACAACAATCTCGTTATCGCTTTTCTCAAGGATGCGACCTTCAACCACATCACCACGCCGAAAACGACGGAACTCCATATTCTCTAAGAGTGCATTCATGGGGTGTTCTTCTTCAGTAGAGGTGCCCTCGGCAGCACCAGCTTCTTCGCTTTGTTCTACGCCTTCTGGAGTGGGCGCGTCGGCAATTTCTACTTGATTTACAACATCACCTACGCTCTCGCCATCAGTTGGCTTGCTGGCCTCGGTAGTTGTATCGGTAGTTTCCTCATCTACTTCAGCAACTACATCCTCTACGCTTTCTACTTCGGCAACAACATCCTGCTCACTAACATTCTCTGCTGTTGCTGGGTCTTGTTGAGACGCTTCCATCGAAGTGGACATTCCCATGGGCTTTTCTGCCTGGGATGCCTCCTCATTGATGGTGTTCAACGATTCATTCACATTTGTGTCCATTACTTCTTCCGACTCCTCATCTGGGTATCATTGCTATTATACAGAAACTGTTTTTGTTGGCAAATTGTCCAACGTGCTATGACAACCTCTATTATCGGGCACCGTTTCCCTTTACGGTATAGTTCAGACAAGAAGTGCCTTGCAACATTGACAATTTTGTGGTAGTCTTGCCGCAATAGAACTAAATATTGGTGCGACGGGGAGAAAAAGGGGAAAAGGAAAGAGGAAAGGAGAAACAGACCTTCTTACCGTCCCGATTATCCATTTTCCACCTTCCATCCTCTCCTTGTCAGTGTGGCAGCGGGGTACGTCAAGGTAGCGTCCTCTACCAAAAGGTAGCTCAACAATAGCCCCTTTCTAAGGGGCTTATCATTTACGTAGCACGGAGCTTTGAGCTCCGTGCCCTAAGTCGGCCAACGCTGTATCATCACAAGCCCTAGATGGCTTAGAAGTTCAACTTCTTGAAGAAGTTGAACTTCTTAAAGGAAACCTGATTTTTTTAAGACGCTCTGCGCCTTGGCGCCGCTGCGTCAACTTATTTTCAGCGGAGTTTGTCATTGCGAGGCCCGGCAGGGCCGTGGCAACCTCCCTCACTAGCGTTGGAGATTGCTTAACCAAAAAGAGGGGCACACTGTCGCTTCGCTCGCAATGACACGACTGATTTGAAGGCGTTGCGTTAGCTATATTTAGTGG
>WFQU01000124.1 GCA_015486845.1 Anaerolineae bacterium | reverse complement strand
GCTGTCGATTAGAAGTTCAACTTCTCGCAGAAGTTGAACTTCTAAAAGGGACTGTGGTCGTGACGCCGTAATGAAACAAGTTTTTTTGATCTTATTTTTTATCTGCGTGCGCAGCCTGCGTTGATCTGCGTCCCATTTTTATTTTCAGAGGAGAGGAATTTGTCGGAAGACGTAACTGCACCCATTTTGAATGGCCAAGAAGCGGTGTACCAAGTCAAGCTGGATCTGTTTGCCGGGCCGCTGGATTTGTTACTGCAATTGATTGAACGGCGGAAGCTTAATATTACTAATATCTCTTTGGCGGAGGTGACGGACCAGTATTTGGAATATGTGGCGAAAATGGAAGATGTGTCCCCACGCTTACTGGCGAATTTTCTGGACGTTGCGGCGCGCCTGCTATTGATAAAATCCCGCTCTTTGCTGCCGGCGCCGCCTGCCTTGGCCGCTGGCGAGGAGGAAGAGGATACCGCGGAGGCGTTGGCGCAGCAATTGAAAGCGTATCGGCGCTTCAAGCAGATCGCGATGGTTATCGGGGCGCGTCACACGGCTGGTTTGCGCAGTTACTTGCGTTTGGCACCACTTCCCGTGCGTCGCGAGATGCTTGCTCCGAACGATGTGACCTTGGCAGACTTGTTGGTAGCCGTGCAAGAAGCGTTGACGCGCTTAGCTGGTGATGATCAGCCGCTTCCGGATACTGTTGTCATGACCCCCCATCCGGTCACTATTCATGATAAAATAGCGCTCATTCGTCGCCATTTACAACGAGGTCATACGCGTTTTCGTGACTTATTGCGAAAGGCCAGTAGCCGGGTTGAAGTCATCGTCACTTTCATGGCTGTTCTGGAATTGCTAAAACGAAAATCCGTGCGTGTTGAACAGGGAGAATTGTTTGGGGATATTCTCATTGTGCCGGTGGCAGACGGCGAAAACGCCACCGCTGTGGGCGCCAGTGAAAGTGAAGCAGTAACGCGGTCGTTGTGATGCCTACACTGTCGATGAGTACATCCATTGCTTGGCCGTGGCGGTGAGGAACGAAATATTGATGCCATTCGTCACTGCCCGCGTAGCACATGGCTATAATGATCGCCCCGAGCAGCGCCTGGCGGGGCGTCAAACCTTGCATCCGCAGGCTACGATGGAGAAGCCAAGCCAATATGGCGTAAGCGGTCATGTGTAGCCCTTTCTTGAGGATCAGGTCTGCTAAGCTATTGGGTAAGCCGGGCAGATTTGGTCGGCTGGAGAACCAGAAAATGGCGGCCATCCAAAGCAATGCCGGACCCCATTGGTAAATGTGTCGCTGTATTTTTGACATGGAATGATGCCTTTGAAAATAGAATGTAATGTCGTAATTTGGTGCCAGACCGTGGCATTTTTGGCTCACAGGTGACGCACAGAAATACAGGCCGGAAGTTAGTCGTTCTGCCGCACATCGGATTAACTCGGGAAAAGCACGGACTTAGGCTGATAATCTATTATATATTAATGGCGTCTGGACGGTAAATTGTTGATGCGTAGAAATTATGTGGCTAAGAGGAGGGTTGTGATGCGAAAAATGGCAGTGCTGTCGTTGGTCTTACTCTTATTGTTGAGCGGGTGTTTGGGTAGTCAGCAGTCAGCAACGACTTTGAGCGATCAGGATAATGGTAAAACAGTTAATTTATCTTCGGGCGATATGCTGATGTTAAAATTGAGCAGCAATCCGACTACCGGTTATCGGTGGGCGTTGCAATCAGTGGACCAAAATATCCTGTCCCAGGATGGTAAACCGGCCTATACGCCGAGCAACGGCCAGGTCGTGGGAGCTGGCGGTACTGAGTTGTGGCGTTTTGTGGCCCAGAAGGCAGGGAAGACGACTTTGACTATGATCTATGCTCGCTCTTGGGAGAAAAAAGTCCCGCCGGCTAAAACATTTACGCTTAACGTGACGGTCAAAAAGTGACTTGCTGCTGGCTTGAATTGTTGTGTTGTATCGGCTTGATTGCCAGATCAGGTTGTTCTTAGTCGCTGCCTACAAACAAGTTCCCGTTTTATCGCGCAGACTCTCCTCTGAAAATAGAACGCTGATTAACGCTGATACACGCTGATCTTAATTTTCATCCGCTGTGGTGTGCCGTAGGCTCATGATAACTCCCTTGAGAATAGAAGGCTCTCTGAAAAATGGAACGCTGATCAACGAAGTCTGCTTCGCCCGGCGATTAGAAATCGCTGGGCCATCAAGCGC
>WFQU01000123.1 GCA_015486845.1 Anaerolineae bacterium | reverse complement strand
CCGGCTTTCCGTTAACCGTGTGGAACCGCACCCGCGGCAAAGCGGAAGCATTGCTGGATGCTGGCGCGACCTGGGCTGATAGCCCGGCGGAGATTGCTCGAAGCGTGGATGTGGTGATTACCATCGTCAGCGACACCCCCGATGTGGAAGCTGTGGTTTTGGGGCCTGAAGGGGTCATCCACGGCGCCCATCCAGGGTTAGCCGTCATCGACATGAGCACCATTTCGCCCCATATTACTCGGCGCATTGCTACACAATTAGCCGAAAGCGGCACTGCGATGTTGGATGCCCCGGTGAGCGGCGGCGATGTGGGGGCTCAGAAAGGCACGCTCTCCATCATGGTCGGTGGACCTGAGAGCACATTTCAACGTTGCTTGCCGGTGTTACAAACCATGGGTACACGCATTACACGTGTGGGAGAGAACGGCGCCGGGCAATTTACTAAGCTGGTCAACCAGATTGTCGTCGTCGGCAACACGCTGGCTATGGCCGAAGGGCTGGTTTTTGCGGCCAAAGCGGGCTTAGACCTGGAAAAAGTGTTGGATGCGGTCAGCGCCGGGGCGGCCGGCTCCTGGATGCTGAGCCATCGCGGCCCGCAGATTATCGCGAATGACTTCCGGCCCGGATTCACGGTGCGCTTGCAACAAAAGGATGTACGCCTGGTGTTAGAAGCAGCCCGTGAGATGGGGATGCCATTGCCGGGAACGGCGCTCATCCACCAACTTTACCATGCCGTGGAAGCGCGTGGCTTGCAAGAAGAAGGCAACCAGGCACTGGTCAAAGCGATCGAGTGGTTAGCGAATGTCGAAGCGCGCACTGTGGGTGATGCAGGTTAAGCCATGCCGCCGTATACCAGACAACGATTACTGTTTTGGCCGGATTCTGCCCTGGCGTTTCCCGGACTGTTCCGGCGGGCTAATGCACCGTGCATCCGTGAGGCACAGCGCGTTCAAAATGACGCGTTCTTCCTATCCGTAACGATCAATCTATCGCTACGTTTTCGCTTTTTTCCCATGAATGCGGTTCAGCCGGGTACTGGAGAAAAGGAAGCCGATCAGCAATGCGGCCAAGCCCAGCATACTCATGAACTGATTGTTGAGAATCGAGAAAATGATACCTAAGAAAATAATACCCCCAGCCACGTCCAGGCGTAAAGTGGGGAAAGCTTTTCCCAGGTCGAATAAGATCAGGCTGATGCCGGTCATAGCCAATGCTTCCGCGGCATAAGGTAAAAAACCGCTGGGGCGATAAAAAGTGAGCAAGCCGCTTATGATTAACAAAATGCCAACTGCCGATATTTTCAGCATACCGGTAGTTTGGTAAATGCAAAGCACAGCATAAGCAAGGAAAAGCTGGATAATGCCCCAATAAACCAGCAGAACGGTCATGGGGAAAGTGATGAAATTAATGGCCATAGCGATAAGGAATAAAGGGTAAAATGTAGCGAAGCCTAGACCATATGATAGCAAACGAATGCACTTGGGTGCAACAGTTGTTTTCTTCTCCAAAGTGTCAATCTTTCCTTTCTTTGTGAATAGAAGTGGGAGTGACATAGCCGTCACTCCCACCCACTACTTTGATGGAAAAGCTACGAAAGCGCTAAAGCTATTATTCGCCGGCGGCTCCTCCTGGTTCCAAAACGGAACGCCCCTTCACCGGCCTCGCTGCTTTAGCATCACGGTATAGTTCACGCTCAATTTCGTCTAACTCATCCAGTTTACCCTCTGCGTCCAATTTCTCTAAACGAGCTAAGTACATCGCTTCGGAGTTCATGGTCAGTAACTTCGTTGGGGCAACGCCAATGTTTTTAGCGCCTCGGCGTACCGCCCAGACGAATGCGGCGGCCCAGAGGAGAAGATAGACGGCGTAAATCAGCACTTGTAACCCTTTGCTGTCCGGCGCGACCAAGGCCGGGAAGAAAGTTGTGCTGCTGTACGCATGGTTCAACTGCAGGCCTCGCCAGAAACTGCGATTCAAAGTATAAGGCAAATAACCAATGTAGAAGAACGGCCAAATCAGCAAGCCGGTGATGTAGAGCAAGCCGGTGCGGCCGTAATTGCGGAATTCGCAGCCAATCATCAGAAAGGTGCCTAAACCTAACAAAAAGCCGCCGAAAATATCCATGGGCAATGAAGTCATTGTGCCGAGAGCAGCAACACCGGTGTGGTGGAAATGGACGCCGGTGGCAGCGACATAGTTCGCGGCAAAGGCTTTAGTAGCCCATTGATGACCCTCCATGACGCCCGAGAATGCGAAAGCAAGCAACATCACCGTGCCGAAGATCACGATGTGTACGGCTAAAGCGGCAAATGGCTGGAAGGATAGGAAGACGGTGCGGATAGAGTAAGGCATGCGCAGTATTTCTGCACCCTTGCGTTCGCCTTTTTCGGCCAATGTTCCGAGTTCCGGGTTAATCAAGCCGCATTCGGTGCCGAAGCCGGTTTTGGCGACGGCGCTACCTAATAAACCACCGACAACGAGCAAAAGCAAGATATTGCCAATATTGGCGCCATTGATCATGACACCTCTCATTTTCGTTTTGGCTAATGTGGTAGCCCAGCCCATTTTGATGGCGTAACTGTTGCCGAAGAAAGCCATGTAGATAACGATAATGCCCAAAATAATCATGAAAGCATAAAGGGCAATGCGCAACCAGTTGCCCGGCGGATCATTATCTTCCACGGTCAACCCATCAGCCCAACCCAGTTTCTGGGCTTGTGTGGTATACCACTTTGTGTCCTGGCTACGGAAATATTGGGATAGGTTCAATGCTCGTAAAACCCCGAACCCTACAAAAGCACCGACCGTCGCAAAAAACATGACCACCCAGCTCTTCAGGTTCATCGCTGCGAACCCGCCTAACAAATGGTGCAACGTACAACCGCCGTCTACACGGGTTCCCCAGGCAAAGAAGAAAGCGCCGAAAGCTGTGGAAATCAGCATCGCTTTGGGATACTTCACCCACGAACGATGCTCACCTTCCAGCCATCCCAATGTGAACGCCGCAATCATGGCACCGATAATGACCCATTGAATGGATGGCTGGTAGTCTGGCCTTGTGGCGATGAGACTGTGGCCGAATAAGGTGCTTTCAGCACCGGCTAACATTCGGGCCATGCCGGTGGTCACACCGATCATTTTGTGCGATGGATGTCCTAAAGGCACGAAAAGAAAATTAATAATTTCAGCAGTTCCGGTCATGAGGCCGGCGGTCCACCAGGGCCACTGCTTTTTAAACCAACCAACGTTGGCATAGCCGTCCTTGAAATTCACAGACATATTTGATTTCCTCCTGGATGAAAAATAAAACACAACAGATGAAAAAATCATTCGGAGAAATATGGACCATCCCTCGGTGAAAGGCCTGCTCGCATATTTCTTGTCCCTAAGCACTGGTTTAAATGCGGTCAGCGCCATCGGGGACACGGTTAAGTCAAGACAAATATTTACCCATCACAAAATAAATAGGCCACAGTTCAATTTGGTGGCACCTCCTTTCTTTTCGGAACAAAAGCGCACATGCCAGGCGGCATGGTCGTGCCAGCATGGCCGGGGATATGTACACTTTGTTCCGAATTGTGGTATACTTTTTACATCGGCATGCGAGAATGCCTCGTGGTAACGGAGTGAAGATCCACCCACGCTTGTTTTATTATAGTGAGAAGTCTTGCATAGAACAAGACCCAAATTCTTATCCATTTTATAATGTAGAACTTATGTGAAACGAGGTTCAAATGTTCACACTTTACCAACTGCGCATTTTCCAGGCCGTGGTGCAAGAAGGTAGCATTAGCAGAGCAGCGGAGCAGCTTTTCCTCACCCAACCGGCGGTGAGCCAACATGTGCACGCGTTAGAAACAGAATTAGGCGTGAAATTGTTTTTGCGGGGCCGAAAAGGGATGACATTGACCCCAGCAGGAAGTATTTTCGTCGATTACAGCCGTTGTTTGTTCCGACTGGTGGAAGAAGCGAAGCAAGCCGTTGCCCAGGCAGCACACGTCAAGGGTGGGGAATTGCGTATTGGGGCCAGTCCCGGCGCGGGCGCTGGCCTTTTGCCGGATTGGATTTTCATTTTTCAGCAGCAGAATCCCGATATTCACACGATCCTGAAAACAGAGATAACCCCTTTGATTGTGAAATCGTTATTAAGAAAACAGATCGACATCGGCATTGTAGAAGGAAAAGTAACAACAGAGGACGTGAAAGTCATTCCCCTTTGGGATGAAGAGGTTGTGGTCGTGGTTGGCCCGGGGCATCGCTGGTGGGGTAAAACGCATATTGCCGCCAGTGAATTGGCTACCGAACAGTTTATTACTCGCGAGGATGGTAGCCTGACTTTAGCTTGGGTCCGAAATACTTTAGCTCGGTACGGGATAAGGCCCCAAATTGTGGCCCAGTTTGACACGCCGGTTGCCGCGATACGGGCCGTGCGTTTGGGATTAGGCATCACGTTTTTGCCTTGTTTCCTGATTCAAGATGAACTCAAACGTGGACAATTGCACGCTGTCCATTTGCAAGAAGGACCATTAGTCCGTACTTTGAAGCTTCTTTGGCGCGCGAGCAGTTCGCACAATTATGCCATTGGTGCTTTTGTGCGCTATTTGGCCGGTGAGTTCCCCCACGTGCCCATTCAGATAACCAACGAAGCCACCAATCAGCTTTTAGAGCAGTTGAAAAGCGTGAGCGAACAAACAGGTCGGATCATAAACCATACCCTTATGAAACGATGTCAGTAATTGAGTCTTCTGTTCGTGTTTGTTAAACGGCCCAAAGGCAGTTTGCTATTCTAAACCGGTAAATCATATAATGTTGCTGGTTATTATCCGTCTCAAAGGAGCCTGTGCTATGTGCCTGTGCGGAGCACGCAGACAGGCCACCAAAGCGGCTAAAAGCGCGCCCCCTATCCCCCAATCTTGGGGGGAGCAGCACCCCCCCAGAATTGGGGGCCGGGAGGCCATTTCCAGGAGGGGCGCACACTCAAAGCTCCGTGCTACATGATGAGGCGCCCCCTGAAGGGGGCTTCTTGGCGACGTAGCACGGGAATTTGACCCCCATGCGCTCGGGCGGAGAACGCTGTCGATTAGAAGTTCAACTTCTCGCAGAAGTTGAATTTCTTAAACGGCAACCTCTGCAAAATCGCCCTACGGCGATTAGCTTGCAACCTGCGCAGGCAGGTTTCGCAGTTGTAGCAGCGATTTCTAATCGCCGGACTATTATTTTTTTATCTGCGTGCGCAGCCTGCGTTGATCTGCGTCCCATTTTTATTTTCAGAGGAGAATGACAGAAATGAAAGGTAATCTCTGGCTTCCAGGCAAAAAAAAACCTTTGATTGAGGTGGAATGGGAAAAGACAAAGCGTCTGCATCACAGCGAATCTGAGGGCGCTCGTCTACACTTTGGCTATAAAGGCAACACTAAAGAAAACTTGGCGCTTTACAAAGATAGAGATATTGTTTTGGAGGTGAGCGGACAGAAATTCCCGGTTCGCATTATTGCTCTTTCCGTACAACCGGACGGTTTTACCGGCGTAATGAGCGTGCGCGGCCCGTTCATCAACGCGTAGCCTATCTTCAGTCAGATCCTATCGATGCCTAAAAAGGGACAGCCATTGTGTCATTCCCTTTTTATGTTAAGCTACCGCCGCGCGCGGCGCTTATAGCTCCGTGCCACAAAAAACCAGCCCCCTAAAGGGGGCTGGCCTGGATTAGGAACGAATAATTATTCGTCCTCAGATGTTGCTAACAGCTACTAGGATGGCACAGCGGCAACCAGATCGGCCAGTCGTTGTGCAGCTTCGTGCAGCCGGCGCAGGGTTGTTTCCCGGCCGAGGGCTGCCATGCTGCCAAACAATGGCGGCGCTACTTTCTGACCGGTGACGGCCCAACGCAAAATGTTGAACAACTGGCCCGCTTTGAGACCGCTGGCGGCTACCTGGTCCCGTAATGTCATTTCCAGCGCTTCCTCGGTAAACGCCGGCAAAGCTTCTATTCTACGTATTGCTTCTTGCAGCGCGGCCAACGACGCGGCCGGGGTGAGTTTTTTCGCCACTAAATTCTTGGCTTCGTATGCCAAATGATCTACATAAGCAAACCGGATGATATCCGCAGCATCAGTCAAACGTTTGATCCGCTCCTGAACCAGTTTCACCAACTGGGGCAATCGTTCGTCCCCGGCCAACGTTTCTTCGCTGCGGCCCAACGATTTGGCTAAGAAAGGCAACAGCGCTGCCGTCAGAGATGGCAGGTCCATTTCCCTGATATACATACCATTGAGCCACTCCATTTTGCTAAAAGGCAGAGCGGCCGCCGTGGAATTGATATCTTTGATGTCGAATCGGGCAATAGCTTGCTCACGGGTGAAAATCTCTGTCTGGCCATCGTAAGACCAGCCAATATTGGCCAAAAAGTTGAAGACCGCGTCGGGCAGGAAACCGGCGTCACGGTATTCCTGGACATTAACCAAAATCTCCTCGTTACCGGCCTGTTTCTTCCTTTTGCTGAGCTTCCCTTTGCCGGATGGGTTGAGGATGAGGGGCAAATGTGCCAATTTGGGCATCTCCCAGCCGAATGCTCGATAAAGCAAAGCGTGACGCGGGGCGCTAGATATCCATTCCGAGGCGCGCATAATGTGGGTGATGCCCATGAAATGATCGTCGATGACATTGGCCAGGTGGTAAGTCGGGTAGCCATCGGACTTGAGCAACACAAAGTCGTCTAAGGTTTTGTTGTCGAAAGTGATCTCGCCGCGAATGAGATCGTACACGGTGGTGCTACCCTCTAACGGCATTTTGGCGCGAATGACATAGGAGCGGCCCTCGGCTTCCTTAGCCGCCCGTTCTGCTGGCGTTAAATAGCGACAGTGCCGGTTGTAGCCCGGCGGCAGGCCGCGGCGCCGCTGCTCTTCCCGCATGGCTGCCAATTCTGCCGGCGTGCAATAGCAACGGTAAGCGTAATTATTTTCCACCAGCCAGTTGGCCCATTTGTGATAAAGTTCCAGCCGTTCCGATTGGAAATAGGGCCCGTAGTCGCCTCCCACCTCCGGCCCTTCATCCCAATCCAGGCTCAGCCAGCGCAGGCTGTCCAGCAGATAATCCAACGCTTCGGGAACGTAGCGCTTGCGGTCAGTATCTTCGATGCGTAGAATGAACGTGCCGCCGTGGTGACGGGCGAAAAGCCAGTTGAACAATGCTGTTCTGGCGCCGCCGATATGCAAAAAGCCGGTGGGGCTGGGGGCGAAGCGCACCCGGACATTTTCTTGATTCATGGATACTCCTTTTCGATCAGCAATTCAGTTTGCCGGCGGTAGCGTCTTTCTGCGCCGACAAGGCTTAGCTATTTTAGCGTAAAGCTAAGATGGCGGCAAAAGCGGTTGCATTTAGCGGAAACTAATTTCCCGTTGGTGGATGAGAACAGATTCAATCAGACCCATCGCAAACAAAAAGGAAAGGAGAGAGCTACCACCATAACTGATAAAAGGCAGCGGGATGCCGGTTACCGGCATGAGACCAACATTCATCCCGACATTGATCACGACCTGGAAAAAGAGCAAAGCACCTACGCCGCTAATAATCAACAGGCCCGTTTTATCGACAACTTTTTGCGCATCTTGCCAGATACGTACGATAAGCAGAGCCAGCAATAGCACGACGATAGCAGCGCCGATTAGCCCCAATTCTTCGGCGATCACCGAAAAAATGAAATCTGTGTGGCGCACGGGCAGAAAGTGCAAGCTGCTCTGGCTACCGTGTCCCAATCCTTGTCCGAACCAGCCGCCCGAACCTACAGAAATCAAAGCTTGATGGACATGATAATTGGGCATTTTAGCCGGGTCTAAGAACGATAGCAATCGCCGGCGCATGTAATCCTGCATTTTCAACCAGAGCAGCGGCAGACTCAGCAGTCCCGCCCCGCTCAACAGGGCTAAATGCCGCCAGCGCGCGCCCCCTAAAAACAGCAACAGGATACCTACGAAAGCCACGCTGATGGCTGTACCCAAATCAGGTTGCCAATAAATGAGAATCAGAGGCGGAATGAGCAAGAATAAAATCCACAGCAGCCCCCAGAAATGTTCGATCTGCTTGCCATGATCGGATAAAAAACTAGCAAAAAAGAGAATAGCGAGTATTTTGGCTAATTCTGATGGCTGAAGGAGTAACGGCCCGATGGAGAGCCAACGCTGAGCACCACCTTGCGTGTTGCCCATAACTACGACAACAGCCAAGCTGGCCAAAAGCAGAAAGTACAGCCCCCAGCGCAATGTTTTCCAGACGTGGTAATCTACAATCGTGGCTAAAGCAAGCAGCACGAGGCCGACGAGAGCAAATAATGCCTGGCGCTTACCGTAACCGGCCAGGCTTGCACTGGATGCAGTAGTGCTTTGCACCATGACAATGCCAACCGTCACGAGAAGCAGCACTATCCCTAATAAAATCCAGTCGAATTTTTTCCAGTTCACCCTCGTCATGCAGCGTAAAACCTACTTCGTCGCCTGTTACGAAAATTGTGCAGGCGTGCTGTTTGTCTCGATATCAATGTTTCCCGGCCATAGCAACATCAGCCTGTAAGCGGAGATGCCCGCGCATCGGATCCGTCTGGATACTGATATATTCCTCACTTACATTCAGTTGCCGAGATAAAGACGCTCTCATTTCCGCCTTAATCCGTTCCAGATGCCCTGGCGAAACCAGCATCCGGTCTGCGCCCAAGGTAGCGCGCAAGCGCTCACGGGCTAATTGTCGCGATGATTTTTTCTTTCTCAAAGCACTAAACATGATGATCCCTCCAGCATTTCAATGTCGATAACGATGTAAGAGTTCGGCTGGACATGATCCACTTGCGCCGATATAGTATTGTAAACACAAACATGAATTTACCACCACACAACTGCAACCACTAACCAAAAACACGAAATAGCCGTTTAAAGATACCATCACCGGCTGACAAATCTATAAAAGGAACCGCTTGGCCCAATATCCGTGCAGCAATATTGTGATACGCTTGAGCGACAGGAGTTCTGCCGTTCAACGTTATTGGCGTTCCCCGGTTAGAAGCGATCAGGATATTGGGATCCTCGGGAATAACGCCAATAAGCGGTATCGCTAAGGAAGAAACGACATCTTCCACATCCAACATGTTGCCCGCTGCGACCATTTTAGGCTGCAAGCGGTTCACAATGAGTTTAGGCGTCGTTTTGCTGGCGGCCGCCAAAAGACCAATGACCCGGTCAGCATCACGCACGGCGGAAATATCCGGCGTCGTAACCAGCAATACTTCGTCGGCCGGCGTAACGGCGTTGCGGTAGCCCTGTTCAATGCCGGCTGGTGAGTCAATCAGGATGAAATCGTACTCCGGACGCATATATTGACATAATGCCACCATTTGCGCCGGATTGACAGCCGTTTTGTCCCGCGTTTGGGCAGCAGGCAACAAATATAATCCCTCCACCCGTTTATCCTTGACCAATGCTTGTTCGATGCGGCAGCGCCCTTCCACCACGTCTACTAAATCGTAGACGATGCGGTTCTCCAAACCCAGCACGACATCCAAATTGCGCAAGCCAATGTCGGCATCAATGACGGCTACCTTTTGTTGACGTTTGGCCAACGCTGTCGCGATGTGGGCTGTCGTCGTCGTCTTGCCCACGCCTCCTTTACCGGAGGTCACAGTAATAATTCTTGCTCCCATTTATCCTTTTGTCCACTGTTCGATTTGGTATCCCGGCGTCCACGACTCAACGACGACTTTGCGGTTGTCTATACGGGCTAATGCCGGGTTCGCTTCTTTCACGTTGGGCCATGGCCATTGTCCCCACAGCGGCGCTACAAAACGGCCAATGCGCAGTTGCACCGGATGCAGTACCAGCGCGCAGACAACGGCCCGGGGGTTATTTTGGCTTCCGGCACGCACTATGCCGTCCAATCGTCCCCAAACGATGATGTCATCGCCGGCAACAATTTCTGCCCCCCGGTGGACATCCCCTAAGACAACAACGCTGCCCTCTTTGCGGATAAATTGCCCAGAACGCAAATGTCCCCGATGCAAATAGGCTCGCTGTGGTTCCACTGTGGCTTCCCGCTCACGGTTTTTCTGCGAAGAGATAGCCTGGATGCCCATGAGGTGGGCTACACTCAGCGTGCTTTCTTCTTCACCGATCACTTTTTTCAGCGCGATATCGTAATGTTGCAATAAACCCCGCAATGCTTCGAGCTGCGCCTTTTCCAATAGACGACCATTGACATCTATTGTCACATTAGCACGCCGGAAAAAATCCCTGTGTTGTTCCAACCGCTCGGTCAGCTCGCTTAGAATCTGCTCCCAGCGGCCAGGGCCGATGGCCATGACTAAACCATGCTTGCCTTGCCCTTTGATGCTGATGCTGGATGGTAACATAATTCACTTTTCCAGATAGACACGGATACACCCTCGTATAACAAACAGGCATCAAACGCTTTACTCCTGCATTATAACATACAATAACCAATCCGCCATATAGTCCCAAAGGGTGATAGCGAATCGAGTTCAGACCAGTTTGATGATATTCGCTCGTGTGAACCGGGTCCGAGAACAAAGGTTTTCCGTATTGCCGGCGTAATATATTTAAGATCAGCGTTCTATTTTCAAACGCTCTCCACTTTCGAATTTTCGACCGCGGTTCCTCACTAACCACAGCCCCGCTGCATCATACCTCGCCGGCCAATTCCTGCACCAGCCGGCTTTGATACAACCGCATGAAAGCAATGCGCTCGTCGATAAGTTCCCGGGCGCGCTGCGTGTAAAGATGGCCAATGTGACCGATCAGCCGGTCGATCATGGCCGGCACAGCGGCAACATCACCGTCGTATGCAGCACTTTCCCGGTCGCGCACGAACGCCCGCGCCAAGCCGATAGCGCCCACGTATTCCACCGCGTCGGCATCTTGCAGGACTTTCGCTTCAATAGTCTCCGGATCAGCACCACCGTAGCGGCTATGCGTAGCAATAGCGTGGCAAACTTGCTCCACCAAATCGGCATCATAACCTAACCCCAATAGAAAACCGCGACTCAATTCGGCACCGATGTCATAATGCGTTCCTTTATCGACAATTACACCGATGTCGTGCAGCCATGATGCTATTTCAACAACTTGCAAATCGGCGTTTTCACGGCGAGCGATGTCTATGGCAACATTGCGAACCCGCTCCACGTGATCCATATTGGCAAAACTATTGTGCTGCACCATGCGCCGGGCAAAATCACGCACCTTTATCAACCGTTCTGCGTCGTCCACAATCCATCCTCCTTCTATCAGTTGCATAAGCAGGTAATCCAACCCAACATCCGTACGTTGACCATTTTACACTAAATCAGCCCGGCAACGGAAAAACAAGCAGTTGTGCTATAATGTCGCATGACATTACAACACAAGAAGACGAGGAGCCATTGATTGTTAATGAAACAAAAATGGGTCATGGCACCGCCGGCACCGGCGGTTTTCCTGGACCGCGTTGCGCCGCTTTCCCCCATCATTGCCCAGATTCTCTACAATCGTCATCTGCACGACGAGGTAGCTATTGAGGGATTCTTGCACGGGATATTACCGCCAACCAACCCTTTTGCTTTGCCAGATATGGCTAAAGCCGTGGCGCTCATTCGCCAGGCGATCCGTGCTGGTGCCTGTATAGCCGTTTACGGTGATTTCGACGCTGACGGCGTAACCGCCACAACACTGATGACTTCTGTGTTGCGCTCTTTAGGCGGACAAATCCATCCTTACATTCCGCACCGGATAGATGAAGGCTATGGATTGAACTTCCAGGCACTCAAAAAGTTAGCCGGTCAGGGCTGCAAATTAGTCATAACGGTCGATTGTGGTATCCGCTCCGTGGCTGAGGTCACTTTTGCCAACAAAATCGGCTTAGACGTGATTATCAGCGACCATCACTCCGTGGGGCCGGCGCTTCCGCCCGCCGCGGCGGTGGTCAATCCTAAGCGGGAGGGGCACCGTTACCCGTTTCGCGATTTAGCTGGCGTGGGCGTCGCCTATAAAATCGCTCAGGCGCTGTTGCGTGTGGAAGCCAATACCCCCCTCGGCAAAGGAGATCCGCTGGCGGCCGAATCGTTATTAGACCTGGTAGCCATCGGCACCGTTGCGGACATTGTGCCGCTGCAAGGGGAAAACCGGCTTCTGGTGCAGGATGGATTGAAACGGCTAAACCAGCCAGAGCGAGTCGGAACGCAGGCGCTCATGGCCGCGGCAGGCGTCAGCGCCGGTGAAGTGAATAGCACCACCATTGGCTTTACGCTGGGACCGCGTCTCAATGCTGCTGGACGGCTGGAAACCGGTTTTTTAGCCTATCAACTACTCATCTCGAACGATGTTAACGAAGCACAATCGTTAGCCCAGCAACTCAACACCCTCAACACGCTGCGGCAGGAGAAAACGAGACAAGCCGTGGCCATCGCCGAAGAGAAAATCGAAGACCAGAAAGACGCATACATTTACATCGTTGGTGATACTTCATTCCATCGCGGCGTCGTAGGGTTAGTGGCTAGCAAAATTACCCAGACAAACTACCGGCCCAGCCTCATTTTGCAAATTGGCACCGAAGAAAGCCACGCCAGCGGGCGCAGTATCCCTGAATTCCACATCACCCACGCACTAGATCGGTGCAGCCGCCATCTGGTGCGTTACGGCGGACACGCTATGGCCGCCGGACTAACCGTGCGCAATGAGAATATACCGGCGCTACGGGACTGTTTGCAAAAAGACGCCATGGAGCAATTGGCCGGTGTCGAGCTTTATCCTTCCTTACATATCGACGCGGAAATTCCACTACAGGATGCTGACTGGGCCTTACAAGAAATGCTGCTTCAACTCGAGCCTTTTGGTGAAGCGAACCCAGCACCATTGTTTCTCAGCCGCTATTTGCGGGTCGTAGACGCCAGGCCGGTGGGCAAAGAGAACCGGCATTTGAAATTACGCTTAGACGATGAACGCGGCAAACAGATCGACGCCATCGCCTTTCAGCGGGGCCAGCAGCAACCGACACTCCAGCGCTACGTGGATGCGGTCTATCGGCTGGAAGCAAATGTATGGAACGGTCATCGTTCCTTGCAACTCAATATCGTCGACCTACGCAACAGCGCTTGAGACGAGCTTCGGAGTCATTAATGTTATACGTAGGGATAAATAATTATTCGTCCCTACGGCAAGCGGACATGCCGGGCGCTCCCTCCTTCCGGCTAACGGTTTCTTGCCGTGTTTTGTCCCCACAGCGCGGTTTCAGCCATCATTGGAATGGGTGGGTGCACAGCACTTCATAGACAGTGGTATGTTTTGTTCCTTTTCGGCTTTATGCTACAATGTACCTGTGAAAGGTAATACCGGCGAGAAAATTCTCTTCCCCCCGGGTCGCAACTTTGATGTGTAGATGGCAGAATTACCGGTGGTGTCAATAGCTGTTTCCATGAATGATATAGATCCTCTTATACGGGTTGTTTTCAGGCTATCCCTGACTTCTCCCTTTTCTCATTTCAAGGAGCTGAGCAAATGAATGTCGCTTTAATTATTTTAGCGGCCGGCAAAGGCACGCGCATGAAATCAGCGCTGCCGAAAGTTTTGCACCCCATCGCTGGCAAGCCAATGATAGCGTATAGCGTAGACCGGGCGTGGGAACTATCCAACCGACCTCCTGTGGTTATCGTAGGCTATGACGCCGCACAAATTGCCGCCGCCATCGGCGAGCGGGCACAATTCGTCACCCAGGCTGAACAATTAGGCACCGGGCATGCAGTCAGACAGGCATATGACGCCCTGGCCGGCCGGGCGCAAATCATCATAGTCACCTATGGTGACATGCCATTATTAACCGTGGAGACATTGCAGCGGTTGCTGGATGCGCACCGAGCCGCTACGGATACCCCGGTTACCATGTTGACCGTCGTCGCCGATGACCCGCGCGGCTTTGGCCGGGTTTTGCGTGATGAGCGGGGCGATGTGACCGCCATCGTGGAAGCAGCGGTCGCTACGCCGGAACAATTGGCCATCCGCGAGCTCAATGTTGGTGTTTATTGTTTCGACGCGGATTGGCTCTGGGCGCATTTGCCACAAATTCCCCTGTCGCAACCTAAAGGGGAATACTATCTGACCGATATCGTCGAGTTAGCCGCTGCAGAAGGGCACCGGGTGCAGGCAATCGCCACCAGGGATAGCAACGAGACATTAGGCATCAACACGCGGGTGCATCTGGCTCAGGCAGAAGCGATCATGCAGCAGCGCATCAACCGGAAATGGATGTTGGCCGGAGTGACCATGATCAACCCGGAAAACGTATACATCGAAGCAGAGGTCGAAATCGGCCGGGACAGCGTGATTTACCCCAACAGCTATTTGCAGGGACAGACAACCATCGGCGAGCACTGTCACATCGGCCCTGACACCCTTATCCGTGATTGTCAGATCGGCAATCGATGTGAACTAACAATGTCCGTGTTAGAACAAGCCATCGTGGAAGACGATGTGGATATGGGGCCGTTCGGGCATTTGCGCAAAGGCGCTCACTTGGCAGCCGGCGTGCATATGGGTAATTTCGGCGAAGTGAAAAACTCATTTCTTGGCCCCGGCGTCAAAATGGGACACTTCAGCTACATGGGTGATGCCCAGGTGGGCGCCGACGCGAATATCGGCGCTGGAACCATCACTTGCAATTACGACGGGCTGCACAAGAACAAAACCGAAATCGGCGCCGGCGCTTTTATCGGCAGCGATACCATGTTGGTGGCGCCGGTGAAGATCGGCAAGCGGGCCAAGACCGGCGCCGGTTCGGTAGTCACGCACGACGTGCCGGACGACACCTTGGCCTACGGCGTGCCAGCTCGGCCGGCGCGCAGTGTAGCTGAATCGCCGCCGGAGACAGCGGCAGAGCACCGCAGCGCGCAGTAAGCAGGAATGTGGGCTGGCGAAGGCAATGCCTTAGCCAGTTCCAGGACTTAGTGGAGGGTTTTCCAAACCGTGGATCCTGACAGTTATTGGGTAGTCTATTTGTTGATCGTCTTCTCCTTTTTGCTGATCGCTTTAGCCAGCCTGGCAGAAGTCGCTTTAGCTTCCTTCAACCAGTTACGCTTGCGACAAGTATCTGAAAGCAGAGAAGATCGTCTGACCATTCTGGAACGCGTGATCGACGACCCGGAATATTACTTAGCAACCTTCACAGCGTTGAAGGCTGCCGCTATCATCACCGGGGCGACTGCTTTGACCTGGTTGTTGGTCTGGCAACATTTTCCGGTCGTCCACGTGGTGATATGGCTGTTTTTTTTCTATATCGCTATTCTAATCGTAAAAATCGTGGCCCGTGGGATAGCCATGCGCCATCCAGACACTTTCGCAAACGGCTTAGCGCCATCTATGCGATTTTTTGTCACTTTGTTGCGCATTATCACCGCGCCATTGCTCTGGTTGGGGAAACAGGTCGCGGGGAAAAATGAACGGGGCGAGCCGCTGAGCAATCTCTTTTTCAGCGAAGATGGTCTGCAATATCTGATGCGCAACAGCGTTGGCGACGGACTGGTAGAAGAAGAAGAGCGCGAGATGATCGGCAACATCTTTGCTTTTAGTGAGCGATTAGTGCGCGAGGTGATGGTTTCCCGCTTGGACATGGTGGCTTTGCCCCAGGAAGCGAGTTTCGCCCAGGCGTTACAGGTCATCAACCGCGCCGGCCATTCCCGCATCCCTGTTTATCACAACAATATCGATCAGGTCGTCGGTTTGCTCTACGCCAAAGACTTGCTGAAGTTCGTACAAGAGCACCGAGAAGATATTTCTGTACAAGAAATGATGCGGCCGGACGTGTATTTCGTGCCGGAATCCAAGCGGGTCAGTGACCTATTGAATGAAATGCGTTCCCGACAAGTGCATATCGCCATTGTAGTGGACGAATACGGCGGCACCGCCGGCTTGGCCACCATTGAAGATTTGGTGGAAGAGATCGTGGGCGAGATTCAGGACGAATACGACAGCGAGCCGGTTATGTACGAAGAACAAAGCAACGGCGTCTACGAATTCGATGCCCGTCTGAACCTCGACGAGGTAAACGAAATATTGGGTTCCACTTTCATGACAGAAGGGGAAACTTTAGGGGGCTTCATCTACGATGAATTAGAAACCATTCCACAAGTGGGCCAATTTTTCGAGACCGATGGCTG
Source organism: Anaerolineae bacterium (assembly GCA_015486845.1). Taxonomy (GTDB): domain Bacteria; phylum Chloroflexota; class Anaerolineae; order JAADDB01; family JAADDB01; genus WFQU01. Next base: position 15,985 of record WFQU01000123.1, on the reverse strand, counting down.
GCGGATTACCGTTTTGACCATGGATGGACAGCGCATCGGGCACGTGCGGATTGAGAAAATCACCGCTGAGCCAGAAACGCCGGACGAGAATAAAGATAAGCACCACCTTGGCCCTCTTTCTTTGCTACTCTAATGGTCAAAACTCCCTGGCGCATTTTAGCGTTAGCCCCCACCAGTTTTTTTGCCAATTATGGCTGTCATGTGCGCATTTGGGGGCATCTGCGGGCATTACAACAACAGGGCTATCCGGTCGCGTTGCTGACCTATCCCAGCGGCCAGAATGTGCCGGAATTCCCCGTTTTCCGGCCATCCTTCCTGCGCCAGGAATCCGTACAGGTAGGCAGTTCCTGGCAAAAATTTCTCTTGGACGCCTGGCTTTTCCCTGTGGCCGTCCGTATAGTACGTCGCTGGCAGCCAGATCTGCTTCACGCTTATTTGCACGAAGGTGGTTTTTTGGGATATTGGTTAGCGCGGCTTTTTCATTTACCACTGCTCATGGACGTGCAGGGTAGCCTGACAGCGGAGATGTTGACGCACCATTTTCTTTCTCCTCACTCGCCACTGCTTCCGGCCTGGCGAAGGATAGAGCGGTGGATTGACCAGCAGCCGGCGTTGCTTTTCGCGTCTTCAACGCGGATGCAGCGCGCTTTGCACAACGAATTCAGCGTGCCCCCCCAGAAAGTACGTTTGCTGTTAGATAGCGTTGATCCGGAACAATTTCGCCCACGCCACACCTGGCCAGCCACAGCGTTGCAATCCATTCGTCGCCAGTTATCTTTACCGCCAGGGCGGCCGGTTGTGGCCTATTTAGGCTTGTTAGCGCCCTACCAGGGTATTGACTTATTGTTACAAGCGATACAAAAGCTCTGCCCTGCGGGAATGCCCTTGCCGCCGCGGGCGCCGCACTTCCTGCTGATGGGCTTCCCTTTTGTAGAGCGGTACCGCCGGCTGGCCGCGCAGTTGGGCGTGAGCCGCTGCGTGACATGCACCGGCATGGTGCCTTACGCCGTTGCGCCACGCTATTTAGCACTGGCCGATTTAGCCGTTTCGCCCAAGTTACCGGGCAGCGAAGGCAGTGGCAAATTGCTGCCCTACATGGCATCCGGATTGCCGGTGGTCGCGGTGGAAAGCCCAGCCGCCCATGATTATTTAGGCCCAGCAGGATATTACAGCGCACCAGAGCCAGAAGCGCTGGCTGCGACGCTGCGTTGCGCGCTCACAGATAGCACAGCCAGCGAACGGGGCGCATTTTTGCGCCAACGGGTGAAATCGTACCACAGCTGGCAGGCCGCCACTGCAGTGATCGAGACAGGTTACCGGGAAGTGATGACCGGCCAGCAGCGAGCGAGAAAACGGCCCAGCGACTAAAAGTCACGGCAACGTCTGCAAAATCGCCGGACGGGGCAGCCTGCGTTGATCAGCGTTCTATTTTTCAGAGAAGAGGGTAGCCGAGGGCAATGCCTTCAGTTACCCTCCAGAGAAGTTTATTTTCAGAGAAGTTTGTCATTGCGAGGCCCTGCCGGGCCGTGGCAATCTTCCTTACTGGCGTTGGAAATTACTTGACCAAAAAGAGGGTCACACTGTCGCTTCGCTCGCAACGACACAACTGATTTGAAGGCATTGCGTCAGCTATATTTAGGGGTGACCTCTCCCCCAAGCTGCGTTGCGCTTAGCTTTTCCCCCTCCCCGGTACGGGGAGGGGGAGGCTTACCGCCCGAAAGGGCGGCAAGCCAGGGGAGAGGTCCTATTTTCAAGAGGAGGATAAGTTGCACGTTGTTATACTTTCGAAAGCATTATTGCTGGGGGCTTACCAGAGTAAGTTGGCCGCGTTAGGCACTTTTCCTGATTTAGAGGTCACTGCGCTGGTGCCGCCTTCCTGGCACGACCGGCGAGGACGTAACGTGCTGGGAAAAGGCCCATCGGGCGCTTATCACGTGCAATCCATTCCCATTTGGCTGAACGGCAATTATCATTTGCACTTCTATCCGACTTTATACCGCGTTTTGAACCGGCTGCGGCCAGACGTGTTGCACGTGGACGAAGAACCGTATAACTTAGCGACCTGGCAGGCGCTGGCATGGGCCCAGCGCCATAACGTGCCGGCCTGTTTTTTCACCTGGCAAAACTTGCTCCGCCGCTATCCGCCGCCATTTCACTGGTTCGAGCATATGAATTATCGTTGGGCCAATTACGCCATTGCCGGCAGCGAGGCTGCCGCACAAATTCTGCGCGCCAAAGGTTATAGCGGGGCATTGCAAGTCATCCCGCAATTTGGCGTGGACACCGACACATTCCGGCCGGCCACAAAACCGCCCCAACACAAGTCTTTCGTCATCGGCTACGCTGGGGGCTTATTGCCGGAAAAAGGGGTAGCGCTGCTCTTGCGAGCAGCAGCGCTACTGTCCGGCAACTGGCGGCTGCATTTCGTGGGCGACGGACCGGAGCGACGTGCTCTGCTAACATTGGCGTCGCAATTGGGCGTGGCACAACGGATGCAGATAACGCCCCGAGTGCCATCCACAGCCATGCCGGCTATCTATCGTGGTTTCGACGTGTTGGTGCTGCCCTCTCTGACCCGGCCCAACTGGAAAGAGCAATTCGGGCGTGTTTTGGTTGAAGCAATGGCTGCCGGGGTGCCGGTCGTCGGCTCGGATAGCGGCGAAATACCAAACGTTATCGGCGCTGCGGGCCTAATTGTGCCGGAAGGGAACGTAAACGCGTTAGCCAATGCTTTAGCGAGAGTGCAAAATGACGCCGGACTGCATGCTCGCCTCGTTCGCAAGGGGCAGGCGCGCGTCATGGCACGTTTCAGCCAAATGCGTATCGCCGCTTCCACCCACGCTGTTTACCGGCAATGCCGGGGAGAAGCATTGCTGCCATCACACGAAAATGCTTTCTGACAATATCCTGCCGGGCATGCGTCGTCATGACAAGCTACGAAAACGGCTTTGACAGGGACATTACATTGTGTTACACTTTTTCAGACAGGGTATCAAGTGTGTAAACGTAACAGGCAGGTCAAAACTAGCCAATAAGGTATAAGGGTTAAAACAATAGATGGAAAATAACGAGAAAAAAAGAGGGAAGCAGCAACAAATTATATATTGGGCGGTTGCGCTTTTTGCCATAGGCCTCTTGTTCATGGCTTTCACTTCCGGCCAACAGCCGGCAGAACTGAGCTTGGACGCGCTGGTCGAGAAGATTCATCAGGGCAAAGTGTCACAAATTACCGTACGATCAGACAACACACTGGCCATCACATTGAAGGATGGCTCAACGCTTGCATCCCGCAAAGATCCAAATGAATCTATTATCAAAACATTGCGCAATATGGGTGTTACGCCGGAAGAATTACGAACGATTACCATTGACATCAAATCTGAAGGATTGTGGGCCCAAATTGGGCCGCTATTATTTAGCATACTCTTGCCTCTCTTGTTGATCGGCGGTTTCTTCTATTTCTTGATTCGCCAATCGCAAGGCGCCGGCAGTCAAGCCTTTTCTTTTGGCAAGAGCCGAGCGCGTGTTTTCACCGGGGACAAGCCGACGGTCACTTTCGACGATGTGGCCGGCGCTGAGGAGGCCAAACAGGAATTACAAGAAGTAGTGGAATTCCTGCGCGAACCACAAAAATTCACCGCTTTGGGTGCACGTATTCCTAAAGGGGTGTTGTTAGTCGGACCGCCCGGAACCGGTAAGACATTGATGGCTAAAGCCGTCAGCGGCGAAGCGGGCGTACCGTTTTTCAGTATTTCCGGTTCGGAATTTGTAGAGATGTTCGTCGGCGTAGGTGCCAGCCGGGTGCGTGATCTATTCGCCCAGGCCAAAAAGAGCAGCCCCTGCATCGTCTTCGTGGATGAAATAGACGCTGTCGGCCGGCAGCGCGGTGCCGGGTTAGGCGGTTCCCACGATGAACGCGAGCAAACGCTAAATCAGATATTGGTGGAAATGGACGGTTTCGGCACAGACACACATGTCATCGTCATTGCAGCGACAAACCGCCCTGATATTTTGGACGTAGCGCTGCTGCGGCCGGGGCGGTTCGACCGCCAAGTCATCATGGATCCGCCTGATGTGCGCGGCCGCCGCCAGATTTTAGAAGTGCATTCTCGAGGTAAACCGTTGGCACCCGATGTGGATTTAGAGGTCATTGCTAAACTCACCCCTGGCTTTGTGGGCGCCGATCTGGAAAATCTGATCAACGAAGCAGCAATCTTGGCGGCTCGTCGCAACAAACACCAGATCACCATGGCCGAAGTTTCCGAAGCAGTGGAACGGGTATCCATGGGACCAGAACGGCGCAGTCGGGTAATCAACCCCAAGGAACGACGCATCGTTGCCTTTCACGAAACCGGCCATGCCGTCGTCATGCACGTCCTACCCAAATGTGATCCAGTGCAGAAAGTAACCATCATTCCGCGAGGCATGGCAGGCGGTTATACCATGCCCCTGCCAGAGGATCATGTCATGAACCAACGACAAAAATACCTGGATGATATGGCAGCTTTACTGGGTGGCCGTGTATCCGAGGAACTTGTTTTCGGGGAGATTACTACCGGCGCCAGCAACGATCTCGAACGGGTTACCGAAATGGCACGACGCATGGTAACCGTTTTTGGTATGAGCGATAAAATCGGCCCGGTGGCGTTAGGACACGAACAAGCAACGGTCTTCTTAGGCCGGGAAATCGGTTCGGAGCGCAACTTCAGCGAAGCCGTCGCCGAACAGGTAGACTTGGAAGTGCACCGCCTGGTCATGGAGGCTTATCAACGCACCCGGGAAATTTTGACGAAATACCGGCCCGCGGTGGATGCCATTGCCAAGAAATTAATGGAAGTGGAGACCCTCAACCGGGAAGATTTCGAGAGCCTGTTTGAGAAAACCATGGGCCCGATCACAACTTGAAGCACTTCCAATGGATTCTGGGTATATGATAAGGCCGATATCCACAGTCCGATAGCGGCTTTTTGTGTGCCGCCAATCCGGGCCCAAACGAGTCAGAATTAAGAAACTTGATGCAGGGACGCAGAAATAATAATAAAGGCAAAGACACACTGGCTGGAATGGATGCAAGCTCTGGGGCGCTCTGCGGTAAAGATAGACCTATGCCCACCTCGGCACTGTTTCTCTAATCAAGAGAAGAACATGAATAATACCGTTAGTCAGCCAACGTAGAAGCAATTAATTCGAACTGAAGCGAGCGAAGCTTGGCCAAAGATGGACTTTGCTTAAGCGATGGTATAAAAGGGGCAGGATTGCAAAAAGAGAATATAAGAAACACCGGCGGCTTGGCTTCTTTGCGACTTAGCGTTGACTTTCTCGATTCTGGCTTGTCCAAGCTAAGGAAAAGGTATGTCGCTTTTAGACAATCTTAACGAACAACAAAAACAAGCCGTGACCAGCGTGGATGGGCCGATATTAGTACTGGCCGGGCCAGGATCGGGCAAAACCCGCGTGTTGACCTATCGCATCGCTTATTTAGTGCAAGAAATGAATGTCTATCCATACCATGTTCTCGCGGTGACCTTCACGAATAAAGCCGCCGGCGAAATGAAAGAGCGCACGGAGCACCTTCTGGGCGGCACATTAGGGGGGGCAACCATTGGCACGTTTCACAGTATTTGCGCTCGCTGGTTGCGCCGCGAGGCAGAATGGATCGGCCTAAACCCGCACTATCACATTTACGACAATACTGACCAAACCAGCGCCATGCGTGCTGCGCTCAAAGACTTGAATATCAACGAGAAAAGCTACACGCCGCGTAGCATTTTAAGCACCGTCTCACGGGCAAAAAACGCTTTGACTTTGCCCGCTGATCTATCGGCCCGCAATTATCGCGAGGAGATAGCCCGCAGGGCCTATGAACGGTACCAACAAATTTTGCAGGAGAATGATGCATTAGATTTTGATGACTTGCTCTTGCGGGCAACTCTCATGTTCCATGATTATCCAGAGATCTTACAGCGCTACCGGGAACGTTATCAATACATCATGGTGGACGAGTTCCAGGATACCAACAGCGTACAATACCAATTAGTGCGTCAGTTAGCCGGCAACGACGGCAATATTTTCGTGGTGGGTGATGAAGATCAGTCCATTTATCGTTTCCGGGGTGCCGATTTTCGTAATGTACTCCGTTTTCGTCAGGATTATCCCGACGTGCGGGTTATTCTGTTAGAAGAGAATTACCGCTCCACCGGCACGATTTTGCAAGTAGCCAACGCGATCATCAGCCATAACAAACAGCGCGTGGGTAAAATATTGCACACAGCCCGGGAAAAGGGACCACTAATTGCCGTCCATAACGCCTACAACGAAACGGAAGAAGCGGATTATGTTTGTAGCGAGATTCAACGTTTGCAGCGCGAGGATCAATACGCACCGGGAGATTTTGCCATCATGTACCGCACAAATGCCCAGTCACGCGCTTTGGAAGAAGCATTCGTTACCCGGGGCATGCCATATCGTTTAGTGGGAGCGACCCGGTTTTATGCCCGCAAAGAGATCAAAGACGCTTTAGCCTACCTGCGGATCGTCCATCACCCGGCCGATGAAATTTCTCTGTTACGGGTAATCAACATGCCGCCGCGAGGCTTGGGCGAGAAAACGATTGCCGCATTATTGACTTGGTCGCGCCAAGTGAACACGAGTATTTACGAAGCGCTGCAAACATGGCGTACGGCGCCAGAACAGTTGCCCGTGCAGCCCAATTTCTCCAGTCGGGCTAAGCGATTACTGCGCGATTTCGCCGCAATGTGGGCGACCTGGATCAGCGTGAGCCAACAGGTCAGCGTGCCATTGTTGTTGGATCGAATAATGAGCGATATTGGCCTCCACGAATATCTATTGCGGAAGGACGGGGACGAGAGCCGCTGGGAAAACGTCCAGGAATTGCGTAGCGTGGCGGCAGACACATCTCCCTTAGACCCGGAAGAAGCGTTGACTTTTTTCTTGGAAGAAGTAACGCTCGTTTCCGAGGTGGATAACTTACCAGAGGGAACAAATGTCCCCACGCTACTAACTTTGCACATGGCTAAAGGACTGGAATTCCCGGTAGTATTCATTACCGGTGTGGAAGATGGCATTCTACCCCATACCCGCTCTTTCGATTCGCCAGATGATATGGAGGAGGAACGGCGTCTCTTTTACGTAGGCGTGACCCGGGCTAAAAATCGTCTCTACCTGGTGCACACTTTCCGGCGTACATTGTGGGGACAAGAACAGTTAGCTACGCCATCCCGCTTCTTGCGCGATATTCCTAAGACGTTCATCGAGACGGGCAAACAGCGCAGCCAGCGACGCCGAATGGCTCGCTTGACCCCGGTGGACGATTCTGCGCCGCGCCGGAGGACGGCACCTGCAGCCAAACCGGGATCACAACAATTTGCACCGGGCCAAAAGGTACGCCATGCGATTTTTGGCGACGGCGTTGTGGTGCACACGGCTCTATCGGCAGGAGATGAAGAGGTCACGGTGGTATTTCAAGATGCCGGCATCAAGAAACTGTTGGCCAGTTTTGCCAAATTAGAAAAGGTAATATGAGCGAACAACAGCGTGGACAAGTGCCTTATGCTCAATTAGGACGTCAGGTGCAGGAGCTAGAGCAGACCGTCGCCACATTGCAGCAGCTTCAGGCCGAAAGAGAGGAATTCATAGCCTACGTGGTTCATGAATTGCGCACGCCCATCACGTTTTTAGCCGGCTATGCCGAACTCTTGTTGGCCAATGAATTTGGGCCGCTGAATGACTCGCAGCGGGAAGCGTTGCAAGCATTGTTCGATAAGGCTGAAGCGCTTATTCATCTCATTTCGCGGCTTCTGGCCTGGCAGGATATCCGGGCCAGGGCACTGGACGCTACGCCGGTACAAATAGAAGAGATCGTATCTTTGGCGGTGCGGAGTGCGAAAGCTGTAGCGCAACAGCATAATATTAAATTATCCATGCAAGTAGACAATCCCCCATTGCCGCCAGTTCTGGCTGACCCAGACCGAGTGGGGCAGATATTAGATAATCTATTGAGCAACGCGTTGAAATATAGCCCGGGCGGCGGCGAAATAATAGTGCATCTCGCCCGCGAGGAGGATGCTATACGCTGCTCTGTAAGCGATCAGGGAATCGGCATTCCGCCAAAAGCATTAAAACACATTTTCGACCGTTTTTATCGCGTCGGCGGTACGCCAGCACATGGTGTACCTGGTCTTGGTTTAGGTCTAACCATTGTTCGGGAAATAGTAAACGCCCACGGGGGGCACATTGGCGCGGAAAGTACGTTGGGCAAAGGCAGTACTTTCTATTTCACTTTGCCGCTTGCATCGCAGCCATCGGCTCAATTTTCCACTACCCACCCCGCACAATCGGCAGCAGAGGAATCACTATGAGCTTTTGGCCGCCTGTACGGGCACGCAGATAGGCACACCAGAGCGGCTGAAAATGATGCGGCTGGGGCGTCAAGCCTTTAGGTGGGTTGGTGGGTCTACCACCGGCTAAAGCCTCGATGCCGGCGCGGCAGCGGGGTACGTCAAGGTAACGCTTACTGCAAAGAGGCTGTTCAACATCAGCCCCCTTTTAGGGGGGTTCTTGACGACGTAACACGGGGATTTGATCCCCGTGCGCTCGGGCAGAGAACGCTGTCGATTAGAAGTTCAACTTCTGCGAGAAGTTGAACTTCTAAAAGGGACTGTGGTCGTGACGCCGTAACGAAACAAGTTTTTTTGATCTGGTTTTTTATCTGCGTGCGCAGCCTGCGTTTATCTGCGTTCTATTTTCAGAGGAGATTGACGTCCATGGCTATCGTTAGTGGCCTCGTCGATATCGTTTTCTTAGATTTCGGCAACACGCTGGTTCACCCAGAACCGGATTGGATGAGCCATTATTTGGATATTTACGAACAAGTATTAGGCCAGCGTCCCAATGAGGACTTAGCAGCACAATCTGTGTTCGACGTGTGGACCAATTTGTGGCCGGAGATCGAGTCCACGTGCTGGACGCCTTCTTTGGCCGAGGATCGTACACATCGGCACTGGCGAGAAACGGCAATTGCCCGGCGGCTAGGCGTAACTGATCCGGCTACGCAACAGAAAATCCTGCACAACCTGAATCGACGCTTCCACAATCCGGGAACGTTTGCCGTTTATCCCGATGTTTGGCCGGCGTTAACGAAATTGCGACAGGATAATTTTCGTTTGGCCGTGCTTTCCAATTGGGATTGGGATTTGCCGGAACTATTGGCTGGGCTGGGTTTGACAGCGTATTTCGACTACGTGATCGTTTCGGCGCGAGTTGGCTGTGCCAAGCCGAATCCGCTCATATTCCGGCAAGCGTTACAGACTGGCGGCATCCATACGCCGAAACAGGCTATACACGTTGGCGATAACATCGTGACCGATGTGCAAGGCGCTGCCCGGGCCGGATTGCGGCCCATTTTCTTGGATCGTGACGAGAATTTTTCAACGGAGGATCCGGCCATATCCAACATAATCAAGATTACAGCATTGACAGAATTGCCTGCCTTGCTTACTTAAGCCAATTTCACTATTCCTTGTCTTCATAAATATACGCCTACACAAAAGAGCAGATCAGAAAAGAGGCAACAGAATGGACCCATAGGCGCACCACAGCAGATAAAAATAGAGCATGATCACAGCTATCACCGCTCCTGGAAGGCAATACACGTTGCCAAATGCCGATCTACGGCAGCACAATCGCACGACAACTCGGGGAATCGTTTAGTTGCAAGCCTATCAGCGCAACGCCAATCACTAGCCTAAAGCAACCGATGGACGCCAAACTTTTTATAGCGCCGCATCAGGGCCGTTTTTCAAGTGATATAGAGACCTAAAACACTATTTACGACCTTAATCGAATCGATAGGATATTTTAATGGAACTTTTTTTACGTCTATTGTTGGGACACATGGTTGGTGATTATATTTTGCAAACAGGCTCCATCGCGCAAGCAAAGAACGAATCATGGCAAGCCCTTCTATTGCACGTATCGATTGTTTCAGGAGCTATGGCCCTGGCCACTATTGGCATCCTGTCCTGGCCCTGGTGGCTCTGTTTAGGACTAATCCATCTACTCATCGATGGCACACGCACTTATATCATCAAAGATACAGGACGTTGGGGGTGGCTGTATATCCTTGCAGACCAAACGGCACATCTTCTCGTGCTCTGGTTTGTCGCTTTCCGCGTACAGCCGGAGACACTCTCCTGGACGACATTACAACATCCCACAGCTATAGAAGTTTTAACCACTTACACCATCGGGGTGATCTTCCTCATTTGGACCGTGCCTGTCTTGGAGGTACAAGGATATGCCGCTTTGGCCCGAAAAGGTGCAGAAGTACATAGCAGCTATTTGCCAATAACGCGGCGGGCACGCTTAACGGGTGCGGTAGAACGCTTAGCCGCGCTATTATTGCTTTCAACGCCGCTGGCCGCTTTAGTGCTTTTAGTTTTTCTGCCAAATTATTACCGGCAATGGCAAAACAAAGAAGCACGCTATGTACAACGGCTCATCACGCCTTCCATCAGCTTGCTCAGTACGCTTTTTGTCGGATCTATTTTTTCCTACATATCACTGCCGTTACCCTGGACGTATATACTACACTAGCGATAACGCCACCAGCCGGGGCTCTGCATTCCAAAAACCTCATTATCCTTCCCGCGGAGCATACTATTAGAATCCCAGACGCCGTTCTTTCAAACTCACGAAATTTGGATTGCCGATGACAATGTGATCAAGAAGTTCAATGTCCAAGAGTTTGCCAGCAGCAACAATAGTCCTGGTCACTTGAACATCATCCGGGGAAGGCGTCGGATTGCCAGAAGGGTGATTATGCACCAAGATAATCGCTTTGCTATTCTCACGAATAGCACTACGGAAGACTTCCGCGATGCGAATACTCGCTTGATTCAACGAGCCGCGATAAAGTGTGTCCTGCCGGATAACGCGATGGCGATTATCCAACAGAAGCAGCCGAACTTCTTCTTGTTCCAGAAAGCGCATGTCGGTGAGCAAATTAGCCGTGTCCCGGGGAGAATGAATCGCAGGCTGTTCCACCGGCGTGCTGCTCAACAACCGCCTACCCAATTCCAGCGCCGCCTGGATCTGGGCGGCTTTAGCCGGTCCGATACCGTTTTGGGCGCGTAACTGGCCGAAATCTGCCTTAGCCAAGCCGCTCAAGCCGTGGAATTGGGAAAGAAGGTCTTCGGCTAATCGAATCGCGCTATGTCCTGCTGTACCCACACGCAAAATAATGGCCAACAGCTCCGTGCTGGAAAGTGTCGTCGGCCCGTAATGTTCCAGGCGCTCTCGCGGCCGCTCATCGTCGGGCAAATCCTGGATCCTGGTGTGGTAATGCTGAACACTCTTTTCTTCTTTTGGGGACAAGGGGGGCTCCTTTACCTGTACTGCACTTTATTTGCGGACTGACCGAATTGCTGAACGATTACCTCTCGTGTATAATGCATGGCCTATCGATACTTTGGATACAAAAGAGGTGAAACGAAATCTATGTCTGCGCACTTGAGTAATCAGATTGCTGTTATCGTCCAAACTGTAGTGACCCTGTTAGCAGCTTTTACTGTGGCCTTCTGGTTAGGGCTCGTCGTTTGGACATTTCGTGATATTTATGCCCGTTCCCGTGATATTCTCGCGTTGATCTTTGCCCCATTGTTAGTGCTCATTTTAGGCCCGGCCGGCTGGCTGCTCTATCTCTTGTTGCGACCGCATCGTACCTTAGCCGAGCTCTACGACCAAGCGCTGGAAGAAGACGTTCTGCTGCGCCAAGTGGATATCCAGCCTGTTTGTCCCCATTGTAAGCAGCCGGTAGAAAAAGATTGGCAAGTGTGTCCTTATTGCCACACACCGCTGCGCCGGCCTTGTCCTAACTGTGGACGGCTTATCGATATTTCCTGGGATATCTGTCCATACTGCGCCACGGATGTGAAACCGGCTTTAGTCGTCCGGGAAACGCCGCCTCCCCATCAAATAGAAGCAGCATCACCCCCGCCAGTTGAGCCAACAGCCACGACAGCCGAATAAGTCTGCTATTAACGCTATCCGGCAAGTGGCGAGCTATAGCTCACCGCTTTTATCTGCTATGCCACCAACCACTAATCTGCGCTGTGTATTGCCGGTCTCGTCGCGCAATGCTCAAAAGCAAGTCAGCGATAGTTATCTTGCCGCCTGGCCCCGGGAACGGAAATTCTTGTGCGTAGAAAGCGTCGTCAAAAGCACTTAGTGTGACATGCGTTTCTTCCCGAATCCAGTAAAACTCACGCAACACTTCGGTCCAGTTCAAACTACGCTTGTGCAACATGCGTTGGTTGATCCACGCCTCAACGCCTTCCTGATACTCTTGCCAGTCTGGGGTTTCATCATGGCTTAGTTCCTGAATGCGGGTGAGCACGATATTCTCCCAGGCCACGCTGGCGCCGAGAATATCTTTCACCGAACGGTTAGCTATAACCTCGGGTAAGAAACGGCTGGTTGCCGGCACAGTGCGCGCCACATCCAGCAAATGCACACGGGAATCGTTAAGTTCCTGCGTGACTTTTTCTCTCAAATTCATACTTGCTCTCCCGGCAAATTCAGGCCGTGGCCGAAGCAGTTGCCAACAAAGAAACTTGTTCGTCTGCGTGATAGGATGAACGTACCAAAGGGCCAGATTCCACAAATCTGAAGCCGCGAGCTAACCCTTCTTCCCGCAGAAGCTCGAATTCCGCCGGCGTGTAATAGCGTTCGATGGGCAAATGGTGCTTGCTCGGCTGCAAATATTGGCCAATAGTGAGGATATCACAATCAACGATCCGCAAGTCGTCCATCACTTGCAGCAATTCTTCCCACCGCTCGCCTAAGCCAACCATAAGGCCGGATTTAGTCATGCTCGCCGGACGCATTACTTTGGCCCGGCGAATCACTTCTAACGAGCGCGGATACTTTGCCTGAGGCCGGGCGCGCTTGTACAGCCGCGGCACCGTTTCCACATTGTGATTCAGTATCTCCGGCTCAGCATCCATCACCGTGCGCAACGCTGCCTCGTCCCCCTGGAAGTCCGGAATAAGCACTTCGACGCTGCAACCCGAGTTCATCTCGTGAATGCGTCGCACCGTCTCGGCAAAAATGAACGCGCCGCCGTCGGGAAGATCATCGCGCGTTACAGAGGTGAGCACAGCATGACGCAATCCCATCAACTGGACAGTTTCTGCCACCCGCCGCGGTTCATCCTCGTCCACCGGCCCTGGCCGGCCCGTCTTAATGTTGCAAAAGCCACAAGAGCGCGTGCAGACATCACCCAAGAGCAAAAACGTTGCCGTGCCGCGCCCCCAACACTCGCCGATATTGGGGCAGTGCGCTTCTTCGCACACAGTGTGCAAGGATTTACCGTGTACCAATTGTTTAATACGCCGGTAATTAGGGCTATCACTTACTTTAACCCGCAGCCAGGCAGGGCGCCGGCCCCGGGTTAGATTGTCCTCACGCCAATTGTGACGTTGGGGCGCCTCTTGAAATGCAACGGCTGTTTGTTTCTCATCTGTCATTGTCATCGCCGCATCCTTCTTCATCCATAGTATGGCTATATAAAAATGGCTACAACTCCGCCAGAGCGGATGCCTTCATTAGTATAATCCAAGGGGAATGTTTGAGCAAAAGCGAAGAACCCGAGGCGCGTATCATGCCCGCTGGGGAAGAGGTAGCGTGAAAGTGAAAGTAGTGCCTTCTCCCGGCCGGCTTTCCGCCCAGATTCTGCCGCCGTGGGCTTCTACGATTTCTTTCGCGATGGCCAAACCCAAGCCGCTGCCACCGGTAGTGCGGGTGCGCGAAGTATCACCGCGATAAAAACGATCAAAGATATGCGGTAAATCCTGACTGGGAATGCCAGGGCCACTATCATGCACAGAAATGGCGATTCGCCCCTGCGTGCCCCACAGCCGTTTTACAGTCATTTCGATATGGCCGTTAGCCGGCGTGTAACGCAATGCGTTGCTCAAAAGATTATAAAGAACCTGCTTGAGGCGCTGGAAATCTCCTTTGAGGGTCGGCAATTGAGGTTCAACCTGTGTGGTCAGCGTGATCTTTTTCGCCTGCGCCGCCGCTTGGAAGAAATTAGCCGTTTCGCTGATGAGAATTTCCGGAGTAAATTGTTGTTCCTCCAAGCGCAGCTTGCCGGCCTCAGCCAACGAAAGCTCCCGCAAATCGTCGATCAGCCGCTCCAACAAGATCGTTTCCTGATAAACGGAGGTAATGTTCTCATCGGTGAAATCGTAAACGCCATCTATAAACGCTTCCAGACTGCCTCGAATAACGGAAAGCGGCGTACGTAGCTCGTGGGCAATATTGGCCATGAGGTCTCGCCGAAGCCGTTCGTCTTCCTCCAGCGTCGCAGCCATCTGGTTGAATGCTGCGCCTAAATCACCGACTTCATCCCGAGCGGAAATCTGAACACGCCGGGAAAGATTCCCTTTAGTCACATCACGGGCAGCTTGTGCTAACGTTTGCAACGGTCTGACAAGATGCTGCGAGAAGAACACGCTCAGTAACAAAGCTAAGGCTAAAGCCACGATCACAGACAAAGCCAACGAACGATTGAACGAACTCAAAAAGAACAGTTCTACACTGCCGGCAGCGCGGATATCTGGTAACAATACGACTAATGTGCCAACCCTTTTCCCCTGCACCACAATGGGGAAAGCATTATCCTTGAGTCTGTCCCGGGGGGGCAATTTTGGCAACGGCCGGCGATTGCTCCAGACCAAATGGTTCTGAGCATCGAGCAACAGCAATGGTGCCCTATTCAGTAACCAGGGCAAACCTTGCTGGAGGACAGGAGATTTGCCAGGTTTATTTTTTTGAGGTAACCGGAAACCGCTCCATGAGCCATTTTCCTGATAAGAAGATTGAAAGGTGGGGAGAAGCCGTTCAGCCTGTTCGTACGAGCGACGGCGAATATAATTGGAAAAAGCGGTACCCACCATTTGGTGCAGCAGCAGTCCCATCAAGGTCGACGTGACCAGGACCATTATGATGAATGCTAGACTAAGTTTCCAACGTAAAGAAAAATGCACGGGTCACCTTTCTGCCATTTTGTAACCCACCCCTCGCACAGTCAAAATATAACGAGGTTGGCGATGCGGATCGCCTAATTTTTGGCGCAGGTTTTTAATGTGGGTATCAATAGTGCGCTCATAGCCCTCATAAGCGTATCCTTGTACGCGTTCCAGGAGTTGCAGCCGGGTGAAAGGACGCCCCGGCTGGCGCATGAGCGTATGCAACAAGTCGAACTCGGTAGCTGTAAGGGGAATCAGCCGACCATCAAGCCTGACCTCTCTGCGGACAGCATCCAGGTGAAGCTGGCCGATCTCCAGCGGCACGTCAGGCGCTTCGCCATGCGCCCGCCGCAAGACTGCTTTAGTCCGGGCCACAACTTCCCGCGGGGAAAATGGCTTGGTCACATAGTCATCGGCACCCAATTCCAGCCCCAAGATGCGGTCATCCTCTTCCACCCGGGCTGTGAGCATGATGATGGGCGTATCGTTTTCTTCACGAATCACTTGACAGACTTCAAGACCGTCTAAGCCCGGCAGCATAAGATCTAGAATCACCAAATTAGGGTGCTCGCGATGGAATCTATCGATGGCAGTCAAGCCGTCAGCAGCCGTAACAATTTGATAGCCCGCTCGCACCAAATAGGCGGACAATAACCGGACGATTTTAGGTTCATCATCTACGAGTAATATTTTCTCCACAGGACAATGCTCTCCATCAATTCACAATTCGTTTATTATAGCACCTAATTTTGCGTCGGAGAATCGGAAAAGACAACTTATCTCTCCTCTGAAAATAAAAATGGGACGCAGATCAACGCTGGCTGCGCACGCAGATAAAAAACAATGGTCAAGAAATTAGTAACAGATTCTCCTCTGAAAATAGAACGCAGATTAACGCTGATGCACGCTGATCTTAATTTTCATCCGCTGTG
>WFQU01000122.1 GCA_015486845.1 Anaerolineae bacterium | reverse complement strand
TTTTTTATCTGCGTGCGCAGCCAGCGTTAATCTGCGTCCTATTTTATTTTCAAGGGAGTTATCATGAGCCTGCGGCACACCACAGCGGATGAAAATCTACGGCTGGCGTCAAGCCTTTAGGTGGGTTGGTGGGTCTACCACCGGCTAAAGCCTCGATTCCGGTACGGCGGCAGGGTACGTCAAGGTTGCGTCCGCTGCCAAGAGGCTGCTCAACACTAGCCCCCTTTCAGGGGGCTTCTTGGCGACGTAGCACGGGGGTTTGACCCCCGTGCGCTCGGGCGGAGAACGCTGTCGATTAGAAGTTCAACTTCTCGCAGAAGTTGAACTTCTGAAATAGGGCATCAGTGTTGATCGACGTTCTATTTTCCGGAGGAGAGGGTAGCCGAGGGCAATGCCTTCAGCCACCCTCCAGAGAAGTTTATTTTCAGGAGAGAATCTGTTACTAATTTTTTGACCATTATTTTTTATCTGCGTGCGCAGCCAGCGTTAACCTGCGTCCTATTTTATTTTCAGAGCATGAACAAACGCGTCTTTTCCCTGATAGTTCTGGTTGGGATGCTTCTGATGGGCAGCGTGGCCTTGGCCGCGGGGCAAACCGGCATCGATTGAGGCGTGATCGCTGGCGGTGCTGGCCCATCTGGCCCGTCCATGGTCGGTCAGTTAGGCGCGCATGATACGACTGGTCCCTCGTCTTGTAGTCCTCTGACGATCTGGACATCTGTCTCTTTTTGGCATACAATGCATCCTGTGGAGGCACTGATAGAACGTGTGTGGTCCGTCATAGAGTTGGGCGGATTGACGTATGAGGCGCTAACGCGGGTCCTGTAATTTACAAAAGAAGGAGCGAGACATGAAACGCATTGCCGTTTTGAGTAGCGGTGGGGACAGCCCTGGCTTCAATCCATGCATTCGGGCTGTTGTGCGCCAAGGTTTAGACTATGGCATGGATGTGTTTGGTGTGGAAAGGGGATATATCGGCCTCATCCAGGGCCGTTTTCGCCAATTAAATGCACGTTCGGTGGGAGGGATTATTGGTAGGGGTGGCACTTTCTTAGGCACGGCCCGTTCAGAGGAATTTAAAACAGCTTTAGGGCAACGTGAGGCAATACGTAATCTCAATGTTAACGGGATCGAGGGGTTAGTTGTTATTGGTGGTGACGGTTCTTTTCGAGGCGCACAAGCCTTACATGAAAGAGGCGTCAAGGTAGTCGGTATTCCTGGCACTATTGACAATGATATTCCTTATACTGATATGAGTATTGGCGCCGACACAGCGTTGAACACGGCGCTGGACGCCATCGATAAGATCAAGGACACAGCCTCTTCTCACCGCCGGGCCTTCATTATCGAGACGATGGGGCACGAATCCGGGTACTTAGCTTTGATAGCAGGTCTAGCCGGCGGTGCGGAGATCATCTTAGTGCCGGAAATCGAAACCAAGTTAGAGACCATTGTTGCGGATTTGCAAGATAGCTATACCCGCGGCAAAAATCATTTTATCATCGTGGCGGCGGAAGGGTGGAAACCGGGCACTCAGGCGTTAGCCTCCCATTTACGGGAGCGTCAAGAAGAACTGGGATTCCCGGTGCGAGTGACCGTGTTGGGATATGTGCAGCGGGGTGGTTCGCCGTCCGCTTTCGATCGCTTGCTCGCGACCCGCTTGGGTGCCGCTGCTGTGGCTGCTCTACATAGTGGTGAAAGTGGTGTCATGGTTGGTTTAATTGGCAACAAAATCCAGACTACGTTACTATCTAAAGTCGTTAAACAAAACAAAAGTCTGGATATGTCCTTTTACGAACTGGCTAAAGTGCTGGAGAAGTAGTTTTTCCGTTCAAACCGGATGGCAAAGAAGGAGAATATGGCTCACGTAAACATCGCCGGCGAACGCATTGATTACACTTGGTCGCATGCCAAGCAAGGTAATTTAACGCTTGTTTTGGTTCATGGTGCCGGGGGGAGTAAATTACACTGGCCAGCTTTGTTGCGCCACAAGATGGCCGGGATAGACGTTATCGCATTGGATTTGCCCGGCCATGGTCGTTCTGAAGGTCAGCCCCGGCATAGTATTGCCGCCTACAGCGCCTTTTTGCTAGATTTCGCCGTGGCGCTATCGCTGCCACCTTTCGTTTTAGTTGGACATTCCATGGGGGGAGCCATCGCCCAAGAGACGGCTTTGCGGGCGCCGGCGCAATTACAAGGGTTGATCTTGGTGGGAACCGGTGCCAGTTTGCCGGTCAATCCGGCTTTGTTGCGCGGCTTGCAGGAGGATTACGTGGGTATCGTCCACAAAATTGCCAAATGGGCCTACAGCCGCAGTACTGATCCTAAACTGTTGGAACAATATGTTCAGGCGATGCTGTCGGTGCCGGCCCAAACGATTTATGACGATTTTCTAGCCTGTGACCAATGGTCGCGGGAGGAAGAGATCGGCCAAATAAACTTGCCCACGCTAATACTTTGCGGCAATGAAGACCGCATGACGCCACTGCTGCAGAGCGAGTACTTAGCCGCACACATTCCCGGCGCTAAGCTATCGGTCATCGCCGGAGGTGGTCATATGGTTGCTTTGGAGCGGCCCGAACGCCTCGTGGCGGCCATTAACAACTTCCTCCGTGATGGAATTAAACGTGCTTTGTAATGGTCCAATCGTCTACGTTTTGTCAGATGGCGGAACCTGCCCCTGCTTCCCCCAATTATCTATGTCTTGGGAGAGAAGACGTAAAGCCAGCAGCAAGGAGGCAATATCCTTTTGCCCTTCGTTCTGTTTCAAGAAGGTCATCTTGAGAACATCATCTTTGCTAAGGCCTTTTGCGAGCATGGCTAATTCGTTGTTCTCTTCGATGAAACTATCTCGGTATACATTGATGATCTTCACGGCTATCCCCGTTTTATCTGTGGCTAAATCATAACCGGTGCCGTTTACCTGATCGGACAGGTCCCTATTGATGCCACGTTCTAACTGATTAACATGAATATAATTTTTAAAATCAGCCGCGCGTAAGTGCCGAATACGTGCCCCCGCAATGGCCCATATCCAATTATTCAAGACTGTTTTGGCATTGGTCGCCATGATCTTATATAGCTGTTCCCGGCGGTTCCTTACTGAACAGGGATTTAGACGAAAAGGGATCATGAGCGTGAGGATGATTTTCTGCCCCTCAGCGCTATGGCCTGACACACTCACCGTCATGCGCTGCAACTCCGTGGAGATTACTTCTGCGGCGGTTTCCCCCGGCATCAAGAAGTGAAAGCCGGGCCGATCGTCACAGCGAAGTACTATTTGTTTGCTGGCGTGTCGAATAACAAGTGCTTGATTCGCGACAATGTGTTTGCAAGAAAAAAAGAATCGCATTATATGATGCCTCCTTTTCTCCAAAAAACTAATACCCTGTTTCTCCTTTTAGTATAATACATCATGGTAAAATGCGAAACAATTTGTTTTCTATTTACGTTGATTCGCTTTATAGCCGTAAGCGGAGCAAAAAACTGAGCCAGAGACCTGGAGATTACCGTATTAGGCAGTGTTGATTACGCTTTTAGTGATTTGACTTTCCCTTCTCCTTTTGTATAATGAACCGCACAAGTTTTGAGACTCAGTATCGTTTAGTAGTTGAGGGTTGTGTTTGCGAGCTCAAACCTTGGCGGAAAGGATAGTATGTTGGCTGTGGAACGGAAACCAACCTCGAATAACATCCGCGACCTACTTAAGCGTAATGCATTACGCTCAACGCCACAGCGCGTTTTGCTCCTTTCCCTCATTCAGTCGTCGGGCAAGCATTTGGATGCTGATCAATTGTACGAATTAGCGCGACGACGAGATGACAAGATTGGCCGGGCAACGGTGTATCGTAATTTGAAACGCTTAGTCGCAGCTGGCGTATTGCGGCAACGTTTTTTCGAGGAGCCGCCGATCAGAAGTTATTACGAAATGGCAACGCCGGCGGAGCATTACCATTTTACTTGTTTGCGTTGTGGAAAGATCATCGAATTTGCCTGTCCTGAAATTGAGGAGGTCGGACAACGGCTATACCATATACACGGCATCGTTGTTTCGCATAGCAATGTGACGCTGTCTGGTTATTGTGCAACCTGTTTGCGAGAAATAGAGAAAGGGGTAGAGGATCAAGTGGGAGAGAAGGTGATCTCTTTAGCAAAACTTTCTCCGGGTCAATCTGGGGTTATTGTCTACGTAGGTGGGGAAGGTCGCTTGCGGCGTCGCTTTATGGAAATGGGGTTGATCAAAGGAGAGAAAATTACTGTTGAGCGCCTGGCACCTTTGGGGGATCCTGTGGAATTTCTGGTGAAAGGCTATCATCTTTCCTTGCGGCAAAATGAAGCTACGTTAATCCAGGTGGAGTTATCTACTCTATGATGCCAATGTCGTTTTGTTCGCCGGGAGAGATCGTGCGCGTAGAAGAAATCCGCAGCGGCTTGCGATTGCGTAGGCGTTTGTTGTCCATGGGGCTCAATGTTGGAGATCACGTGCAAGTAGTTACGAACTCTCCCTTTGGTATTATTGTTACGCGTAATGGGGTACGTTTAGCTGTGGGTCCCGGCGCGGCGCGGCGCGTGTTTGTGACCCCTTTATCTGCTAATGATAAGCAGGGGGTACCGTAGATGCTGAAGAGGAACCTGCATGTTGTAGCGCTGGCCGGCAATCCGAACGCTGGCAAGAGTAGTATCTTCAACGCTTTGACCGGGTCGCGTCAACATGTTGGCAATTGGCCGGGCAAAACAGTAGAAAGGAAAGAGGGCGAGTTTTCTTGTTGCGGTACGGATATCCGGCTGGTGGATTTGCCGGGAACGTATAGCTTAGCCGCTTATTCGCCAGAGGAAGTCATTGCCCGTGATTTCATCGTCAATGGTGGCGTCGATGTTGTTGTTAATGTCACGGATGCTACCAATTTAGAGCGTAACCTCTATTTGACCTTGCAGGTTATAGAGACGGGTGTTCCAACTGTGTTGGTTCTCAATATGGCCGATGCGATGGCCAAAGAAGGCATCCGCATTGACGACGAAACATTGGGACAACTTTTAGGTAATATCCCTGTCCTGCGCACTGTGGCCAGTAAGGGGGTAGGACTTAGCGAACTTCAGGAGGCGATCTATCAGCGATTGACCGAATCGCCAACCGACAGTCAATTCACTGTGGATTACGGAAGAGATATTGAACGAGAGATTTCTACCATTGCGGAACTCATTCGCCAGATTCCGGGCTTGCCCGGACAAAATCCTCGTTGGTTGGCTATTAAATTACTCGAGGAGGAAACGGATATCGTCCAGACGGTGGCGAGGAAATTAGGCGCGGACGATGTCTTGATGGCGCAAGTTCAGAAAAGTCGAGAACGGGTACGCAGTATCTTTCACGATGATCCGGATATCGTTTTAGCGGATCAGCGCTATGGTTGTGTGCATGGCATAGCGTTGCAGGTATGGCATCGTCGGTCGCACAACCGGCTGACTTTTTCCGATCAATTGGATCGCGTGGTGGCGCACCGCCTCTTAGGACTGCCTATTTTTTTCTTGGCTTTGTACATTTTGTTTGGTTTGGTCGTCAATGTTTCTGCGCCTTACTTAGATTGGATGAATGCTCTTTTTGCCGGCCCATTTACCCGCTGGACCCTGCTCTTGCTCAACGCTCTGCGGTCCCCGGCGTGGATTATCTCGCTGATGATTGATGGCGTTTTAGCCGGCGTGGGTGGTGTTCTCTCTTTTGTGCCTGGCTTAGCAGTTCTTTACTTCTTCTTGGCCCTGTTGGAAGATAGTGGCTACATGGCACGAGCGGCCTTTGTCATGGATAAATTTATGTCTTTTTTGGGACTACATGGGAAGTCTTTTATTCCCATGATTCTTGGCTTTGGCTGTAACGTTCCCGCCATCTACGCGACGAGGACGTTGGAAAACAGACAGGATCGCCTCTTAACGGCGTTGTTAATTCCTTTTATGTCCTGTTCCGCTCGGTTGCCGGTGTATGTAATCTTCGCCTTGGCCTTTTTCGCTGCCCGAGCGGGTACCGTCATCTGGGGGCTCTATGCGTTGGGTGTGGTCATGGCGGTTATTACGAGTTATTTGTTCAACCGGTTTCTGTTTGGTAATGTCGAAAAAAGTGCTTTCTTGTTAGAATTACCGCCTTATCGCATGCCAACGGCCCAGAGCTTATGGCTACATACCTGGGAACATTTGGGCGAATTCATACGGCGAGCGGGTACGGTCATTGCGCTCATTTCCGTGATTCTTTGGTTCTTGCTGAACTTACCTTTGGGTGTGCAAAATACGCGGAATAGTTGGTTCGGTGAGACCAGCGCCGACATCGCTGTTGTGCTTAAGCCGCTGGGCTTTGGAGATTGGCAGGCTGCTGGTGCCTTGACTTCTGGTTTTATCGCCAAAGAAGTTGTCGTGAGCACCATGAGCCAGGTTTATGCTGGCGAAGGCGGCCGCGATCAATACGCCGAGCTGTTGAAACAGAACTGGCGGGATGACCTGGATACCATCGTTTTTGGATTTGGTCGCGCTACCATAGAGGCGGGGAAACGATTCATCGAATTGGTGCCCGGCGTGCACCTGACAAGGCCAGATGGTGATGTCGTAACGGACACACCGTTGCAAAAAGCGCTACAAGATGCTTTTACACCTGCCGCGGCTTTGGCCTTTCTGGTCTTCGTATTGCTCTACGTGCCGTGCGTGGCGACTTTGGCCGCGATTCGGCAGGAATTTGGCTTCCGTTGGATGCTATTTTCCACTGGGTATCAGATGACGGTAGCTTGGATCATGGCTTTTATCACGTATCATGTGGCCATATTGTGGCTTTGAGGACGCAACATGGTAAAGCTGTGTTTGCATTGATGTTTTTTGCCGGAAGGGGTGATGGTTGTTAAGTCTACGACAAATATTGAACTGGCTGCAAGACCAAGGTGGTTCGGCTAATTTGGAAGAACTGGAACAAGCGTTTGGCGTAGGCCGTGGACTGCTCTTGCAAATGCTGGAAACGCTGGTTGGGCAGGGACGGCTGCAGAAAGAGTCTTGGCAGCATAGTTGCTCGATGGTAACGACCCCCGGCAGTAGTGCGCCTTGCCGTGGCTGTCCGCTGCGTTCTTTTTGTGCTTCGGGTAGCTCTTCGTCCACGTGGGGCACAATTTACCGGTTACCGGCGCCTCCGGGCCCTTTTGTAGCGGCTGCTGTCGTGGCAAAACGGCCAACAGATCGTCCTAAATTCGACAAAAATATTTGATCCTGTATAATGAATGTTTGTATCCTTTATTGAGTTATTCGGATGGTAATTTCTACAAGTATAGGGGGGAATGAAATTTGGCGAATCATAAGTCTGCATTGAAACGTGTACGTACTTCCGCTAAACGGCGGTTGCGCAATAGGGTTGTAACAGGAAGGGTACGCTCTTCTTTGAAGCGAGCGAGAACGCTTATTGCTGGGAATGATGTTGACGCGGCGACCGAAGCGGTACAAGTGGCTATACGTGAATTAGATCGCGCCGCAGAAAAAGGTATCCTGCATAAAAATAATGCCGCTCGCCGGAAATCTCGGTTGATGCGTGCTTTGAACCAGATTCAGATTGCTTGACCGTCAGATAATTATTATTATCGTTGCCGGTGGTGCCAAAGGAGTACTAAGTGCTTGCCGCCGGCTCATGATAGCTCCCCTGAAAATAAAAATAGGACGCTGATTAACGCAGGCTGCGCACGCAGATAAAAAACCAGATCAAAAAAAACTTGTTTCGTTACGGCGTCACGACCACAGTCCCTTTTAGAAGTTCAACTTCTGCGAGAAGTTGAACTTCTAATCGATAGCGTTCTCC
>WFQU01000121.1 GCA_015486845.1 Anaerolineae bacterium | reverse complement strand
CTTTTCGGAAGGGTTGGAGGGGAACCGTAGGGGTTCCCCTGCCGGGAGCTCGAGGGCAGCGCCCTCGAAAAAGAAAAAGGCGGCAAGATTATTTTTGATTAGGAGTTCAACTTCTTGAGGAAGTTGAACTCCTAAAATAGCAAAATCGCCCTACGGCGATTAGCTTGCCACCTGCGCAGGCAGATTTCGCAGTTGTGGCAGCGATTTCTAATCGCCGGGCGAAGCAACCTGCGTTGATCAGCGTTCTATTTTTCGGAGGAAAGGGTAGCCGAAGGCAATGCCTTCGGCTACCCTCCAGAGAAGTTTATTTTCAGAAGAGTCAGCGATTGGCCACGGCACAAGAAACAACAAGCAAAAGGATTGACAAAAGGCAGAATTCGGATATCATATCATTTATGATTGTTCAGGATCAGTGTCCCTCGCTTCCTGATGGTTTTGATTTATGGGGAGAGGGTCAAAAAAGTGAATAGAAAGCACAAGTGGGAAAAAGTAACGGTAGTCATTTCGTTACTACTGTTAACGATTGTCCTCGGCAGCTGCAACAACATTTCTGTGAGCGTGCAGGATGCCACCAGCAGCCCAAAAACGGAGAACAGCGCCCGGGCCAGCCGTAATCCGGTATCCATTGTAGGCGTGGATTTCGATCCGCCACTGCGTTACACCGAAGCCATAGCCAGGCAAGGCGTGACGATGTTAGTGGCCGTGGAGAATTACAGCCCAACAGAGACACGCGACATTTTGGTTACCGCAGAACTTTCGCGGGCCAACGCCCCGCATACAGTCGTCCTGCAGCGGCAAGCCTATATCGATCATATCGCGCCGGGACAAGTTTTAGTAGAACGGTTTCCCCGGTTAAGCGTGTTACTCCGAAAACACCAATACCGGCTATCAGTACAAATTTCGCCTTATAGAAATGAAAACAGGACCCAAACTGTTTACGACCAACGGATATTTCTTGTTCGGATCGGCGCTGACAAGTAAGGAACTTCCATCTCGCAGGGCGAATGATTCTCCTGAACTAAGGAAAAGGAAACAGAGCGTACAGTTTTCATACATCGTAGAGCATCTACCAAGATGCTTTTTTTATGGGTGTAATTATACTATACAGACAGTTCATCAGGTCCACTGGTGGACCACACAGATAGATTTTCTCGAGAAAGTAACAACAAAGTATTATGACACAATTAGAACGACTACAAAAAGTGATGGCGCACCGCGGCGTTGCCTCCCGCCGGCGCTGCGAACAAATTATTAAAGATGGAAAAGTGAGCGTGAACGGCGAGATTGTGACGCAGTTGGGCGTCAAAGTCAATCCGGAGAAAGACGATATTCGCGTCAGCGGCCGGCCACTGGAAATTGCCCAGCCGTACCGTTATCTTTTCTTGCACAAACCCAAAGGTGTGCTCTCCTCCCTTTCCGATCCGCATCACAGCAATACACTGCGCCAGTTGATCGACCAACCGGCACGGCTTTACCCGGTGGGGCGCCTGGACTTAGAAAGCGAAGGGCTGATGCTCATGACCGACGACGGCGATTTGGCGTTGCGCCTGACGCACCCGCGCTATCACATAGCCAAGCGCTACGTGGTGCAGGTTGCCGGCTGGCCAGATGCCCGGGATCTTCGCCGGCTGGAACACGGCATGCGCTTGTTGGACGGCAACATGTCGCCGGCCGCAGAAGTGCGTTTTTTAGGACCGCGGCCGCCCCGTCAATTAGAAAAAGCCGGTATCGAGCCCAATACAGTCCAGGCTGGCAGCACAGTGTGGGTTTCTGTCACGGTTTTCGAAGGGCGCAAACGATTAGTGCGGCGTATGTTCCAGGCCATCCACCACCCAGTGCTGCAATTGGTGCGTTTAAGCATCGGACCGTTTCATTTAGGCAATTTGCGATCAGGTAAATGGCGCTATGCCAACACAGAAGAACTGGCCAGAATTAAGCACATCTTGCAGAAATCCGCCTTACCTACCAACCGCAGTCATCTCAACCCACAACGTACCGATCCAGAGAAACATCAATCAAATAGAAAAGGAACGCCAAAGCGGCATGACCAAAATAGAAAGCATCGCCATTGACGGCCCGGTGGCCTCCGGCAAGAGCACCGTGGGCGCAGCCTTAGCTTTGCGATTAGGTTACATCTATTTCGACACCGGCGTTATGTATCGAGCGGTCACGTTAGCCGCTTTGCGCCACGGTATCCCTGGCGATAATGAAAAGGCTGTGGCTCGATTGGCCGCGGCGATACAGATCGACGTACTGGCCCCCACCGCCGCAGATGGACGACAATACACCGTGTTGCTCGATGGCGACGATGTGACTTGGGCGATCCGTTCGGCTGAAGTGGACGCGGAGGTCTCCGTTGTTTCCGCATACGCTGCGGTGCGCCAAATTATGACGGCCGAGCAACGCCAGATCGGCCTGCGGGGCAAAGTGGTGATGGTGGGCCGGGATATCGGCACGGTAGTCATGCCGGACGCGAAGTTAAAGGTCTTCTTGCAAGCTTCCGCGGAGGAGCGGGCGCGACGACGTTATCGCGAACAGGTAGAACGGGGACAACAGATTTGCTACGAGGACCTGCTGGCAGCGATCGTTCGCCGGGATCACATTGACAGCGCACGTGAAGTTGCACCGTTGCAGTCGGCAGCGGATGCTTGGGTCATCAAAACTGACGGCGTTGGCATTCAAGCCGTTGTCGACTTAATTGAGGAAAAATATCGCACCTTGCTTGCCTTGGAGAATGAAAAGCGCTTATGAACAACACAAATCGCTGGCCACTGACCCGCCGGCGCACAGGCCGCAAGGTGTTGCATCCGGTCCTTTATGGGTTAAGTAAGCTATTGCTTAACGTATGCATAGAAAACAGCACGCAGATTCCATCCGCCGGGCCGCTGATATTAGCGTATAATCACGTTCACTATTTAGACCCTTTTGTCCTCAGCGCGGTAATGCCCCGTTACGCCGTGGCGATTTCTAAGATGGAAACGCTGTATGCGCCGATTATCGGCACCTTAATGTACCATTACGGCGTAATTTTCTTGCGGCGCGGCGAAGGAGACATCGCAGCACTGCGCCACGCCGAGAAGGTGCTCCAAGCTGGACATATTCTCCTCCTCTCGCCAGAAGGCACGCGTTCCAAAACCGGAGGTCTCATCGTACCCAAAGAGGGATTAGGCTTCCTGGCCCGGCGCACCGCTGCCCTCGTGCAGCCGGTAGGCATTACCGGCACACCACAATTCCCTGCCACCTGGAAAAGATTGCGACGCACGTCGGTGCGCATCATTTTCGGTCAACCTTTTCGGATTGATTGGGAAAGCGTGTCCGGTCGCCGCACTACGGCGTATCGTGTCGTGACGGATCAGGTGATGGTACAATTAGCGCGGTTGCTACCGCCGCGCCGGCGCGGCGTCTACAACAGCCGCATGATGGAAGAAACCCCTTACCTTATCCCGGCACCGTAGCCTGTTCCCTCAATAACCATCATCCAACCCAAAGGTGGATGGTGGCAATTTAACACCGTTGCGTTCCAGCTTGCGCAAAATAAAAGGCCGGATGCCGGTTGGCTGAAGCGATCCCATGATTCTGCCATTTTCCACACCCTCTTCCTGAAAAGTAAAGATGTCTTGCGTGAGGATGGTATCTTCTTCCATGCCGGTAATCTCCGTAACGGCAACGACTTTGCGGCTGCCATCACGGAGTCGGGAAGTGTGAATGACTAAGTCAAGCGCCGACGCGATCTGTTGCCGAATAGCGCGTAACGGCAGATCCATGCCTGCCATCAAAATCATCGTTTCCAACCGGCTCAATGTGTCCCGCGGGCTGTTGGAATGCGCCGTAGTCAAAGAACCATCGTGGCCGGTGTTCATCGCTTGCAACATATCCAGCGCTTCCGGGCCACGACACTCCCCCACCACAATGCGATCAGGACGCATGCGCAAAGAATTGATAACCAGATCACGGATACGGATGGCACCCTTCCCTTCGATGTTCGGCGGACGAGCCTCTAAACGCACAATATGCGCTTGCCGTAACTGCAATTCAGCAGCGTCTTCAATGGTAATAATGCGCTCGTTAGTCGGAATAAAACTGGAGAACACGTTGAGCAACGTTGTCTTACCGGAACCTGTTCCACCAGAAATAATGATATTCAGTCTGCCTTTGACACACGTTTCGACAAAATGGGCAAACTCCGGCGTAAAGGAACCAAAACTTATCAAGTCGTCCACCGTCAGCGGCTCTTTGCTGAATTTACGAATAGTAATGGTCGGCCCAACCAAAGAGAGGGGCGGGATAATGACGTTGACACGGGAACCATCCGGCAAGCGAGCATCCACCAACGGCGAGCTCTCGTCGACGCGCCGGCCCAAAGGGGACACAATACGCTCGATTATCTTCATAACATGATCATCATCCGTGAACTGAGCAGTCGTACGATGTAATTTCCCTTTTTTCTCCACGTAAATTTGCTTAGGGCCGTTGACCATGATCTCGGTAATATCAGGATCATCCAACAGCGGTTGAATTGGGCCAAAACCGAGAATATCCGCCATAACCATGTTAAACAGTCGTTCTCGTTCAATGCGGTTGAAGACAATCTTCTGTTGAACAAGAATCATGTTGAAAATCGGCTCAATAACCTTCCGGCTGGCCTCCAAATCAGTCGTATCTACGGCTATCCTTTCATTAATAAGCCGCTCTTGGACCTTCTCACGAATAGCTTGATATTCCGGGGGCATGGGCGCAATCTCCAAAACAGCCTCATCATTCTCCATTTCTCGCCGGTGTAATTCAGCTGATTGTGGCTGTAATGGTTTGCGTACGCCAGATGCTGCTAAATCGGTATCGTGACGAAAAAGTGACAATTGATTTATGCCTCCACATCTAAAATAGCTTTCCTCGTAAGGGAGATAGCCACACGCGCACCAACAATCATTATTATCCGCTGCCGTGCGCTGGACCTATGATCTTCCCCAATAGCTTAGCCTTATCGTTTGATCCAGATTGGATCCCAATCGTTATAAGCATCATTGCTAATGTTGTGTAAGTGGCTGCCATCAGCATTCATGATCCAGATTTGTTTGCGACCCGTGACACGATTCGACCAAAACACGATCTGTCTCCCGTTGGGCGACCAAGACGGGTGTTTATCCCATTCCCAGGTGCCAGGTGTCAACTGTTTTGGCTTGCCGCTGCCATCGGCGTGCAGGACCCAGATATCATCACTGCCGGCCGTTTCAGAGACTAAGGCTATGAGATCCCCCAACGGCGACCAAACCGGATCATAATTAATCGACCCGTTGTTCCACAGCAAGATGCGATGTTCCCAGTTGGCTGGCACATCGGTGCGCCAGATGTAAACATTCGTGCTCCGGCCGCTACCTTCTACGTAAACGCGCCGCTTATGGTCGGGCGAATAAGCTTCCGCGTCCCTAAGCTTGTTGTAGACATCCGGATTGTTATTCATGATAACATGGCTTCCATCCGGCTTCATCATGTAAATGGCCCCCATACCGGCACGATCGCTATAAAATGCAATCCAACCGTTGTAACGATTTAACGGAGCCAGCGTAGGTGTCGGCAAAGGTGTTGGCGTTGGTGTCGGCGTGACGGTCGGTGTTGGCGTTGGCGTCAATTGCAAACCGATGGCATCCGCTTTCTGCTTCGCTTTGTCTGCTTCCGCAATGGGGAAAGTGCTAGCGATGCGATAAAGCTGATAGGCCTGCTGAAGATCGCCGGCCAAAGCTGAACCTTCAGCCAAATTGTAATAACAGGCAAAGAGCTGTTCCGCCAGCAATCCCCCTAAGAACTGTGGCTCTTTTTGATAAATAGGCACCCAATACGCGGCAGCGCGTTGCCATTGCTGGTGCAGGAACTCTGTGTAGCCACGATTGTAATTTCTGGCGAAATCACGCCAGGAAGTCGCCTCAGGATCACGGGGCTTAACCTGCAACGCCCGGCGCAGGTAGTTATAAGCTTCTATGGGTATTTTAACATTAGCTGGGCGGTTTTGCAGCATCTCTTTACCCTGATTGAGAAATGACTCGTAAAGATGCTGTTGCAATAAATCATGATGATACGTGTCATCGATGCCACTAACCGTTTCGTAATACGAAATGGCGCGTGTCCACTGCTTCTGCTGATATGCTTTTTCGCCAGCATTCCAAGCTTGCTCAATTTTGATTGTGCTTAATAGCTGTTGCAAGCGTTGGTTAACGTCTTTGTAATTACTATCTTGAGCAACAATCTCTTGATAGGCAGCGATCGCTTTTTCTATCTTCCCCTGTTTCTCCCAGGCAACCGCTTTTTGATATTGATCGTCAAGGATTAAGTACTGGTCCACCGCTTTCAACCCGGCTTTTGCCATCGGCTGATCAGGGCTCTTGGCCAATACATCCTGGTAAAATTGTGATGCTTCCTTATACTGGCCAGCATTCATCGCTTCTTCAGCGCGTTTGAGCTCGTCGAGAACAAGCGCCTGTTGGTGCGCCTCTTGTTGGTGCGGGACAATGTTCTGCTTATAGAATTGGGAACCGATAAGCGCAAAACCTACCAAAAGCAAGGCCAAAATGACACCGCGAACGAGATTACCCGGAATATGGGGCAGTCGCAGCCAATGCTTCTTCTCAGTTTTCGCGATTTCCTTTTTCAAGAGAAGTTGTTGCATCAACTCTCGCAACTGCGTATCGTTAGGATATTCTTGCAACAAGGCTTCCAACACCGGCTGAGCAGCGTCCCATTGGCCTAACTGAAAATACTTCAGGACCTCCTGATAACGCGCATCATCCTCTTTTTTCTTGTCCGGCGTTGAATCATTATCAATAGGATTAAAAAGGTCGTTCTCATTGGCTCCCATTGACTATTTTCTCCTTTTCCCTAAAAACTTCTGAATCATGCCCACAACGCCAAGGTACTATCATCACACGTCGTTGAGGTATAGGTCTTTTCTTAGTGTCCGCCAAAGGCCATCATAAACCGGGGAATAGCCGGCCCCAAAATCACGGCAAAGGTAGCCGGAAAGATGAAGACGACCAACGGTATCATCATTTTAATTGGCGCTTTATGAGCCTGTTCTTCCGCCCACTGTCGCCGCCGTTCCCGCAATTGATCTGATTGTGTGTGCAAAACCTTCGTCACGCTAATGCCCAGCTTTTCGGCCTGGACCAGAATGGCGACAAAACTGGAAAGCTCCTCTACTGCTGTACGTGATACTAAATGACGTAATGCTTCACTACGGCGAACACCCATGCGCATCTCGCCTAAAACAGTCTTGAATTCATCGGAAAGAGGATTATCCCATTTCTGGGTGACTTTTATCATCGCCGCATCCAGGCCTAAGCCGGCATCAACGCAGATGGTGAGCATGTCCAAAGCATCAGGCAAAGCATGGCGCATGGCATTTTGCCGTTCTTTCACGCGTCGACTTAGCCAAAACTCCGGCAAATAAAGACCGAGAATGCCGGCGCTAATGGCAAACAACAAGGCCGATATTTGAGGGAAACGCCGCAGCAAGAGCGGAAAAACGACAATGCTTGTAACGATACCGACCAACATCTTGATACCCAAAAAGTCTAACGCATTCAGTGAGCCAGGATTGCCAGCCAAAATGAGCTTCTTGCGCACCTTATCGACATTACTACCCGGTGTAAGCGTTCCCAATTTGGCAAAAGTGGAACGGGCTATAGGACGCAACACCCGTTCTCGGATCGGCCGGTTGAGTTGCAGCGCTCGCCAGTTTACAGGCCCACCGGTAGCTTTCTTAAGGCGTTGCGCCATAATATCCTTCTTCGTGCGCTGCTGCAATCCCAACCAGATAAAGAACACGGCCAAGCCGACAGTACCCGCCACAAAATAGATAACCGATTCAGAAAGTGGAAGTGTTGTCATTTCCATGGTAACCCCTCTTTAGACATCTATAACCAATATCTTTTGAATAATAACAAAACCCAAAATAACCATCAGTGTCGTCGATACCAATAGGATACGTGGCAGTCCTGGCGCCAGAAGGCCTTTCATATAATCCGGATTGATGAAAAACAATATACCGCCTAAGATCAATGGCAACCCCCCCACAACAAATCCGCTCATACGCTGCTGAGCGGTCATTACCTTGACCTCACCCTTCAAACGAATACGTTCCTGGATCGTCGTGGTAATGGTGTCCAATATCTCGGCCAGATTGCCGCCCACGTCACTTTGGATTTCTATAGCCGTGACCACTAAATCTAAATCATCGCTGGCCATACGCTCAACCAAATGGCTTAACGCCTCTTTAATGCTATACCCCAACGTGATCTCTTGAATGACACGCTCAAATTCTTGCGAACTGGGGGCAGGCATTTCCGAAGTGACCATCTTTAATGCATAAATGGTACCATAACCAGCGTGAAGAGAGCTCACCAGTAACGTCAGTACATCAGGCAACTGATCTTGAAACAGCTTCCGACGCCGGCTGCGACGACGCTTCAAATAGAAAATAAGTAGATAATAGCTGAGAAACGCTAACGTGACGCCCATGAGAACATTATGGAGCAGTAAATACCCAACAAGAAAGGCAGCAATAGCAATGGCTGTTTGGATGCCTAACCACTCCCCGGCACTATAACTGTTGATATAGGCCATCTCCAATTGCTTTTCTATCAGCGCAGTAAGCTTTAGACGCTCGGCAATCTTGTCCAGTGTTTCTTGTTTTGCATTGGTTTTCTCTTTTTTCTTGCCTAAACCCGCTGTGCTGACTCGCATGAGCCGCTGGTCACTTCGCTCCGTGGGTTCAAAGAGTTTTTTGACCCCCACAAAGAAAGAGAGTACCGCCATGAAGACCGAAAAGACAGTAATGAGTACCGTGAATGACATAGCTTAATTCCTTCTCTCTTTCTCAGTGTAATAAAAATAGTGCTGCCGGTATCACTAAGTATGGCGCATAAGGCGTGTAATCGCGCATGGAGAGTTTCTTGGCCAACACCAAGACGGAAACGGCAACCCCCCCCAAAATAATACCGTATGCCAAGGCAATGGGGGCGGCGGGATAGCCTAAAATGGCACCCAACACAAAACTCAGCTTCACGTCCCCGCTTCCCAATGCGCCTTTGCCGATGATAGCAATGATCGTCATCAAGGTTCCGTTGATCACAAAACCTAACAAAGCTGATCGCCAGGGGGGAAGAACACCGCTGCCAATGCCCACGATGGCCACCAAAAGTGCCACAAACAAAACTTTGTTGAGCACCTTATGATGTTCGAGATCAATAATCGCAACGAGCAAGAAAATAGATAGAAAAACCGCCCGGAAAATACAGGCTGCAAGACTGTTGCTCGTGACGGTCGCCAGTAGGAAAAGCAAAGGAGTGACAATTTCGACAGCTATCTTGCGCCCGTCTACAATACGCTGCCCACAACTGGGGCAATTCTGTTTACCGGCAACTGTAGCTACTAAAACAGATTGCGCTTCCCAAGGCAATATAGTTTCGCACGTTTGGCAAAGACTTCGGCCTACTTGCCCAGCCGGCAAACGATCAGCTAACATATTGAGGATAATCCCCGTTATCCAACCCACCACAACCATGCCAACGATTTGGATCATCAGACTATGCGACTCCTGTCATGGGTATCGTTTCTTTGCGAGAGAACAATTGATTCAGTCGCCCCAAGAGACGGTTAACCTCAGCATTTGCAGGTGGGGCAGGAGGCGATTGATTTTGAGCTGCAATCAAATGAGCGATATAACGTACCTGTCTCGTTATCCTACTATTTTTCTCGCCAAGCACGAAAGGCACACCATTGTTGGTAGCATTATTAGCCAATCTATCGTCAAAGTCAATAACACCAGCGAAGTCCATTTGCAAAGTGTTAGTGATACTATCTATATCGATACTCCCCCGTGCGCCCACTTTATTGAGTATCAGTTGAACCTTGCCTACATTGAAATGATTCCGATTTGCCGCTAAGAGAAACTGAGCGGTACGGTGCAAAGAGGGAAGCGTGGGCTCCGTCACTAATAACAGGACATCCGCATATTCTAACAACGAGCCGCTGTGCGGGTCCGCTAAACTACCCGCATCGACAACAACAGCGTCGAATTCGCCTCGCGCGGTATCTATCATTTGCAATAGCTCTCGCACAAAGACAGCACTTTCATCGAAGTCTTCTGTATTCAAGAGAACTTGCAATTTGCTGGCGTGTAATTGCACAGCGCCTAAAATAGCACTCAGGTTATCTGTTTGGTGTTTCTGGACTAGTCCAGCGAGCGTTTGGGTCGGTTTTAGATTCAAAAAAGTCCGTAGATCGCCGGGCAACGAACTACCTTCCATCAATAACACATGTTGTCGTTCGTAAACCTGCAAACTAACAGCCATATTTACAGCCAAAGTCGTCGTGCCTGCTCCACCTTTAGCACTAAAGACAACGATCACCTGTCCCCTTCGATCGTCTTGACGGTTAGCTTCTCCCACGATCTTCTGCAACCGTTTCTGTTCTACGCTGTAGGTCTGTTTGATGATCTTAGCGGTTTCATTTGCTTCTAATGGCATATTCACGAAGCCATTAGCACCGGCCAACAACGCTTGGCGTGCTTTCTCCACATCGGTGATGGGTATGGCAACAATAATAACCTTGTCCGGTAAGGCCTCCCGTAATTTCCCAACGAGCGCTGTTAGCTGGTCTGTTACACGGAAATCCACCAGGATAATGCCACTTCGGCGTTGATAAGCCAAAGATACAACTTCATTCAGTCGAGCCGTGTGACAGGTAATAAATAGAGACGGGTCTTCACCCGCGATGCGATAAAACTGGTCAATAAATTGGCTTTCTTTACTGAGAATTAAGATCCGAATAGCCTGGTCGCTTGACCTGCGTTGTGTGATCATCTATTTATCCTTTATACCCAAAGCAGAACAATAGCAGCCACTACTGTCCTGGTTTTAGCGCCGGTGTGGCCAAACCAGGAATCGCTGGTGCAGGCGATATGGATTGAATGCCATAAACATCAAAAATGTAAGGCATGTCGACACTATCGGTCAATGTCTTGTTTTTGCTATCCGGTGCGCGCAGAGCAAAATCCATGATGGCGCCGCTATCTTTCAAGAACTTGATAGTTAGCGCTTCTTGAGGAGAAACCGCAAATAGCAATGCTGCGTTCGCGGTCGTTATCTCCTGCATAGTTTTCTTCTCTTTGTTGTTAATCAAAGAGGGCGCAATGATCGCTCTGATCACCAAGTTCTGCATGGCGTTGATCGTCACCTGCCCACTTCCCGACAAGTTGCTCCCCGTGTTAAGCGTGAACAAAATGTCCACATGATCGCCGGGGCTCAGCGCGCCAACGCTACTAAGCAAGTCAGAAGATGGAAGGGCAACAATTACATCATTTTTAGGAATATTAACACCCACCGTGTTAATCTGCTTTTGCGGTGTCACCAAGCGCTGATTGATAAGCACCTCCGACACAACAGCATCTTCGGTAAGCATTTTTCCGTAAACATCATTGACGTTTACGATGGCCCCTTTGGGTAATAAATCAATCGGGATATGTTTGGTCTGCACCATACCGGGGGAAATAACCGTGTACCGAGGGATATTGACCTTCGCCACAACGACTGCTAATTGTTGACTTTGCGCTTGGCCTGATTGAATGGCAGTAGTCATGCTCAACGCTTTGACGGTCATCAACGCTGCCAATATAGCCAAGATAATCCCTGTCCCAATCCATATCCACCCTCGGCGTTTACTGTTCATTCTCTTTCCCTCGCTTTTTACCAAATGTAGGGGATAAGCCTCCACTTGACGGTATAGGCATAGGCATCATAATGATCAATAATGCGTTCCTCCCAATGTATGCGTACAACAACAAAAATAAGTGCTATGATAAGTCCTGTGAGGTTCCGGAATGATACATAGGTCAACAAATATCCCGTGTAAAAAAGAATTTCCGTTGCATAAAGCGGATGGCGCAGCCAATGATACATACCATGTGTGACCAGCCCGCGATCCGCTGGAGCGATACTAAGGCTACGCCCTAACGAAATCATGCTGATAATAATGCCAATCAACGCTATCGCTTGCACGATCAAGCCAATTGTACTGAAGAAAGCACGAGATGGCGCCGGATGAAGTAAGAATAACGGCAAGAAAACGGCCACAACGGCTACTACTGTTTGTTCCGCCTGGCCGCTGCGCTTAGGTGCCCGACGCAGCAAGAAAAAAGCAGCAGCCAAAACATAGTAAATAGTCAATCCTACGTCTAAGTTGTTGCCTTCAGCTCGAAATAGCTTGGCTAAATATAACGCTGCAAAAGCAGCCCATAAAAACGATGTTGCTGCATCAAACAGCCACTCGCCCCGCGATTTTAGTCGTTCGTTATCGTTCTCTTCAGGCCGTGTTGCTAGTGCAGATTCATTGATCATGGCTTATTCACACTACCCCATATCTTATTATCGGATGAATTAATTTCAACCGAACCTCTACAGAAGAGGGCGAGCTATCAATCGCTCGCCCTCTTCCCACGTCATTAAACAGTTACTGCTTGAAAAGGCTTAGCAGTCGACTGCAACCGGCTTTTCTCAGATACTAGTGGCAATGTTACTCAAAGTATTGCTGATATTGCCGCCTAACGTGGTAAGAGCTGCCACAGCAACAATAGCAACTAAGGCAATAACCAACGCATACTCCGCCAAATCCTGTCCTTCTTCACGAACGTACAAATTCCACAACAACTGCAACATGATCTTTACCTCCTGGATGAATGAATGTTTTTTTCGTGCCGACATACCCTTCAATTGAAACGATTTGATTTGATGCGACAGTCCGACTACCCTCAGATACTGGTGGCAATGTTACTCAGAGTATTGCTGATATTGCCGCCTAACGTGGTAAGAGCTGCCACAGCAACAATAGCAACTAAGGCAATAACCAACGCATACTCCGCCAAATCCTGTCCTTCTTCACGAACGTACAAATTCACTAATTCCTGCAACATTTTCCCTTACCTCCCGAATCATTTGATAAGATAATTCAACCAAAATTCCACTAACTTAAATCGTGCCTCCCACTAACCACTAAGTGGCAATAGTAATGAGTAAATTAGCGAGATTGCCCGCTGCCATGGCTAAAGCCAACAACAACGCTACCAAAGAGGCTATCATCATCAAAGCAGACTCCATAGACTTACTGTGATATTTAATGCTTTGTTGTGGGCTAAACATTTCTGCCTCCTTTACCGGTCTAAGCAATCACTTTTCCAATTTCGACCTTATTATAATGGGTTGTCGTGCTGCCCTCAATGGTAAATGGGTACCAATAGCATGAATTTGTGAAAGATTATCGCCGGTCCGCATAGCCGCGTCTGGCTCTAAACACAAAATTAGAAGCGAGGTGCAGTGATATCAAGTAAGCGTATTAATCGGTTTTGTGTCCGCTGGGGAAAACTCAACTATGCTGGCGTGACGTACCCACCTGGCAAGGACAAGAGGCCTATTACGGTACGTTTTTTCGCCCTTTGCGGGAAGCCCAGTATTATAGTTTGAACCGGGTATGATAACAGAAGTTTTCGTTTTGCCAGAGTAATATATTGGGGATCAGCGTGTATCAGCATTCTATATTGGCCGCGACACTGTTCGTCTCGTCCCGCCGGCTTATGGTCTTGTGCTCATTAGAAGGCAATCACTATGAACCAGTTTTTTGAACCGGCAGGTCAAATTGTGACCAAGCAGTAATAACAAATCCGTGTTTTTTGTGTTATCCATGAGCAAAAACACCACGGCCTGACACCAAAATAAGCTACCCGTCGGACTCCGGCAAAGGCTCTTGCAAAATGGGGTCGTCGTTCTCATCGCTGTAAACTTCACCCCGCTGCGCGGCCTGCTGGGTCGCCAATTGTCGCCGGCTTAGATAGCGGCGGACTTGCACCGGTAACCAATCACTGGTGTCCTCAATCATGTTACGAGCGAAAACCATGTATCCGGAATGGGCAATCATCTGATCCTCCGGGCGCAACCGGTCCGGGACCGGCTTGTAACGGCGCAAAAGAAGCTCCTCGACCCGTAAATCAGCGAAACTCATTTCGTACAGGCAGCGCAAAACGGCGCCGACCTGATTCGTCGTCGGCAAGAGAATCGCCAGCCGGCCCCCCGGGCGTAGTGCTTCTTTCGCCGCGCCCAAATACCGCCACGGAGAACGCACATCAAAAAAGAGCGCATCCACCCCTGTCTCCAAAAACCCGTCCTGAATATCCCGTTGGTGGAACGTGACATAAGGTTCTAACCCCACTTTGACGATATTCTGGCGGGCTTGTTCCTGGTGCTGCTCGTTGACTTCATAACTAAACACCTGTCCAGTGGGACGCACAAACCAGGCTAAAGCGGTAGTCATGCCGCCGCTGCCGCTACCGGCTTCGATGACCCGGCTTCCAGGCTGCACACTGAGTTGAAACAGAATATGGGCAGCATCTTTGGGGAAAATAATTTGCGTGCGCCGGGAAATCATCGTAATTAAATCAGCCAAGGTAGGTTCCAGGAGGAGAAACGGTGTACCCAAATGTGTGTGGACAATGCCCCCAGCCGGCTTGCGTAGCATATCATCATGGGCAATCCGTCCTAAATTCGTTGACCAGTGCGCGCCGGGCTGCAAACGCAGCAGATAACGTTTTCCTTTGGGACTAACCAACAGCACCAGCGGCGCCGTTTTTTGATCCGAATCAGCCAAGCCGACCATCTTCTTCCTTACCACCGTCAATGGATGCTTTCGCCGTAGCGTAACGCCGCCGTCGCCAAAATCGCCACACCAAGCGGCAACGCGCCTTCATCGATATCAAAGCGGGGATGATGATGGCCATACACCAACCCTTTTGCTTCGTTGCGCGAGCCAAGGAAGAAGAAACAACCGGGGACTTTCTGCAAATAAAACGCCATATCTTCCCCGCCCATGCTGGGCTCGCTGGGCACTATCGCGTTCTTTCCCAATATCTCTTCGGCGATTTGTCGCACCAACGCGGTGGGCGTTTCTGCATTGACCAGCGGCGGCGTGATCTCACTGAATTCCAGCTTCGCGGTAGCCCCGAACGCCTCGGCCACCTTCGTAACAATCCCTTCCATCCGTCCAGTAATCAGCGCCTGCACTTCACTATCGAAAGTGCGCACAGTCCCCATCATTTTGGCGGTGGGCGGAATGATATTGAACGCAGAACCAGCTTCGATTTGACCAACAGTCAGCACAGCCGGCTGCATAGGCGCCACGTTCCGGCTGATCACCGTTTGCAGCGCCAGTACAATTTGGCTGGCCACAACAATGGGATCAACAGTGTGTTGCGGGATGGCGCCATGACCACCCTGACCCTGCACCTGAATAGTGAAAATGCCGGTGGAAGCCATCATGGCACCAGGCTGCACGATAGCATAGCCCACTTCTAATGAATTCCATACATGCAGGCCGAACGCGACTTCTGGCGCCGGATTCTCCAGCACGCCATCAGCAATCATCGCCGGAGCGCCATTGCTGCCACCGTGCCCTTCCTCGTTGGGCTGAAAAACCAACTTGACCTGTCCCGCTAATTCCTGACGGTGCCGAGCAATCAGCGTTGCCACACCAAGCCCAATAGCAGTATGGGCATCATGGCCACAAGCGTGCATAACGCCGGGATTCTGCGATGCGTACTCGGTCTCGTTTTCTTCCTGAACAGGCAACGCATCGATATCAAAACGCAGCATCACAGTTGGGCCGGGCCGGTCGCCGGCCCAAAGCCCCACCACGCCGGTTTTGCCCACATGCCGCTGCACCGTGTAACCTAACGAAACGAGATAATCGGCAATAACGCCGCCAGTTCGTACCTCCATAAAGCCCAGTTCGGGGTGACGGTGGAAATCACGTCGCCACGCCACCAGTTGGCCGGCCATGGCCTGCGCTTCTTCTTGTAAAATTTTACGCTCAATCACAATTAGCTATCCTTCCTGGATTCATCAGAGGGAAAATCAGCAACCGCGGGAGCAGCACCCCATACCAGCACTTCATTGTCATCAGGGTCACGACAAAGGACTGCATCCGGCGTCATATCTTGCCATACTATTCCGGCCGCGGCCAGACGGCGACGAAGCCCGACCAAGTCATCGCACTGCAATATCAAACGGCAACCATAAGGCCCCTCATGGTCACAGCGTCGCCAAGTCGTCCGCAAAACCAACGACATGTTGCCGGCATCCAAATGCGTATGGGCAAAATAGTTCAGCCCCACCGGCATGCCCAGCAGATCACGATAAAAATGCAGCGCCGCTTTCATATCGCGCCCGTAAACGGTGATTTCGGCCAATGATTCAAGGCCCAGCACGACGCCACACCCGCGGATCCGTGTACTGCACTAACTGCACCGCGTTACCATCCAGATCCAGGAAAGTGAGGAAATTAGCACCGGGCACTGTTTCCCGAAATACCACCGGGACGTCCGCGGCAGTAAGCACGTTGTGCGCCGCCTCGATATCCACCACGGCAAACATGGGCGCGATGCCCCACGGTCCCGGCTTATGGCAAGGCTTCGCCCCGGCCCGCAGCCGTACCTCCGCCCCGCCAACACGCATCAACGCTTCCGTCGCCGTTGCCCACTGGAAGCAAAAGCCCACCAGCGTGCGGTAGAAATCAACCGCCCGGGACAAATCACTCACCCAGATATCCACACCACGCACCGCTGTGATGGCCATTCGCTAAGCCGCCCGTTCCACTTGCACGGCGCAAATCTTGTAACCCGGAATTTTAGCGACCGGATCTACTTGCTCCAGCGTCAGTTCATTGGCGGCTGCTTCGGCGAAATGAAACGGCACGAAAACAGTTCCTTGCGGCGAGCGCCCGGTAACTAATACTTTAACTTTGATCCGGCCACGACGCGAGCGCACCCAAGCATAATCACCTTCTTGCAGTGCCAACTTTTCCGCATCGGCCGGATGCACTTCCACAGTAGCCTCCGGATAAATGCGATCCAACATGGAACGCCGGGTCATAGTACCGCCGTGCCAATGATAAAGCACGCGGCCGGTAGAAAGGATAAACGGATAGACCGGGTCTGGCTCCTCCGGCGCCTCTTCGTACGCCAAAAGGTGAAATTTCCCTTTACCACGCGGGAAACGCTCGGTGAACAGATACGGCGTGCCGGGATGATCGGCTGAGGGGCACGGCCAATGAACGCCACCTTCTCGCTCCAACCGGGCATAATCGATACCGCCAAAAGAAGCTGACTCCAGTGCGGCCATTTCGTGCCAGATGGCGGACGGATGATCGTATTCCCAACCGGCGCTTTGTCTTCTGCCTAATGCCGATTCGGTGCGCCGCGCCAGGTCAGCGATAATCTGCCAA
Organism: Anaerolineae bacterium; assembly: GCA_015486845.1. GTDB lineage: Bacteria > Chloroflexota > Anaerolineae > JAADDB01 > JAADDB01 > WFQU01. Next base: position 10,447 of record WFQU01000121.1, on the reverse strand, counting down.
TCCGGGCGGGCCTGACCGGGGGCATCAATCGCCTGACGAATGCGCTGCACGCGCCGGTCGCTATTGGTAAACGTGCCGTCTTTTTCGGCAAAGCTCACCGCCGGCAGAATCACATCAGCGTAAGCAGAAGTTTCATTGAAGAAAATATCTTGCTGCACTAAAAACGGCAAATTAGCAAAACAGTGCCGCGCGTGCGCCAAATGAGGATCGCTCATCAGTGGATTTTCGCCCATGATGTAAAAAGCCTGGATGGCACCATTGCAAGCACCGTCCACCATCTCCGTGATGGTTAGTCCAGGCTCTGCAGCCAGTTGCACGCCGCCCCACCCCGCCTCGTAACGGGCTCGGGCCACCGGATCATCGACCCGGGCGTAAGCAGGGAAGACATTGGGCAGCCCCCCCATATCAGAAGCACCCTGCACGTTATTCTGTCCTCGAAGCGGATTCAAGCCGCTGCCAGGTTTTCCTAAATGGCCGCATAGCAACGCCAAATTAGCCAACGAAAGCGTGTTCTGCGTGCCGTGAGTGCTTTGACTGATGCCCATGCCCCAATAAATCGCGGCGGAAGGCGCCTGGGCATATATTCTAGCCGCCCGCCGGATAGCGTAAGCCGGCACGCCGGTGATTTTCTCGGCCCATTCCGGCGTAAATGGTGCAAGGCCCAAGGAATAAGCCCGGAAGCCCTCGGTGCGGGCCGCGACAAACGCCCGATCATACAATTTTTCCGTCACAATGACGTTGGCCATCGCCTGGAAAAGAGCCACATCGCTGCCAGGACGGTGCCGCAACCAGATCGTGGCAAACTTAGTCATCTCCGTGCCACGCGGGTCGGCGACGATAAGCTTAGCACCGTTAGCCACCGCTTTCTTCATAAAAAGGCTGATTACCGGGTGCGCTTCGGCAGTATTGGAACCGGTGACGAGAAAAGTGTGCAAATGGGGCATCTCGGCTATCGAATTGGACATGGCGGCGCTGCCCAAAGCACGTTGCAAACCGGCCACCGAACCGGCGTGGCAAAGCCTGGCGCAATGATCACAATTATTGGTACCCAGCACAGCCCGCACGAATTTCTGGAAGAGATAATTATCCTCGTTAGTTGCTTTAGCGGAACAACTGCTGGCAATGGCATCGCTACCGAACGCTTGCTTCACCGCAGCCAAACGTTGCGCCACCAGGTCCAACGCTTCGTCCCAACTGGCAGAGCGAAAACCATCCAGCGTGGCCGGTTGGCGCGGTGCGCCTAATTCCTTGCGAATCAGCGGCGTCCGCAAACGGCTGGGATGGCTCACGTAATCAGTGCCAAAACGGCCTTTGACGCACAACTGCCCGTAATTGGGCGGCTGACCAAACGGCGCCGCCACTTTGACGATGTGATTATCCACAATGTGCAAGTCCATTTGGCAACCGACGCCGCAATAAGGACAAGTCGTACGCACAACGCGATCTACTTTGATCATGCTTTTTCTCCAATTCGTAGACATTCCAGCGGCTGGTGCAAGTCAGTGCTGCTTATTTCAATGCCAACCGGCTGAAAGTTTATCATGTAGATAATGAACGATATCCGACCACATTTCTCTGGCCAGTTCGGAATGATCAGCCAGGCCAGGCTCGTCAAGGAGCGACACCGGTTCCACCGATAGGGTGTGCAAAGTGAATTCCTGGCCAGCGGTACGCATTGCAGCGGCCAATGTCGTTGTCTCCACATTCTGAGCAAAAAATCCGGCCACCGGCGCCTTGACTTCACTGAGGTGTTCCGGCAGCGCCGCAGCGTTCCCACCGATGGCTATCACTGCCGCCGGCGGTAAAGGCTGAATTGTAGCAGCCCACAACGCATTCCGTGCATTCCGTCCCAGACCAACGACGCCAAGACTGTGCGAACGGGTGTAGCCTTGATTGCGCAGCCAAGCTACAGCGCGTTGCACTTCTGCATGAATTTGCCCCGCCGACAGCGACGACGCCCAACGGTCCGCTTCCACTTCATCGGCCGGGGATATGCACCCGTGCCGATACAGGTCTGGCGCCATCACCACAAACCCTTCGTGGAGAAACCGACGCATAATGGCGAAAAGTGCATCATCGAAGCCAACATGGCTGTGCAATAACACGATAGCCGGGAATTCCCCCGACGTTTTAGGGCGCCCCACGTAAGCTTGTAAATCCATTTCCGGTGTCGCGTAACGAATTAGATCAATAGCGTACATTTCCCCCCTCTTTCTCTCTCAATTCCGTGCCTGGCAAATAAATTCGCGGCATCATCCGCAAAACCGCCGCCGGTTAGATTCCAAATCAGCACAAGCTAACTTCGCAAGTTGAGGTCGTCGCGACGACCTGGCATGCTTTAGTGCCGGCGCGGTTTCTTCGTCTGAGCACGGATCTCGTCCCAATTCGCGCCTTGTTCCAATAGCCATTCCTGCTTTGGCTGCAACGCATTAGTTGGACAAACGCCGACACAGTTACCACAGAAAACACAAACACTCTCCGGCAACGGCTGGTCGAAAAAAGTAGTAATATGCGAGTGAAAACCGCGGCCCGCCGTAGTCAATGCGAAAGTAAATTGCATGTCCGTGCCGCACGCCTGCACGCAGCGCCCGCAAAGAATGCACTTGTTGTAATCACGGATGTAAAAAGGATTATCATCAACGATATCATACGTTCGTTTTTCCCCATCAGCAAAGCGAGACAAATCGGCATTGTAAGTCTCGGCATAAGCCAAGATATCCGGTGCTTCGCTCACGTCAGACGCAGAGGCCAACATTTCCAAGATCACCTTGCGGCTACGGTCCACCCGCTCGCTGCGGGTGTGAATAACCGTATCCTCACGCACAACAGTAGCACAGGCCGGCACTAACGTGCGAGCACCTTCGATCTCGACACTACAAATGCGGCACATGCCACTAGCCGTCAAGGCTTCGTGGTGACAAAGCGTGGGAATGTCACGACCGACTTGGCGGGCAGCCTCCAAAATGGTCGTACCCGCCGGAACGGAGACCATCCGTCCGTCAATGGTACAGCGCACTTCTTCTGTCATAATTCATCCTCCCTGGGCAAAAGCGAAAATTGCGAAAAAGCGGAAAGTAAGGCGCTGCTGGCCATCTGTCCTAAACCGCAAATGGAAGCATCTCGCATCGTCAATCCGATGTCGGTGAGCGCTGCACCATCGCCGGGATGCACATTGCCGGCGGCTAAGCGTGTTACAATCTCCGCTTGCCGCTGGGTGCCCAATTGACAGGGGAAGCATTTGCCGCACGATTCGTGTTGGAAAAAGCGGGTTACCCGGCGCAACACATTCCACAAATCCACGCTATCGTCCAACACCATGACTGCCCCGGAACCTAACGTCGCGCCAATGGTGCGCAATGTGTCGAAGCCCAGAGCGACATCCAACTGGTCCGGGCGCAAGAATGTTCCGGCCGCACCGCCCACCAATACGGCTTGCACCCGACGTCCACCGGGAATGCCGCCGGCGAGCTCGTAAATAAGTTCCTGCAGCGTCAAGTCCATGGTGGCTTCGTAAACACCCGGCTTGCGCACATGGCCGCTCACCGCGTAAAGCTTCGGCCCGGGATTGGTCAAAGGCCCCAGCGTGCGATACCACTGACCTCCGTTGAGCACGATATCCGGCACGTTAGCCAGCGTTTCCACGTTGTTAATCAGCGTCGGCTGGCCAAAGAGGCCATTCGTAGTGGGGAAAGGCGGTTTCAGGCGAGGCTGACCGCGTCGGCCTTCGATGCTCTCGAAAAGCGCCGTCTCCTCGCCGCAGACATAGGCCCCGGCTCCACGATAGATTTCGATATCGAAACAAAATTCTGTGTTCCACAAATTCAAGCCCAAATAACCAGCCCGCCGGCTTTCCGCCACGGCATGGGCCAATCTTTTGTAAGCCAAAGGATACTCACCACGCACGTAAAGGAAACCACGGTTGGCGCCAACAGCATAAGCCGAGATGGCCATCGCCTCTACAATGCGGAACGGATCGCCTTCTAACAAATAACGGTCTTTGAACGTACCCGGCTCACTCTCATCCGCGTTGCACACTACATATTTAGGACGTGCCGTTTCCCGGCGCACGGCGGCCCATTTGAAACCGGCAGAGAAAGCCGCCCCGCCCCGCCCGATAAGATGTGCCGCCATAATCTCGTGCACGATCTCTTCCGGTTGCAGTGTCAGCGCTTTGCGCAAAGCCAAAAAACCGCCACTAGCAACATACGCTGGCAAACTGCCCGGATCAATTTTACCAACCCGTTTTCCGAGGATATTAGTTCGCGGCACCATCATTTCACCTCCAACAAGTCAGCGACTTTGTCCGGCGTCAAGTGACCATGAACATCGTCTCCCATCATAGCCATGGGTGCTAAATCACAGTAACCGAGACACGGGTGAACTTCCAATGTGTATTTGCCGTCAGGGGTTGTTTCGCCGGGGCCAATGCCCAGCCATTTCTTGAACGAGGATAGCACTTCTTCACTGCCGTTGAGGTAACAAGCCATATCGTCACAAACCCGAATAATCGTCTTGCCGACCGGTTCTCTATACAGGAGTGTATAGAAATCAATGACACCGTAAATATCCGCTAAAGGAACATCCAACCGCCGCCCAACCAATTGGCAAATATCCGGTGTCAGCCAGCCGGTGAACGCCTGGATTTCTTGTAAACAGGGAAGCAAACCAGCCCGGCCTTTGGCCTCGTGGCGTGTTACAATAGCCTCAATCGCGGGATAATCGTAAGTGAATGTCTCCGTCGTTTCTGTCATGCTGCCTCCTTCAACGTCATTGTCAGACAAAAAGCGTCGTCATTGGTGCCAAGAAATTGCCTCGAGGCGGCTACTCGCTTCCTTAGCGTGCACACCTTGCGGATCGTGTCGCAAATAACGCTGATAACCGCTTCTAGCTTCTGCCCACCAACCCGCTCCTTCATAAGCTAAGGCCAAGTTCCAAAGAAGATTAACATCATCAGGCGCTGCTGTCAAACCATATCGATATGCGGCGATAGCATCTTCGTATTGGTGGTGCGCAACGTAGATATGGCCGGCGCGCAGCCCCACCGCGGCAATTTTCCCGTTGGCAAGGAAAACCTGCTGGTAGGCAAAAAGCGCCTGTCCCGTGTTGCCTTCGCGCTCGTACCACTGCCCCAAGATGTACCAAGACCAAGGCTGTTTGCGGTCTAAATGGATAGCTTGCCGGGCTGCGCGCAAACTTTCCCCCCTCTGATCGGTGCGAAAGGACCAATAGGCTAATTGCGTCCATGCTTCTGGCCAGCCAGGTGCAATGTCAGTCGCGTAGTGAGCGTATGCTAATGTCTGAGTAGTTAGCCCAGCCTGCCAAAGGGTACGAGCCAAAACTAAAGCGGCATTAGCCGCCGCTTCGCCGCGTTGGTGACCAATGGCCTGCCGATAAAGTGGCAAAGCCCTTAACCAGTTCCCTTCTTGCCGAGCAGCTTCTGCTTCCTGCCACAGCCGTGCAGATAAGGCCGGATCCACTGACAGCAAAGGCGGCATTGGAGCGGCAGTCGGCGGTTTAGCCACTAGCGTGGGTTCCGTCCTGTTGCTGGCCGGTCGGCCGCAACCAGCCAGCAACAGAAATACCATGCCGATAGCAATCACCATAGCCAGCTTCTTCATGCCCACCTCAACCGCCATGCGCCGTCACCGTCAATCGTGCCGGAAACAGCATAAATTCCTGTTGCGACCTGCTCCACTAGCAACGTCCGGCCAGCCTGGCTGCCGGATGGATGACAATTCTCCGGACAAGCTAAGATCAAAGCACCTTCAACTCGGCGGCCCAACGAGAGGTGCACAGCAACGCCGTTAGCCGTCGGCTGCCAACCATCCACCTCTCCCCCCATGCTCACGTGAAACGTCGTCGCCAGCAATTGCGGCATATCGGCCAGCGGCTGAATAGCAAAGAGCCGGGCACTGTGCGGCGGCAAATTATTCAAAATCACATATCCTTTAGTCACCAAATGATATTGACCACTCCAAAACTCAAAAAGATGATAGGAACGCTGCCAATCCAGGCCTAACGGCCCTAATTCCAATGTGTGCGTTCGTTTTTTGTCATCCCAATTGAACAGCGCTAAACGGTGCCCATCACCCCATGGTCTCCGCAGATGCAACGCGTAAAGCATTGGCATTTCGTGCTCCAGCAATTCCAACGGCACGCCCCGTTCCGGTTGCGGCGGCAACAAAGTCGCTAAGAGGGCCTGCCTCGCCTTGGATAGGCGAGGCAAGTCGTCCCCGGCTAACACTAACCCGCCGGAAAGCCCGGCAATGGTCAACTGGGTGCGCACCTCTTCGTCGGTCAACACGGAATCGTGCTGGCGCAAAACAAGATTATCCGGATCGTTCAACCAAAGCCGTCGGTGATAAACAGAGCGGGTGAGCACATTGCGCATGGCATTGCGCAGCGATGGCATTTCGCGTTCCCGGCGGAAGGGAAACGTGAGGCCATATTGCTTCGGCAACCAACGTGGCGCGACGTCAGGACCAATGCGCACTGCGTCGAAAACACCGACCGCCGGCCCCAAAGGCACGCCACAGCCCAATAGGAAAACATCATCCCCGGCCGCTTCGCGCAATTCTTGGTATGCTTCATGGGCGATTTGGGCACGTGTGCCGGCGGGTTGTGCGTGCATCCCCGGCAGCGCCGCGGCGTAAAGATAGTCAAGCTTCAAAAAACGATAGCCCCACTGCACTAATTGTCGCACTAAAGTGCGGCCCCACGATTGCACGGCGGGATGGGTAGCATCCAGTGCATATGCGAACCGCCCCCGAATAAAACCAGCTTGGACCGGCTTCCCTTTTTCATCACGCAATATCCATTCCGGGTGGGCCTGGACCAATGCCGCCGATGGATGTACAATAAACGGCGCTAACCACAAGCCGGGTGTTTTCCCCGCTGCCCGAATTTGCTCAGCCAACCAGGCCAGACCATGCGGGAACTTCTCGTTCGTCTGCCAATCGCCGATCTGTCGCTCGTAGCCGTCATCGATTTGCACCAGATTCAACGGCGCATCCGTGGCCAATTGGACAACAGCCCCTAAATTGCGCACAATATCTTCTTCAGTAACAGCCTGTCCCCGTTCGTACCAGCTCCCCCACCCCACTGGCACCTGAGCGTGGAGGGAACGAGCGTTGCCCAAACGGCCGGCTAATTCGGCAAATTGCGCCAGTGGCTCGCGCCGATCGCCACGAAATAGTTCCAGATAAGCTGGTTCGCATGACCAGGAAGCACCCGGAGCTAAAGCCACGCCATCACCCAAAGCGCGCAGCCAGCAATCCGGCGGGGCACCGGAACGACGTTGCATTTCCACGACGCCGAAATGACGAAACTGACGGGCAAAGCCAGCTACCAATGTCGCGGCAGGATTGACCCGGCTACTGACCAACGCAATGCCGTGGGAGAGAAAATGTCCTTTTTCGGTCGGATATTCTGCCCCGGCATCCTCGAAGATAGACTGCGTAAAACGTGGCCAGTGCGACCGAGGTTGGCGCTGAAATTCAGCGACGCTGCCGCTAAAGCTCCACGATTGCCAGCCATCCAGGAATGCGTTCCAATGGTCCCGCAAGCCTGGCAAGACGATTCTACCCGCCGGGGCAATCACCGCCCAAGGAACCAGTTGATCCAAATAGAGCGGCCCATCGCTGAGATTCGTCACGGTCATGGCAATGAGGAGGAAATTCATTCCGATACACCGGTCAGCTTGCCAACAAACTCGCAACGGTGGTGCCATTGAGCGATAACAACGATTCAACCGGTGGCCGGAACATCCAGGCCAAGGCCATGCACCGGCAAACGGGACCACTTCGCTGCTGGATAACGTCAAATGTTGGCTGTCCAGCGCGTATTCGTTGCCACTGTCATGCAGACGTAGACGAAACATGCCACCGGACAAACGCAGATCATCAGCCCAAACCAAGTCACAACGGCCATCATGCCAGGCGATGCCCGGCACGCCAGCAGCGGCCGGCAAGGTGTGAATCATGTTCTCTCGCTGTTCCCGCACAGGTTCTGTCAAAGGCGTATCGCTCCACTAAAAATAGAACGCTGATACGTGCTGATGCACGCTAATAAACGCTGATCTCAGATACATTATGCCAGCAATACAAAAATAGACCCCTCGAAATCAGTTGACGCAGAGCGTCTAAAGAATTCAAATAACCTACTTTGCCTAAGGCGAGGTCTGGCCAAAAGGTAATCTTGCCGCCTTTTTCTTTTTCGAGGGCGCTGCCCTCAAGCTCCCGCCCTGGGAACCCCTACGGTTTCCCTCCAACTCTTCCGAATTGCGTTCCCTCGGATAAGCTGGTCAAACGAATTAAATTAGAGGTCACTGGCCGCTGCTTAGTAATCGTCCAAGAATAAATTCCCCAACTGTCATTGCGAGCGGGCGCAGCCCCGAAGCAATCTCCGACTTGCAAACTTGGGGATTGCTTCGGCCTATCAGCCTCGCAGTGACACAAACGGGAAGTTATTTTTAGACAGCTGCTTAGGCGAGCCGGTCACGCTGGCAGGGGAAGGATGGGTAATTCGGAATAGGTCGAGAAGGTTTGCTTCCCTTTTCCCCTTTCCTTTTTCCTTTTTCCTTCCCCAAGAAAGAAAACTAAATAAGGGCGAATAACGATTTGCCCCTGTCGTTATCAACTAACGCCATGCCTGTTGCCGTAGCAGGACCTCTCAAGCCTACGATCCCCAATCTTGTCAAGAAAATTTTCATCCACTGTGATGCGCCTGCAACCAATCCAAAGCCGCTTGTGCCAAAATGGCCGAGCCAATGGGCAAGCACCGTTCGTTAATATTGAAACGCGGCGTGTGCGGATTGCCGTAAGGCTCGCCATCGCTGGCGGCGCCTAAGCCATAAAAGGAAGAGGGCACCACCTGGCTATAAAAACTAAAATCCTCAGCTCCCATGGCCGGCTCACTCTTTTCAAACGCGTTAGCGCCCAAAAGAGACGCAATAGTCCGATGCAAAGACTCGGTGGCAACAGGATCATTCATGTTCGGCGGATAACCATCGCGGATACGTAGGTCAACTTTCCCGCCCAAAGTCTCAACAATAGAGAGTGATTGGCGCAAGCCGGAGAAAAGCGCTTGCCTGGTTTCGTGAGAGAGCGCCCTGATAGTGCCCGCGATTTCGACGGCATCCGGCACGATATTCGTCGCCGTCCCGGCGTGCACCATGGTCACGCTGATGACACCGCTTTGCCGCGGGTCAATGCGCCGGGCCACAAAACCCTGAATAGCATTGATCGCCTGGGCAGTGAGCATAACGGGGTCCAAGCCAGTGTGAGGATAAGCGGCGTGACAGCCTCGACCGGTTATAGTGGCATAAAACGCATCGCTGGAAGCGGATACGCTGCCGGCCGCCAGGGAAATGCGCCCCACCGGCATGCTGTTGTTCACATGGTGACCAAAAATGACAGCTACACCCTCCATGGCACCTTCTTCCACCATGCGCCGGGCACCACTTTTCCCTTCTTCATCGGAGGATTCTTCGGAAGGTTGAAAGACAAAACGCGCTTCGCCAGGCAAACGGCCAGCTATAGCCTCTTCAGCCAACAATTTTGCCGCGCCCAACAACATGGCAATATGCCCATCATGGCCACAGGCGTGCATAACGCCGTCGACCACCGATTTGTAGGACACGTCGTTAGCCTCGACAATGGGCAAAGCATCCATATCCGACCGCAAAGCGACCACTGGCCCCTGCGCATCACCAATCAGCCGGCCTATAACGCCGGTCTTGGCAATGCCGGTTTGTACTTGAACGCCCAAAGTGCGCAACATCTCCGCGATTAATGCCCCAGTCCTTCTTTCCTGAAAACTCAGCTCCGGATGCATGTGAATATCGCGCCGGATCGCCGTCAGCTCATCTTGCAACGCTTCGGCGCGCTGCAACATCGATCTATCCATCTTTCTATGATTCTCCTTCGCCTTAGATTAAGCCCAAGCCTATTGTAGCAAAAAAGCAATGGAACAGCCAACAACGAGGATACAAGACAACAATTCCAAATATTACAATACACATATCTGGCTTTCCTGAAAAAAGTCTTCTTACCACAGAGCTCGCGGAGAACGCAGAGAAAAAAACAGCTATTTCGGAGGAGTTGGCATGGGTCTGCAGCGCACCACAGCGGATGGAAATCCACGGCTGGCGTCAAGCCTTTAGGTGGGTTGGTGGGTCTACCACCGGCTAAAGCCTCGATTCCGGTACGGCGGCAGGATACATCAAGGTAGCGTCCGCTGCCAAGAGGCTGCTCAACACCAGCCCCCTTTCAGGGGGCTTCTTGGCAACGTAGCACGGGGATTTGACCCCCGTGCGCTCGGGCGGAGAACGCTGTCGATTAGAAGTTCAACCTCTGTGAGAAGTTGAACTTCTAAAAGGGACTGTGGTCGTGACGCCGTAACGAAACAAGTTTTTTTGATCTGGTTTTTTATCTGCGTGCGCAGCCTG
>WFQU01000120.1 GCA_015486845.1 Anaerolineae bacterium | reverse complement strand
TTTAGATGGTGGTTTTGGAAAGATGTGGTCATCGATCCGCACTGAAGGCATATCTCCCTAAAACGTAAGGTCTGCCCCGCTATACTTCCTTAGCACAGGATATCTGCAACCATCGCCTAAGCTGAAAAAAGTTTCCCCGCGCCCCCTCTTCCAGCCTATCCTACGCCCCGCCCTCCCTTTTGACCCATCTCATCTTCGCTGCCTATCCCACTGGCTGTGCATTTGACCGGATGTGGAAAGTTTGTGGAGAGTTTGTGGATGCTCATATGGTATCTTATTTATTGAACAGTTGTAGCCATTACGGATGCATCCTTGCGCCAGGCGAGAACGGCTGCAAGAACAGTGGACAAGCGAGCGTGTACCATGAAACCTTCTCCAACCTACATCTCTTTCCTGGTCCGGATGTGGCGTGAAAAAACCGCAGAACAATCGGAACCAGCCGGCGATTGGCAAGGCGAAGTGGAACACATTCAAAGTGGCCGCAAGTGGCAGTTCAACAATGAGGAAGCGTTGACACGCTTTCTATCTAACCCTTTGGCCAGGATAGAACCTGCAGAGGAGCCCAAGGAGGATCGGTCATGAAATCACGTTTAATTTTCGCCGCAACTACCGTAGTTTTGTTAGTAACTGTCGTCACAGGCGTTGCACTAATGACCAACAGCACATCGCCACCGGTGCTGGCCGCCCCGGCACCCGGCACCCATGCCCTGGGCGATGGCCATTACGAGGCTATCATTCCCGCGGCCATGCGCCCTGAGGACACTTTCAACCATGAACCCTATATCGACACTTATGTCGATTCTACGGCCCCCAGCTCCAGTTTCTGCACCGACACCAAGATTGCAGTGGGGTACAACTCCACCGAATTCGGCACGCAGCTGCGTCGCGCTTTCGTGGCTTTCCATCTCAACACCATCCCGGCCAATGCCATCATCGACTCGGCCGCTTTCTACGCCTACCTTTACGACGCCTGGGGCGCCAGTTCGGTGGGCATCACCCTGCGCAAAGTGACGGCCAACTGGAACTGTCCCCTGTACTGGCCGGGGCCCAGCTCGACGAGTTACCAAACCCGCTGGATCTCTACCAAGCCGGGCTGGCGGAGCTGGACAGTCACCTCCCTAGTTGACCTATGGAAAGGGAAAGACTTCGGGACGTATCCTAACTACGGATTGGCGCTGCAGGGGCCGGAGTCGGGCGGTTCCAACTACTATTACTACCGCTATTTTGACTCGAAGAATGCCAAAGGGGGCCACCCCTACCTGTATGTGAGCTATCATTTGCCGCCCACCAACACGCCCACGCACACACCAACTTGGACGCCCACGCGCACGCCGACCAGGACACCAACATTGACGCCAACGTCGACCAACACGCCAACGGCCACGCCCATCATCAGCCAATTGCCGGGTCAGATTTACTTCGACAAGGTGCGCTACCGTACCACCGAACAGATATTCCTCACCCTCCATGTCACCAACACGATCCCTGCACCCTTGCCCCCCTATCTCGAGGCATGGGTTTCCGATCCTCACAAAGGGGATGCGGAAAGGGTGATCCTTTCTAAGGTGACAGATGAGACCTATCAGAGCAGCACAGGCGTGGCACTCAGTACAGACGCAGCCACACCGGGAAACGGCACTCTGGAGGTAGAACGCGGCAACCTCATCTACACCGTCTACTGGTGGACGGGTAATGAATCGGGGACAACTGGAGATCTGGCGCTTGTTTCCGGCGGCGTCCCCAGCGGCAAATTCACCTACAGTATCGATCCCAATATCATGTTTGGCCCGGCCAACCTTCCTGGTCGCGGCGCTGGAGAAAAGCAGCGTCCGGTTGCGGCAGTCGCCGCCAATGGATATCCGCCTCTACGCTTTGGGGAGGATATGGTCATCTTCCAGCCTCGAAACATTCAAGAACAGAGCGCCTTTCTCACCCGTCGCGCCGGCACAATCGTGCAGAGCCATCAAAAGCAGGGGGAAGACATCGTCAGGATCGACCCCTCCACGCAAGATCTGGATGATTTCCAGGTACTGGCTGACTGGCTGGGCATCGAAGGTCACTTGATCTTTTCTTCGGAGAATGCTGCCCGTCTCTACAACCTGATCCTGGAAGAAAACCTGGACGGCGTGCGGGTGACATTCAATCCTTTGTTCACCTTCTTTGGCCCCCCTGAAGGAAACGAGGATCCTGACTTACAGCCATTCAGCCATTGGTGGGCTAATGACCCGCTTATCCAGCTCGATCACGCCTGGGTATTGAGCGCTCTTATGGAACTAGACAACAACACAACCAATCTGGCCCTCATCGATGGAGGATTCCGCAACGGCCCTGATGTACCTGCTTTGGTAGATGCCTGGGATTACGAAGACAGCGATGCCGATCCTTTTGGTACCAATCCTGCCTCCTGTAGTGGCACAGCGCCTTGCCCCTGGCATGGTGACGAGATGTGGGGCGTAGCCGGAGCCATCGTCAACAACGGACAGAACATCGCCGGTACAGGCGGCCAGGTGGCGCGCCCACTGTTCTACCGGGCCGGCTACTCAGCCTGGGTCTTTGAAATGGATGACGCCATCCGCAACGCCGTCGACCATGGCGCCGATGTTATCAACATCAGCGCCGGCTTTCCCTGCCGTCTGGAAGGCATCAATTACTGTAATCCGGGTGTTCGCCTCGGCATTTGCGCCAGCGTCTTCGCCGCTCTGCCCTTGCTGGGGGGCCTGATCCCGATCCCCTCTGTCACCATGGGATTGAGCGTCTTCTCAGTCGCCCTCAATGTATTCTGCTTCTCTCCCTTCAATCCCCAGGCAAACCTGGAGGATGCCGTGGCTTATGCTCGCTCGCGCCATACGGTTGTGGTGGCTGCCGCTGGCAATGCCATTCATATCAACAGCTTGGGCGATTACGGGCCCTACGATGTGGACGATATCCAGATGGTGCCATGCGTGGTCGATCAGACCATTTGTGTGGGCGAGATGGATAGCGAAAAAAACAATCAGGAGGATTGGGGAACTAATGTGGACATTTGGGCGCCAGGAGGCTTGCCCGTCAGTGGAGACGTAACTGCCAGAATGGGAGGCACTTCTGGGTCAACTGCCTACGTGAGCGGCGTTGTCGCCTTACTGAAAGCTGCAGAACCCGATTTAGGACCTGCCAGGGTACGAGAAATTCTTCGCGACACCGCACACAGCAGTCGCACAGATCCACGGGTCCATCATTATATTGATGTCTATCGCGCCCTGCTTACGGCCATTGACGGCAATGCGATACTTCGGCAAAAGTATATTAGCGTGACGCAAATGTGTCCATTGGTGGGCTGGGATGAAGCAGATCTCGGCAGTAATGACGACCGGGCGTCCTCGTATCTTCTCGCATCCGGGGCAGGTGATATCGGCCCTCTCACTGAGGGCATCGTGCATCCATTCGACGATCCCACGGATTGGTATCGTCTTGACCTGCCTGATGACAGGGTGGGAACTTACTACCAGGTGGAGGAAAATATCCAGTACGCCCCTCTGTTAGGGACGCCTGACTGGGAACTTTACGCCGGTGAAAGAGAGCTCCTTACGGGACAACGCTATGTCTGGCCAGGCACATATTATCTTCAGGTATGGTATGAAGGCGATGAGAACGATACTTGCTACCAGATCAACGGCAATGTGAGTAGACATCGGCTTCGCGGTGATCATCTTGAACGCAATGACACGTTTGCCGATGCCGCTTCCCTGGATCACTGGCTCCAAAGGGATGAGAATACATGGATTCAGAGAGTAAGTTTCCTGAATTTCCATGCTCCCACCGATTATGACTTCTTCGCCGTTCCGCTCCCCAGCGGTGCTGCGGCCCCTCACCTCCAAGTGTGTCCGGGGGTATCTTCTCCAGGAGTGCCGGGAGGTGGGCTGACCGTCAACATCAAGCGACCAGATGAGGATAACGTTGCCCACTTCACTAACCTTTACGATCAGGAAGGGACAGACCACACTGCAGAATATCTAGGTGGTGCTCACCGGTTCTTGCCGACGGAGCTCTTCTTCGATGCCGGGTACCCTTGGGCGTTTGACAGTCTTCACCTGCGGCTGGCCGGAGATGAAGATTTGGTTGACCCGAGTGGGTATGAGCTGGAACTGAGGTACGATTCGCCCCGATACGTGAACTGCGCTACCTGGGCACGCATCTGGGACATTATTCAAGCAGATGTCGCCGCGGGTGGTGCGTTCCACTGGATGCCAAATCATCCCGACATGGGAATGGATTCCCACTTCCCCTGGATTATGCCTTGCGATCCCCAAAGTTGCGATCCGCCCGCCTTCTCGGCCCCGGATTATCTTGGTCTTGATTGGAAGGCAAGTGGCCCCATGAACGTCGAAGTGAGATTGCCTGCGCTCAATCACTTGCGTGTGCAACTTCTGGATACCAATGGACATTTGCTGGGTGAGGCTACCGAAGCATCGCATGCTCAGGCGACTAATGTCAGCAGCAAAGTCCTGCACTTGCAGCTGCCAAATGTACCTAAAGGTTATTACCTGATTAAAGTAAGTGATGGGGACTACGGAACACCGTTCAATGTCTCGGTCAATGCTCGACGGTGGAAGCTTTTCCTGCCCGTCCTTTTTCGCTAACAGACGACTGTGGTGCGGTGCCTACGTTGACGCCGCACCCGTCATTGAGGCGATCATACAGCCGAGCAGGTGTCAAGAGCGCCAAGCTCGCAACCAGCATGGGGCCGAGACTTGCCTCTAACCTTGCCTCTTTATCGTTCGACCGTGGCTGCCAGAAGAGAAACCATGACCATTACCGAAGACTAGCCCAACAACCTTTACGACATCTGCACCTGGCGGCCGAAGGAGCAATGCGAAGGCTGCCCTCTGCGCGAACGGCTCAAATGCCGCTTTCGCCGCGGTGACTTGCTGCACTTCATGGGCATGTTCCTCGGTTTTGCCCTTCCCGCCGTCACCGGCGTGATCCGGAGCGGCTGGCGGGGGGAAGGATGCTGATGACACAGATACGCCCTGATTATTCGGAAAGCGTGATTCGGATTGGTTATCGACCAGCCTTGGCAGGAAGATAAGTAGCAATAACAAAGGAGAACCCTGGTGACTGCTGACAGAGATTCGCCGGAGGGCACGACCACACTCCGGCACCCGAAGGCTATGTCTATCTTTCTTCGCGAGCATCCGCCACCTATTTCCATGGTTATCGTGGGTGCCATGATCGTCTGTCTCTCGCTGGCCGGGCTACGCATGCCCCGGATTCTGGCCGCGAGCCAGAACAAATCCTCCTTTCCCATGGCCGACAATCCTACGCCTGCGGCCGTTGCCTCTCCCAATGCCTGCTTGCAAGATGCCAACGGTAACGGGCGCGTTGACGCGGTAGAGCGCCTATCTTTGCTCAACCACATCGGCGGCGACGTCTACCTGCCCCTCATCCTCGACTATTGGCATCAGCCCTGGCCTACCGTCACCCCCACGCCCACACCGACCACACCTCCTCCCGCTGGCCTTATCCAACCTGATAATTTGCACTACTTAGGCGCCTTCCGGCTGCCAGCCGACCCCGAAGGCATGGGCTGGGAATGGGCTAACTGGAGCTCCGCCCTCACTTACTATCCCCAGGGCGATCCCACCGGCCCGAGCGACGGTTTTCCCGGTTCCCTTTTCGGCACCGGCCACGACTGGAACCAGTACGTCTCCGAGATCAACATCCCTGTGCCGGTCATCTCGCCGGGCAAAAACGTGGCCCATCTGCACACGGCCACCACGTTGCAGCCCTTTGCCGACATCCGCGGGGGCCTGTTCGGCACCATGGAAATGCCGCGCGTGGGCCTGGCCCACCTGCCGGCCCACGGCAGCCAGACCACGGGCAAGCTCTACTTTGCCTGGCAGGACCACGCGCCCGGCCAGCCGGAAGACGCCGACCCCTCCCATGGCTGGGCCGAGCTGGATCTGGCGCATCCCCAATCAAAAGGCCTCTGGCGGGTAGGCGGACAGTCCAAATACGTCACCGGCGACTACCTCTTCGCCATCCCCCAGACCTGGGCCGATGCCCACACCAACGGACGCAGCCTGGCCACAGGGCGTTTCCGGGATGGCGGTCAGGCCGCGGAAGGCCCGGCGCTTTTTGCCGTCGCGCCCTGGGCCGCGGGTAACCCTCCCACCGCGGGCACGACCTTGCCCGCCACGCCCCTATTGCTCTACCAGGACGTGACTCAGCCCCATCCCCATGCCGTGGACGATTATCAACACTCAGACGAATGGACCGGCGGGGCCTGGCTGACAGCCGGGAACAAGACCGCGGTGATCTTCGTGGGCACCAAAGGCACCGGCGCTAACTGGTACGGCTGCGCCGACGGCACGGATACGCCCCCCTGGCCCGACGACTGTGACCGCGGCTGGTGGAGCAGCAGCTTCCAGGCCGAGATTCTGTTCTACGACCCGGCAGATCTGGCGGCGGTGGCGGCGCAAACAATCCCTGCCTGGCAACCCCAGCCCTACGCCGTGATGAATCTCGACCCGGTGCTCTATCACATCACATCGACGCAACAGAAATACCACGTGGCCGCGGCCGCATTCGACCGGGCCCATGGCCTGCTCTACATTTTGGAACCGTTGGCCGACGAAGACCGGCCTTTGGTACATGTGTGGAAGATACAATAGCTCTTTTGGGCCTCTGATAGACCGGGAAAAGGAGGTGATGACTCTGCAAAGAGCAAGTAATGTGTTTACGGTTTTCGTTTTACGTTTCTCGAAGAACCTTTCAATCAGCATATTTGAAAATACAGGAGGTAAATCTGATGAAAACCAGGAAGTTTTTGGCAATTCTGTTGGT
Source organism: Anaerolineae bacterium (assembly GCA_015486845.1). GTDB lineage: Bacteria > Chloroflexota > Anaerolineae > JAADDB01 > JAADDB01 > WFQU01. The sequence continues at coordinate 17,906 of WFQU01000120.1, read as the reverse complement.
GGTGGTACTGCTGCTATCCGTGGCAGTATCCATAGGGCAAGCACAGGGTCCCGGCGCAGAACCGGTGAACGAGACCAGCATCGAACTGGAGCAGGGGTTACTGGACGACGGGATTCCGATCCAAGGGAAGCTCACCGATAACCATGGGTATCCACTGAACGGGAACTACAGCATCAAGTTCTCCCTTTACAAGAGCAGCACAGGCGGTACGGCTGTGTGCACGGACACGGACGCGGTTCATGTCTCGAGCGGGTTGTTCACAGCGAAAATCGACTTCTGCACTGCCAGCGACATCAGTGGAGATCAGCTTTACTTGGGGATCAAAGTCGATTCAGATCCGGAGATGACGCCGAGGCAGCCGATTTACGCCGTACCTTATGCCCGCAGCCTGCGGCCGGGAGCTCACATCGCCGGATCTGTCACCGCCTCACCCTATGCCGTCCTGCAAGTGTGGAACACAGCCACCAGCGGTTCGGCGTATGGGATCAAAGGGGGAACGGACTCCTCCTCTGGGCGGGCTATATATGGTGATGCGCTCAACGGAGGCACCGGGGTGTATGCTAATAGCGACACCGGTGTGGCGTTCAAAGCGGCAGGCACCGGTGTTATCCAGAGTACGGCCAGGTCCTATATTTTTGTGCCCGGCAACGCGTTTGTCAGGAACATTAATAGTGATTCTACCCGTTGGGATGTCCAGACTAACGGCTCTGTGAAGATATGGAGGGGTAGCGCCAGCGGTAACAAGGTTATTTACATCCCCATCACACTGCCGGCGGTGCTCTACGGTCAGCCGGTGAAGGTCAAATACGTTACTATTTACTACAAATGTCAGGATGGTGCTAAGGGTTACATCTACGGCACATATCTGTACAAGCAAACAGATGCTGATAGCCAGGTAACTCTTGTTGCCAGCAGTACGCATCATACCCACAATGCCGCATCGAGTTACGCTTTTGCCGTCAACCAGTCCCTCTCCTCTAGTCAGGGGATCCTGGGGCTCCATCTATACCTGTCTTTCTCCGACGATTCCCACTACGTGCAGATCGGCGGGGTGCGTGTTACGCTGGAACATGACTGAGGAGGCAACCATGAAACGGATGCCAATTTTGTTGGCACTGGTCGTCTTGCTGGTGTTTGCCGGGACTGCTTTGGCAATGTCGTCGGCCCACTATCAGATGAACTGGTCTACATCGCTTACGGGCAGCGGCGGAGGGACGCATTCCGCACACTACGCCGGCCAGTTCACCGTGGGACAGACCGATATAGGCTCGACTTCCAGCAACCATTACAAGGTATGTTTGGGCTATTGGTGTGGAACCACGATGGAGCGCAGATTGTACCTGCCGGAAATTCTGCGGTACCATTAGTTCTCACTCACTACCATTCCGTCTCTCCCACTCGCGGGAGAGAAAGAATAAGAACATTGTTACCCGCAAGGAGTCGGCGTGGGCCTGCGGCCTGCCTGTGCGGGCGCACGCAGACAGGCACAGAACAACGGATGAAAATCGGGGTGAGCGCGGCTACAGGCTACCCCGGTGGGGCAACGTACAAACTGTGCGTTGCCAAGTGCCGACGCAGGTCGGCACAGCAGTGTGAATGAAACAGATCAGCGTGCATCAGTGCTAATCAACATTCTATTTTCAAGGGGGAAGGACATGACTATTGCCGAGCAACAAGACAACAATCCTTACGACATCTGTACCTGGCGACCGGAGACCGAATGCGAGGGCTGCCCACTGCGTGACCGGCTCAAATGCCGCTTCCGCACCGGCGACCTGCTGCATTTCATGGCTCTGTTCATCGGCTTCGCCACCCCGGCCATCATCGGCGCGATCCGCGGCGGCTATGGCTGGTGGATGCTGGGCTGGTTCGCTTTCGACATGTTTTTCTTCAATGTGTGGGAGAGCCGCATCCTCTGCAGTCATTGCCCCTACTACGCCGAAGAAGGGTCCACCTTGCACTGCATCGCCAACTACGGCTCCCTCAAACTCTGGAGATACCACCCCGAACCCATGAGTCGGACCGAGAAAGTTCAACTCTGGATCGGTCTCGCCATCCTGAGCGTCTTTCCCTTCCCCTTCTTGCTGCTGGGTCGGCAATTCGCTCTGGCCTTCGTCGCTTTTTGGGGCCTGGTGCTCTTTTTCTGGACGTTGAGCAAATACACCTGCACCCAATGCGTCAATTTCTCCTGCCCACTGAACCGCACGCCCAAAGCGTTCCGGGATGAGTATCTGCGCCGCAATCCCACCATGCGTAAAGCGTGGGAAGAAAGCGGCTGGCAGATGGGGGATGTAGAAAGTAAGGACTCATGAAGGTACTCGTCTTTTCGCCGGCCCTGTACAATCTGGCCGAAACCACCCGCGCCCTGGAACTCGCCCGCGCCGCGCACGGCTTATTCGACATCCTGTTCGTCAGCTATGGCGGCCAGTTCGAGTACCTGATTGAGGAAGCGGGTTACCCCATCCGCCGCCTGGAACCCCGTCTCACCCCGGAAAAGATCGATTATCTTTACCGCGTGGACCAGGCCCAGACCCTGGGCTATTACTTTTCACTGGCAGAAATCCAGGAGCAGGTGCGGAACGAGATCGCCCTGTTCCGGGAAATAAAACCGGCAGCCGTAGTCACCGGCTTCAACTTCAGTAATGACGTTTCTTGCCGGGTGGCGGGCGTGCCTCTGGTCTGGGTCACCCAATCCACCTGGCTGATGAGAACGCTGTACAAAGCCGGCCTGGCCACCTATCCCGATATGCTGGACCTGCCGCTGCTGCGCCGGCTGCCGGAGCGTTTTCTGACCTGGCTGACCCTGAAGGGCATGGCCCTGTTCAACATGATGACCCGCCCCTATGACCGCGTGGCGCGGGAATATGGCCTGGCCCCCTTCAAGGATATGGAGCGGCTGTGGGAAGGCGACTACAACCTGCTGGCCGAGCCGGAAGGCTTTTGTCCCCTGGCCCTGCCACCGACCTATCACTACATCGGCCCCCTCATCGGCCGCTTAGACGCCCCCATCCCAGGAGAGGTGCTATCCCTGCCCCACGACCGGCCCATTGTCTATTTCGCCATGGGCAGTTCGGGCCAGCCAGGGGTAATCGCCCGCATCATCGAGGGCTTCGCCGGCCAGCCTTATCGCGTCATCGCCCCGGTGCAGGCGCACCTGGACAAAGTGCCCGGCGTGCGGATCCCCGATAATGTGCTGGTCACCGACTGGTTGCCGGCGCACAAAGTCAATCCTCTGGCCGACGTCTCGGTCATCCACGGCGGCATCGGCACGGTGATGACCGCCTGCCTGGCCGGGACGCCCATCGTGGGTGTGGCCATGCAGCCGGAGCAGGAGATCAACGTGGATTGTCTGGTGCGCAAAGGCTTTGCCATCCGCATCCGCAAGAAGCGACTGACGCCGACACGTCTGGCCGCGGCCATCAACCGTCTTCTGGCCAACGAAGAGGCAAAGCGCGAGGCCCAAGCATTCCAGAAAGTGGTGCAGGCCTGGGACGACCCCGCCATCGTCCGGCAATTTTTCTCGCAGAAGTTCAACTTCTCGCAGAAGTTCAACTTCTCGCAGAAGTTGAACTTCTAATTAAGGAGAAGGCCCATGAAACATAAAACTGTGTATAGCGCAGTCATCCTAAGCTTGTTGCTAATCGCCCTGGCCGCGTCCGGGAGTCGGGCCGCGGCGCTACACCCCCTTCTGCCCCAGGCCGATAACCCCAACCCGCCGGCCGTGCCCGTCAAACTGATCTTCATCCATCACTCCACCGGCCAGAACTGGCTGGATGACGACCAGGGGCGTTTGGGCCTGACATTGCGAGACAACAACTATTTCGTCAGCGACACCAACTACGGCTGGGGGCCCGATGGTATCGGCGACACCACCGACATCGGCCACTGGTGGAACTGGTTCGCCGGCCCCGACCGCGATACATATACCGCTGCGCTTTACGCCGAAAGCAGCCAACATTCATCTTACTCCCGCCTGGCCACCGATCCCGGCGGCCAGAACCAGATCGTCATGTTCAAGTCCTGTTTCCCGAACTCCCACTTAGGCGGCAGCCCAAATGATCCGCCCCCCAGCGGCGATAACCCTCTGCGCGGGCAGGACGCCTGGTCGGAGTACATGACCGTGGGCAACGCCAAAGGCATTTACAACGACATCCTGGCTTATTTCGCCACCCGCCAGGACAAACTGTTCGTGGCTATCACCGCGCCGCCCTTAGTGGAAAGCGAGACCGACGCCACCCATGCGGCCAACGCCCGGGCTTTCGACAACTGGCTGGTGAACGATTGGCTGAAAAACTACCCTTACCACAACGTGGCCGTGTTCGACTTTTACAACGTGCTCACCAGCAACGGCGGGGATCGCCATACCAACGACTTAGACCAGGAGAGTGGTAACCATCACCGCTGGTGGAACGGTGCCGTCCAGCACATCCAAACGGTGAACGATAATTTTGCGGCCTACGGCAGCGACGCCTCGGATAGCCATCCCACCCCGGCCGGGGGGCAAAAAGCCAGCGCCGAGTTCGTGACGCTGCTCAACATTTTCTATCACCGCTGGAAAAGCGACACGGCAACGACCACGCCCACCGCAACCGGCAAAACGGCTACGCCCGCATCTTCCCCCACTTTCACGCCGACCGTCGCGGGGACGCCGCGCCTAACCGCCACCCCGACCACTGTTGCTCCCACTGCCACCCCCACGATGGAGGCGATTCATGGTGTTCGGACACTGCTCTTGCAGAACGGCGTCAGTCCGACGACCACTTACACCGGCACCACCGACGCCATTATCACCACGTGGAGCGGCAACAGTTTCGCCAATCTAGGCGGACTGGACTATTTGCAGGCGGGGGAAAACGGCGCTGCCGACGAATTTCGTTTCCTCGTCCGGTTCGATCTGGTCGGCCGGCTGCCTACGCAAGCCCATATCACGTCGGCCTGGCTGGAACTTTACAGCTATGACGGTGGCTTCGACGACACTGCTCAGGATGTCGTCGCCCATCAGGTCACGCAGGCCTGGATCGAGGGGAATGGCCGGGACCTGTTCGCCGACGGTCGCAGTCAGGGAGTGACTTGGGTGACTGCCCGGCCGGGAACCAACTGGGCAACGCCGGGGGGCGACTACAGCGCCACAGAACTCTATCGCAGAAAAGTGGCGGCTAATGCCACAGGCTGGCAGCAATGGGACGTGACCGCAGCGGTGCAGGCCTGGCAGGCCAATTCTGCGGCCAATTTCGGCTTGCTGCTGGAACCGGATGCGGCGCCCTGGACCCACCATGAATTCCGCGCGAGTGAATATGTAACGCCGGAGCAAAGGCCGCGTTTGCGCGTTTCTTTCACATTGGGAATGATCTATTTACCACTTATTTGGCGTATTGTGCGTTAGGCAAGCAAACAATGTTATCGCTTACCACCATCGCAATTGCAACCACACCGGGGAGATAGCGCACGGCGGCTCCAAATAGCCGCTTTAGCGGGTGGATAGCCTACAGCAGCAACTTTTTAGTCGTCCAGCATGAGCCCTCTGCTGTTTACCAACCTATGCCGGTTATTTAGCTTTCTTTATTGGAGGCCGGCATGGGCCTGTGGCCTGCCTGTGCGAGCACGCAGACAGGCACAGAACAGCGGCTAAAAATGATGCGAATAGCATCAAGCCTTTAGGCGGGTTGGGGGGTTCACCACCAGCTAAAGCCTCGATTCCGGTGTGGCGACAGGGTACGTCAAGGTGGCGTCCTCTGCCCAGAGGCTGCTCAACACCAGCCCCTTTCTAAGGGGCTTATTATCTGCGTAGCACGGAGCTTTGAGCTCCATGCGCTCGGGCGGAGAACGCCGTCGAATAGAAGTTCAACTTCTCGCAGAAGTTGAACTTTTTAAAGAAGGCCTGATTTTTTAAACGCTGTGCGCCTTTGCGCTGCTGCGTCAACTTATTCTCAGAGAAGTTATCTTGAACCTGCGGCACACCACAGCGAATGAAAATCTACGACTGGATTCGAGCCTTTAGGCGGCTTGGCAGCGTCAACACCGGCTAAAGCCTCCACTCCGGTACCGTGGCGCTCCATTTTCAGAGGAGCTATCCCATAATTCTCGAATACACAATCATTCGTTCAGGAAGAAACAAGTGTGTTTCTTGGTAGTCAATGCTATCACTTAAATGTACAAGTCTCTCCGGTTATATGTCAGATACGCGCCGGCCATGGCTACCACGATAATGATGGCTGAAAGTAATAGATAGGTCAAATCCATGTGCCCGGTGCGAAATAATTTGCCGGCATCAAAATACTTGAATGGCGTAAAATACTTGAGGAGATCCAGTTTCTTGTTCATCCCGGAAATGATAGATAGGAAATAAGTTGCCAAAATGATGGAGACGGCAGTGGAACCGGCGCGCTTATACTGTTTCATGGCACAACCCAGCAATAAGCCTATAGCCAGGAAGATCAATTCAATCACAAACATAGCCTGCATTTCCAAGGCCAGAAAATTATAGAAAGCAATGTTGGGATGGTAATACGACGCCGCAGCCAGTGAGGCGACCCAAGTAATGAGTACGAAGGCGATGCTGTTGACTAACGCAGCCAGCGCTTTCGATGTGATGACTTGGTTGCGCGTAACGGGCAATGTGAGCGCGAACTCGACGGTCTTGTCGCGCTCTTCTTTGGATATGATGTCACTACCCCACATTGCTGCAGCAATCCCGCCCATTAACGCAAAATAAGTGAACATCACGCCGAAGAAGCCGGACAGGGTGGTGAGGTTGAACGCTTTGAGATTGAAGGCATCCAGAAGTGCCGGCGGCATGGAATCTAAAACGGCCAGTAATTGCGGATTATCGGCGTAGGCCGAGTATTTTGCCATGGCAATGACAATCAACAAGATGATTATGCCCCCCCAAACCAGTAACGATTTGAAGTTGGCTTTCAGTTCGCGCAAAAAAATGTTCATCGGTTATCTCCTTATACTACCGCGGGGATGTCGCGGCGAACATACAGCCAATAGCTAACTGCCAGCGAAATCAGGATAACCGCTATGTCAAACAGCACCAGCGGCAGATCATACGCACCGTGCTGAATGATGTAGTTAGGATCGAAATGTTTGAAAGGCGTGATAAGTTCCAGCTTGGCATCGCCCAACATGCCGCTGAACGCATTTAATATGTACATTCCAAAACCGAGTCCCAGGGAATAGGGGGTCACGCTACGCACGCGCTTGACCAGCAACGAGACGACCAATCCCACGCTCAAGAAGAACAGTTGAAAGATCACGATGCTGAGCAAGAGCAGGAGCAGGATATGTCCATCGTACTGCCGGCCATCCCGGAACAGGTTAATGAAAACGAAGCTGCTGATCCACACCACAATATTGGTGATGGTCAGGCTGGTCAGTGCGGCCAGCACCTTGCTGGTCAAAATCTGAACGCGGCTGACAGGTTTGCTGAGCAGAAAATCGGCGGTGAGCTCGCTTTCTTCGACGGAAACTAAGCCGAACCCATAATTGCCGGCCTGAATTGCCAGACAGATCTGGATGAAAAGGAAAACAAAACTGAAATAGCCCAGTACCGCGGAAAGGTCCATTCCGTTCAAGCCGAAAGCTGCCCGAAATTCTGGCGGAAATTTAGCCATTGTTTCGTTCAGCAAGGCGGCTTGCCCGGCAAAGGACGGGTAAATAGAAAGGTAAACAAGCGCAATGGCCATCACTGCCAGTGACCAGGTGAGCACGGATTTAAGTCGTGCTCGAAATTCAAATTTGTACATGTTCGCGCTCATAATTGTCACCTATTCGTAGTAGTGCATGAAGATTTCTTCTAAAGTGGGTTCCTCAATGGAGACATCCACCAGGTCGATTTGGCTAATTTTCCGGACGATCGTATTGATATCACCTTTGAAGAAGAAACGGACGCCGTCGTGATTACTCTCCAGCTTGCTCACGCCTTCTATGTTAAAGTCAGCGACATCAATACCGTTGGCGGCAATCCTGACTTTTTTATAATTGTTCTGTTGCAGCGTGCGGATGTCGGAGATTTCGATGATTCGCCCCTCTTTGATGATCCCGACCCGGTTACATAGCCTTTGCACTTCGCCTAAAATATGCGATGAGAAGAAAACTGTTACACCGCGTTGGTTTTCCTCCCGGATGAGATTAAAGAATTTGCGCTGTATCAACGGATCGAGGCCGGCTGTCGGTTCATCCAGGAAAAGCAGCCTGGGGCTGTGCAAAAGTCCTTGCACGATACCGACTTTCTTTTTATTGCCATACGAGAGATCTTCTATGCGACGGTTTAGGTTGAGCTCCATGATCTCGGCCAATTCGTGCAGGCGCTGCGTGCAATCTTTCTTGTAAAAGCTGGCCGAATATTTGAGCAGGTCAATGACCTTCATGTGCTCGTAGTAAAAAACCTCCGAGGGCAAATAACCGATTTCCTGTCGCAGCGCAGGCCCGTACTTGATGCAATCCCTGCCAAAGATTTTGGCGCTGCCGCTGGTGGGATAAATCAGAGATAGTAGTAGGCGGATGGTCGTTGATTTGCCGGCGCCGTTGGGCCCGATGAAACCAAATATCTCTCCCGCCTCCACCTGAAATGAGACATCAATGATCCCCCGGGCTTTCCCATAATACTTGGTAAGATGGTCGACTTCAATGACATTCATAACGAAACTCCTTTTACTTGGCCTTTCTCTGCAATGATCCGGGGTTCATACTGCTGCCCTCAGGTCGCAAGCGGCATATCTGTCCCAGAGGATTGCACTGGGTCTTGTTTGGCGCCAAGGCCATACTTGAGAAAATCGATGAATTGATCGGCGGTGGCCAACAATTCATCGTCGTATTCTGAGGCCACGTGTTCGGTGTAATATTCCAACACCAGGGTATTTAGGGAAGCTATCAGGTGCGCGAACATTTTGATGTCGAGATTATCCCTGATTTCGCCTCGGTGGATAGCTTCTTGCAATAGATTTGCAAATAATTCGTAAGCGGCGGGCATATTTGCGCTCATTGCCTCCTTGTAAATGGGCGTGCCGCTACTTCTCAGCAGATTCTTGCTTATCGCTGTGTAGAGCGGATAATTCGTGGCGAACTGGATTCCCGCTATGTACAAGTCGTGCAGCAAGGTGAAAAAATCGTGCTGTTCAGGGTTACGTATCACCGGCGCGAGGTACGTTAATTTTGCCTCGCTGGCCCGTTGCAAGATGTAGAGATACAGGTCTTTCTTGTTTTCGAAGTATTGGTAAAAACTGCCTTTAGCAATGCCGGCTTTAGTCACAATGCGATTAACACTAGCCTGCTCAAACGAATATGCAGCAAATTCTTCGGTTGCTACGTTACAGATTAAAGTACGCTTGTCCTCAGACAGATTGAAAAATGTGTTCTTTGGCATCACGAAATCCTATAAAGTGACTTAGTAGTCACATGACCACCCGGTCACAGAATAACATGCGAAGAAATAACTTGTCAAATCACGGTCAGCAATTCTAAAGTCTGCAAAAGCAGCCGACTGCGCAGTATTTCCCCGCGTTATAGTCCGTCACTTCTTCTTGCCAGCGTTTATCATACCAACCCAGCGTTTCCTCACAAATCGGCCGAACTCAATCCAGAATGGCGACGCCGGAATCGGTACCATGCTGGAGTAGGCAGTTTCCCGATCCGTTGGTTGCAGCATCACTTGCTAAACGAAATCAGATGTCCTCCGACCAAGAGGACAACATGCGATTGGTCGGTCTCGTGGCCAAGCCCCACCAAGAAACAGCATAGCGCCAAGATTGTACATTTTTTATATTATATTGTATACTTATCTAACGCCGGAAAAATCCACTACACTGGCATTAATATGAATGGAGAGTATCATGACGGTAATACTTAAAGCCAGGGGAACTGGCCCCCGTTTTTGTACTTCGAGGGCACGACAACAAGGAATACCGGTTGGCGGATTTTTGGGGGCAGCCCGTTGTTTTGACGTTCTACCCACTGGATTTCACGCCGGGTTACACCAAGGAGCACGCTTGCTTCATCCGGGAGATGGCGCGGCTCAATAGCCTCAAAGCGCAGGTCTTTGGCATCAGCATGGATAGCGTCTAGTGCCACAAAGCTTTCGCCCAGCAGAATGAGATCAGTTAGCCGTTGTTGGCCGATTTCCATCCCAAAGGCACGGCGGCCCGGGCTTACGGCGCTTACTTAGCGGACAAAAGGATCGCTTCTCGCACGACTTTTGTCGTGGATGGTGAAGGACGTATCACACACATACAAAGAAATGCAATTTGACAGGCTCCAGACATCAACGAAATTGTCGGGGTTTTAGAGCAAACTGCAAAAAGGAGATAATCGCATGTCAAGAATAAAACTTGTGGGAGCGAAAGATGGACCTTTCCTTCTTTCGCCGGTCGAAAACTTCATCGATGAGTCGGGCGAGACCAGAGCGGTGCAAGGTCACACGATGGCCCTCTGCCGGTGCGGACATTCTCGAAACAAGCCTTTCTGTGACGGTTCGCATCGTAAGGCGAATTTCGAGGCTCCGGCTGTCTCACTCGATTTGGAAGTCTGAGTAGTTTAGCGTTTTTGCTCGGGCGATTTTTCGACGCAGAAACGCCGCGCTGCAGAGAAAATTTTCTAAACAGGGAGATTGTTTCTGGACGCTTACCAAGGAGAAAACCATGGAATTGAAAGGAAAGGCGGCACTTGTCACAGGCGGTGCGGTGCGCCTGGGTAAAGCGCTGGCGTTGGCGATAGCGGAGCGCGGCATGCGCGTCGCCGTGCATTACCGTTCGTCTGCCGGCCCCGCCGAGGCCACTGTACAGGAAATTCGATCCGCTGGCGGGGATGCGGTAGCTGTGCAGGGCGATCTCTCCGTGCTGAAAGAGGTTCCACGGGTCATGGAGAGGGCGGTAGAGGCTTTTGGGCAGATCGACGTCCTGGTCAACAGCGCCGCCATTTTCGAGGAGGGGAACATTTTCAGCAGTACGCCGGAAAGCTGGGAACGCCAGTTTGCACTGAACCTGCGGGCGCCGTTCTTTCTTGCCCAGCACTTCGCCCGTCAGATCGAGGGCCGGCGCGGGCATATCGTCAACATCGCCGACTGGCGCGGCGTCAGGCCGGACACGACTCACTTAGCTTACAACCTGACCAAAGCGGGACTAATCGCCATGACCAGGGAACTTGCGCTGGCGCTGGCACCGAACATCCAGGTCAACGCCATCGCCCCAGGAGCAATTCTGCCCCCGCCGGAGAAAGATCGTAGCTACTTAGAGCGGCTGGCGTCGAAGGTTCCGGTCAGGCGGGTTGGTTCGACGGCAGAGATCGCCAGAACGGTGATCTTCCTGCTGGAGTCCGATTTCGTCACCGGCGATCTCATCTTCGTGACCGGGGGGCAACATCTGTGATAATGAACGGGAGGGCTATGAGGGACCAGATTCAGATCAAGGACTTGCTCCTGCGAACCATCATCGGCATCAAGGATGCGGAGCGGCGGGATAAACAGGATGTTTTGATCAACATCGTCATGTACACGGACACCGAGGTTGCCGGCTCGTCCGACCGGATCGAGGATGCGGTCAATTACAGGACCATCACGAAAGAAGTGATCCGCCTTGTGGAAGGTTCCAGCTTCTACCTCGTGGAGAGCCTGGCCGAGGCAATAGCCTCGATCTGTCTGAGGGACGGACGGGTAGGGGCGGTGCAGGTGCGGGTGGAGAAGCCCGGCGCGCTCCGGTTCGCCCGTTCCGTCGGTGTGGAGATCTACCGGGAGACAGAGCAATGACGAGAGTCTTTATCTCTCTCGGCTCCAACGTAGAGGCCGAACGGAACCTGCGGGAAGCCATCGCACGGCTGCGGAAGCGGTTCCGCGTTCTGGCTATCTCCTCGATATACGGGACCAAGGCTGTGGGGAAAGCGGGGCAGCCGGATTTCTTAAACGCGGCCGCACTCATCGCAACGGAGCAAGCGCCGGAGTCATTGAAGCAGGCGTTGCTCCGGATCGAAGCAGAAATGGGGCGCGTCAGGACGGAAGACAAGTTCGCTCCCCGCGCCATCGACCTGGACATAGCGCTTTTCGGCAAGCGGGTGTTGGAACTCGGCGGCAGGCACATTCCCGATCCGGATTTACTGCACTACCCGCACCTGGCCTGGCCGTTGGCAGAGATAGCACCGGATTACATTCATCCAGAGACGAAAAAGCCTCTGGCTGAGATAGCGAAAGATATACCCGGTAAAGGCATTCAGATAATCGAGCAGTGGAAGGTTAACGAAATGAGTGATAGAACCGATTGCATTGGCGACATCGAGTGTGCGGTCAGGGCAATCCTGGCAACCGTGGGAGAAGACATCAACCGCGAAGGATTGCTGGACACGCCGGCCCGGGTCGCCCGAATGTACGAAGAGATTGCCGGTGGCTACAAAATAGACCCGGCTGTGATGGTCAACGACGCCATTTTCAGCGTGAGCTACGACGAGATGGTGATGGTGAAAGACATCGATTACTACAGCATGTGCGAGCATCACATGTTGCCGTTTTTCGGCAAGGCACACGTGGGCTATATTCCCAACGGGAAAGTCATTGGCTTGAGCAAAATCCCGCGGGTGGTGGACATGTTCGCCCGCCGGTTCCAGCTACAAGAGCGAATGACGCAGCAGATAGCCGAGTTTTTGCAGGATACGATTAACCCAGTTGGTGTTGGTGTGGTAGTTGAGGGCGTGCATCTATGCGCCGGAATGCGGGGTATCAAGAAGCCGAATACCCGGATGGTGACCAGCGCCATGCTGGGCAGTTTCAAGACCAACGAGAAGACCAGGAACGAATTCTTGGCGCACTTGCGAAAGGACGTCAGTTTCTGAGTATTGTGATAAGATGAAGTGAAGGTTTCGGTATTTATCAGGCCTGCCTGTAATCAGAAAGCAATTTCCAATGTGTTGAGCCAAATATGATTCTATTGCAAAAAGGTTCACCGTCGAGAGCGCAGAGAGAAAACATGATAGCACTCAACTAACGATATTCTTGTCCACTGAGCAAATATTTGACGCAGAGACAAAAAAAACAATTAATGCCAAGCCGCAAAGTGGGGTAAGAACGCAAAGTAGAAACCTTTGTAGGAGTTACGCAGTTCAGCCAGGCAAATGTCGTTGCGAGCCCACGTAGAGGGGCAAAGCAATCTCCAAAGCGGTGCGGGGGTTCGCTTCGGCATCCTTCGACTGCCTCGCGATGACATTTTGTGGGCTTTGACGTTCAACTGCGTAAGTCCTATTTTAATAGCCTTTGGTGCTGACACATATTGCCGACTTTGCCTTGATTTTTTAATCTCTGCGCCTCAGCGGCTCCGCGTCGAGCTTTTGGTTCTGGCTTGTCCAGGTCAGGGGAAAACAAAACGAAAAGGTCGGAAAAAGAAAAAAGAGAAAGATCATTGGCTTTGCTGAAGAATCTTTACCGCCGAGAACACAAAGTGCGCGGGGAGGAAAATAATGGGTTTGCAACAGGATATTGCCTTTGCAATCTTCGCTTTTTCTCAGCATTAGCAGCGATCTCTGCGATTCAACATCATTTTTCAGGAGACTCAAGTTTTGGCCGCTACTTTCGTCTGGCAGCTTCGGCTAACGGCGTTTTTTGAGGAGCTGGCGCACAGCGTTGTCGTAAATCGATTTTAGGGAGTGACCGAGGAGACGATGATCGCGTCGCAGAGATGTCGCGGCGGCTAACATGGCTTGCCAATCAGGGATGGTTGTCAGCGGCGGCAGGCTGTAACAACAGTGCCACAACGCGTTATAGTCCGTTACTTCTTTTTGCCAGCGTTTATCATGCCAACCCAGCGTTTCCTCACAAATCGGCCGGACTCGATCCAGAATAGCGACACCGCCGTGGGGAACCAACAACCCTAAACGGGTGCGACGCAACAACAGATCGTCCAGGTGTTGAACACCTTCAGCCAGGGCCGCCCAACGCAGTTCGGCCCAAAGTGTTGTGGTATCGGCTATAGGCGTCAACTCGCCGGGGCGGGCGCTGGCGACTAACGCCGGAGCAGCTGCCCCGTAACGACCCAATAAGCGATGGCATTGGGTTGTATCCAGCGATTCGGCGCCCGGTAAGGGGATATTCACGCTGTTCAACACCGGCATGTTGCGACTTGGTTTGGGCGTTTTCGGCAAACGGTGGCGCACAGCTTTGAGGGCGTCGATGGCAATCAGGCGAAATGTGGTAAGTTTGCCGCCGGTAACGGTTAGTAGGCCATTCTCATCCCAGATGACGTAATCACGAGACTCCTTGGACGGATCTGCTTTGCCGCTGCCGACGACCGGTCGGACGCCGGCGTAAGTGGCGAGAATGTCTTTGGGGGTTATCGCCAAAGCCGGGAATTGCGTTTCCACCGCGGCCAGCAAGTAAGCAACTTCTGCCGGGGAAATACGCGGTTCTCGGGACAACGGCTCATCATGATCGAGGTCGGTAGTGCCCACCAATGTGATGCCTTGCCACGGGAAAATGAAAACCGGTCGCCGGTCGATGGGATGAAGAAAACTGACAGCCTGGGTTACAGGGAATCGCCAGGATGGAAAGAGTAAATGGCTGCCGCGCAGCGGCCGCAAACGGGGCCGAGCACCTATTTGTCCCCGTAGTTCGTCAGCCCAGGCGCCGGTAGCATTGATAACGACTTGAGCCCGCACTTCCGCGCTGCGTTGTCCGACGATGTCGTGCAAATAGACGCCGGTCACTTGACCGTTTTCTTTGCTGAGCTTTTCGCAGCGGGCGTAATTCAACGCTGTGCCACCATCTGCCACTGCTTCGAAAATAACCCGCAGCACTAAACGAGCGTCGTCGGTTTGCGCGTCGCCATAGCGAAAACCGCCTTGCAGGTTCTTGCTGGCAATGTAAGGTGCCATGATAGCAAAATCTTCAGCGCTGTAGAAACGGTGACTCCATTGCAATGCCAGCAGATCGTAAATGGTGAGCCCGGCCCTATATGTCCAGCGCCCTGGTGATTTCCCTTTGTATGTGACCAGCAGGAAGCCTAACGGATCGATCAAGCCGGGGCCTTCCGCCAACAGTCGCTGCCGTTCGTGTACGGATTCTTGGGTCAAGCGGATTTTCCCTTCTTTCAGATAACGTAATCCGCCGTGGACCAGCTTGGAGGAGCGGCTGGATGTCCCCCAGGCAAAATCACGCTGTTCCACTAAAAGCGCCCGCAATCCCAAACGGGTGGCTTCACGCAAAATGCCGGCACCCGTAATGCCGCCGCCGATGATGAGGACATCCCACTTCTGCTGGATATGCGCCCAAACATGGTCTCGCCACTGCTTTTGTAACATGGTCGGTTTCACCTTTCGCTTGACAACGGCAACCTATCCGGCCTATCGGCTGCCGAAAGACACACATCTTCTCAGGGGATGAGCTTGCCAGGGTTCATGATGCCCTGTGGATCGAAAGTTTGCACCAGCGCTTGCAGAGCTGCGATGCCCAAAGCGCCTTTTTCGGCGGCTAAATAAGGCCGGTGATCGAGACCGATCCCGTGTTGGTGGCTAATGGTACCGCCGTGGTGGATAATGGCTTCGCTGGCAGCCGATTTAAGTTTTTGCCAACGAAGGTATGTCGCAGCAGGCGTATCGGTAATACGGAAAATATACTGGACGTAAATGCTGGAACCGTAAGGGTAAAGGTGAGAAAGGTGCGTGAAAACATGGATACGTTCCTCACTATCGCCCAGCGCGCCGGCTAAAGCTTCCTCGATAGCAGATAGCAAGGGTTGTACGCCACTCCAACTGGTGGCGGTTTCCAGCGTGTCAATAGCATAACCTGCTTCCCACAGAGCATTACGCAGATACGGCGTCTTGAAACGGTTTTTGTGCCACAGTTTGCCAAATCGCTGTCCGGCATAGACTCCTTTTTGTTGGCCAGCAATGGCTATTGCTTCTTTGTGAGCGCGCTTGACCGCTGTATCATCGCCGGCGCTGCCCAGAAGGAGAAGGCATTTGTTCTCCCCGGTTCCCCGCATGGACAGATATTTCTCTAACATGTTGATGAGAAATGCGTGGCCGGCCATAGCTAAAGTTGTCCTGGTCTCTACCGGGGTGCTCAGGCGCAGCAAAGAAAGAGACAATCCCGACTGGACGATCTCTCTGGCCGTTGTGAAGCCGCTTTCGAAATCGGGGAAGAAGATAGCAAGGAAAGCCTCTTTTTCCGGCAATGGGCGAATGCGCACCGTTGCCTCGGTAATGATCCCTAAGCGGCCTTCTGATCCCAAGACCATCTCGCGCAGGTCCGGACCGGCGGCTGAGGCCGGGAAGTTGGCCGGCAGCAGGAGTGTGCCAGCCGGCGAGATGATTTGACCGCCGGCGAACAGATGTTCGATGCGGCCGTAGCGCAAGGACTGTTGGCCGCTGGATCGGGTAGCAATCCAGCCGCCCAACGTGGAATACTCGAAAGACTGCGGAAAGTGACCCAAGGTAAAATTGTGGGCTCGCAGGTAAGCTTCTAAGACAGGGCCGTTGACGCCGGCCCCAAAAGTAGCCAAGCGACTGGTTTCATCCAAGCGCAGAAGCCGGTTCATCCGCCCCATATCCACGGTGAGAACGGGACGATCATCGATACGGGGATTGATATGCCCGACGACGCTGGTGCCACCGCCATAAGGGATAAGTTCTGCGCCGGTGATCTGGGCGTAACGCACCAGTGCTTGCACGTCGTCGGCATTTTGGGGGAAAGCCACGCCATCTGGGAAGCCACCAATCTGGCCGCTGCGCAAAGCGATCCAGTCGGGAAGGCTTTGGCCGCGGGCGTGGCGCAACCTGGTTTCAGCATCGGTAACGATGAGCGAGGTGGTTTTGAGCCGCGATGCGGGTACGGCCGCTAGCGCCGCTGCCAGCGAAATATCGTCGGGCGGCCTAGCCGGGCCGACTTTTTCTTGCAGAAAGCGCAACGCTGTAGCCGATAACTCGTAGCGATAACTGTCGTCTCCCCAACCATTCCAACGACGCATAGACAACCTCCTTTGACGCACAACAAAACTGTAGGCACTGCATCAAGAATGCAATGGCACGGGCGCATTACGGACTGGTTTTCCGCCAGAGAACAATACTTTCGGCCATCGCTGAACGGCATATTTCCGCGGCAGCCTCGGCGTCACGCCGGCGAAATGCTTCCAGCAAAGTGACGTAAAATCTGTGGGAGGCCAAGCGATTCTCCGGCGCGGAAAAATAGCGCCGGGCCATCTGGGCGTACAGGGTGGTGAAGCCGTTGAGGATGAGCGTGTAGATCGGGTTGCCGGAAGCAATGCTCAATGTTCGGTGCAAAGCCCAGTCGTAAGTGGTGTAAGCAGCAGCCGTTTCCTCTAATTGCATCTGTTGACCTAAAAGAGCGATCACTGGCTCCGGGTCGTTGCTGAAGGCGGCGTAAGTGTAAGCAGGTGCTAAGGTTAAACGTACTTCCAGCAATTGCGTGACAAAGTTTTCCGGCATAGCCTCTCCGTAGTGGGCTAAAGTGCTAAGCATGTTGAGGCCGCCTTCGCGCCAAAAATCGTTAACCACGGTAGCTTTGCCCTGGCGAATAGTGATCCAGCCGTCCCGACCGAGACGTTGCAGCACTTCACGCAGAGTAGGCCGGGTGATGCCAAGTTGAGCTGCTAATTCACGTTCGGCCGGCAACCGCGTGCCGGCCGGATATTTTCCGTTGACGAGAGCGCCAACGATGCTTTTCTCTGCATAATCGGCCGGCTTGGCCGGCGGTTTCCAATCAGACATAACGCTCCCTTGAAAATAAAATAGGACGCAGATTAACGCTGGCTGCGCACGCAGATAAAAAACAATCCCCTTTTAAAAGTTCAACTTCTTCAAGAAGTTGAACTTCTGATCGACGTCGTTCTCCGCCCGAGCACACAGGGGGTCAAATCCCCGTGCTACGTCGCCAAGAAGCCCCCTGAAAGGGGGCTAGTGTTGCGTAGCCACTTGGC
>WFQU01000119.1 GCA_015486845.1 Anaerolineae bacterium | reverse complement strand
CTACAAGCCCCTGCGGCCTCTCGTAGGGTGGGTACAGCCCACCCTGGCTCGAAATGGTAGTCGCCATTACAGCCAGCGGCGCAGGCTGAATTTGACCGGATTGTACTGTTTCACCATGATCACCGTCGTCGGGGCTTCCTTGGCTACTTTTTGCGGAATGGACCCGAAGAGAGACTGTTCCAGCAACCCTTCCTCAGAAGCACCCACGATCACCTGATCGAAGTGCGCCGACTCGTTCACGATACCCTGAACCACGTCCCCCACCGGTTTTATCTTTAACTTGATGGGCAGGTGGGCGAGGTCTAGCTCTTTCATCAAAGTCAAACGCCTTTCTTCCAGCGCTTTCGCATCGGTGCCGGCCGGCATCAGGTTCAATATGACTATCTCAGGGAACGTGCCCTCGCTCTGCTCGATGGCATCTGCCTCGCTCACGGCCAGCCGCAACGCCAGGTGAGCGCTGGTGCCCCCCGCCGTGGGAATTAGAATGCGCCGCGGTAGCCTGTCATGATGGAAACGCACGACGGCAAGGTCGCAAGGCGGGGTCTTGCCGATAAGATCCACGATATTGCCAAAAGCGTGATTCCGGCTGCTCATGTGATCGGGCCAGCCCAGCAAAATCAGGTCGGCGTTGCGCTCCCGAGCTGCGCTGATGATGGATTCCGCAATGTTCCGCCCGAGGCGCAGCATGGTGTGCACCGGCACGTCGTAGTGCTGTCCGACGCTGATCACCTCTTCCAGGAGAGGGCGGCCCTGGCGCAGAAACGTCCGGCCGTCGCTGAGGCCCACTTGCTGCGGCACCCGCACTACATGAAGTGCGAAGAGCTCGCCATCGTTGGCTTTCGCCAGCAGAGCGCCAAGGCGGGCCAGCTGGTGGACATGGGATTCGTTGGCTACCGGCACCATCACCGAATACTCACGGGTGGCAATGGTCTCCTCCAGCAGGATGGTGTCGGCGGTTTTGATCGCTTCTTCCGCCCCTCCGTATTTCCGGTAAACCAACACCCCCAGCAGCAGCCAGACGATTGTCGCCTCCCACGCAATGAGACTGAGCTGTACAAGGGTGACCGCCAGGCCCACCTGGACGATGATGGCAAGGTACTGCAGCCACGGCACCAGCGGAGCATGGAAAGGTCGGGACAGATCCGGTTTGGTCTTGCGCAGCCGTATCAGGGTAAGGTTCACCGTCAGAAACAGGAGCAAGAACGTGATGGATGCCCCGGCAGCCACATCTTCAATGGGCAGCAGCACGGCCATGAAGATGATCAATATCCCGCTCAGCCAGATGGCCCAATGGGGGGTCTTGTTGTGCCGGTGGATGCGCCCGAAAATGGCCGGCAGATCCCGCTCCCGGCCCATGGCAAAGGAAACCCGGCTGCTGGAATAAATTGTCGCATTCATCGCGGACATCGTGGAAGCCAGCCCGCCCAGGATCATGATCAGGGCCCCGTAGGGCATGATGGCTTTGGCCGTCCAGATCATGGCTCGCTCGCGGTAGTGACCCAGAAACATCCAGTTCGGGTCGCCCGAATTCTGCACCAGCGCACCGATAGAGACGAACGCCACCAGCAGGTAGATGATGACAACGATGGCAATGGCTAGAAAAATGGCGCGCGGGACGTTTCGCTCCGGGTTTTCCACTTCCTCACCGCTTTGAGCGATGATCTCGTATCCTTCGAAGGCAATAAAAGTCAGTCCCATGGCGAGAACCACACCCTTGATGCCGTTGGGAAGTGGGCTCGGATCCGAGAGGAAGTTGTGTGTCCAGTTCGGCATGTTCGCCATGGCCCGCAAGCCGAAGCCGACCATGGTCATCAGCACCAGCACTTTGAAAATCGTGACGACGTTTCCCACCATGCCGGTTTCGGAGGCCCCGCGGGTGTTGAGAAAAATGAAAGCCAGCGCTGCCAGCACGGCTAACCCTTTCACTGCCAGCATCTCGCCGGTCAACCCTTGGAGGATCGGCTCCTGTCCCCACGATACGCCTCCCATCTTGATTAACTCGGAGAGGAACGTGCCGAACAGCACCGCGTACAGGCTGCACGCCACGGAACTGGAAAACCAGGAGAGCCATCCGGCGTAGAAGCCGTAGAGGTGGGGCAGACCTATTTTCACCCATGAGTAGCTGCCCCCAGCCTGGGGATACGCAGCACCCAACTCGGCGTAGGTCAGGCCCGTTAGGCTGGTGACGACGCCGTTGAGGGCGAAAGCCAGCAGCAATCCCACCGGTCCGGCCACACCGGCGGCAATGCCGGTAAGACCGAAAATGCCGGCACCGATCATGGCTCCAACCCCAATCATGGTGATGTCGAAGAGGCTGAGGCTCCGACTGAGAGACACCGTAAAGCGACGAGATATTGTGGTCATCGAATTCGTTTCGCCCCGTTCTGTCTGTCACGACTCCGTACTCGCAAGCTTGAGATCGAGTCTGGAGCAACCGGCTTGTAACATCGCCCACCAATGCACCTTATATTGTACCTCATGAATGCTCCGATATCAATCCCTGCAGTCACGGAGATTTCGAAGCAAATCCTGGGTATTTCATCAACCTCAGGGCAGCGTCGAATCTGGCGGGGGAAACTTTAACAATCGAGCCGAAATGAGTTGTCATTACAGGACAATCTTTGCAAACGAGGGAAGGTGTCAAGTCCTACAATGTGTTTACGATGAGATTACACATTATCCCTGAACAATATCGCGAGACAAAGCCGTTGCGACCAAGTATCGGTGAAGACTCGTACTTCTCAAGGTTTGCAGCAAACCCGGAGCATCATCTCATCGGCATGATGTCACATGGGAGGGCCTCTTTTCTTAGTTAAAGCAGAACAACACTTTTGCATTCTCAATTCGCGCTAATCAGCAAGACAAGGTACAATCTGAACCGTGAAAGTCCGCTGAAAGGCACCGCCAACACGGTTAAGACGGCGTTGAACACGAAATAAGCGTCATTTCACACCTCCAGAAGTCCTCAAACGCCATTTCCGGTAGCAAAACTTAGATGTCAGGTGAGGGCTCACCCCCCGTCGTCCCCGTATGGGGGAAGGAAAAGGCCGGGAAGACTACTTTCCCGGCCTTTTTGCGCGCCAGGTGGGATGACTTCCTCGAAAACACCTCGTTTTTGCCCCGTTGGGGGTTCACATAAGCAGATCGCGGGTTCGATGTTTCCCCGCGTTTCCCGCCTCGCGCCGGTCGCAGCAGCGTGTGGTGGCGGAGAGCAACCCGTGTGGCTCTTTGCCCCGGCCTACGCCTGTGAATACGGGCCGCATGTGAGTGGTCATGGTCCTGTTTCAGCGGGCCGCATTTTGTCTGAGATCTTCGCTGTGAAATGTAACATCGTTGCCGATTCTCCGATTTCGTCTGAAGCAGAACAGTTCAGGATATCCAGTGGCCTGCCTTCTAACCAATTTACAGACAGAAGTTTACACTACTATGGTTGGCACTGCCCGGATCATGTGATCAGTACAATACGTAGTAGAATACAACCTACAAGATACACTTTCGAGGTGCTCCCATGCAATAAAATCATCGGCGTTACCTGATTGCAACATAAATTCTGATCTGTTTTCAATAATGTTGCCCATCAACGCATCCCCCATGTCCCTGCCTGCAGCAGGCGGCCCAAAGCAGCACGTATCCCTTACGAGGAGTATCTGCGCTATGTGGCTTGGGGGGAAGAAAATGTGCTGCCCCGGTTTGATGACCTTATGGCGCGTATAGCCGATCAAAACGCGTCTGTCAGCGATGAGGAATTTCGGGCCGACATCGAGGCTGCACGTGAAGCGCTTGCAAGATGACGTGAATGAAGGCGCATTTAAATTTGACACGAACTTCTCTGCTTGCTATATTATCAGTAGCTGTATCTGTCAACTGAAAGGAAAAAGAAAATGCAAGCCTATCGAATTAAAACTGTTGTTATACAAAATGGGGCCATTACCATAAAAGGTCTTCCTGTCCGAGCCGGAGAGAAGGTGGATGTTATCATTTTGAGCCATTCTGGAAGTACAGGAAAAAGACATTATTCCCTGCGGGATAAACCTGTTCGCTACCTGGCGCCATTTGCGAGTGTTGCCGAAAACGATTGGGAAGTAATCCGTTGATTGTAGTTGATACCCATATCTGGATTTGGTGGGTACATGGAGAGGCGCACCTCACACGGCCTCAGATTGATGCCATGACTGCCCATGAGACCAGTGTAATTGGCGTCAGTGCCATCTCGTGTTGGGAGATAGCCAAGCTAGTCGAATATGGTCGCTTGGAATTACCATGTTCGTTGCGGGAATGGTTTGATCAAGCATTGAGTTATCCAGGGATTCAACTGCTTCCTTTGACACCGGAAATAGCCATTGAGTCAACGCAGTTACCGGAGAATTTCCACCGTGATCCCGCCGACCAGATGATTGTTGCAACGGCCAGAGTGTATAGCTGTCCGCTCGTGACATCGGACGAGAAGATATTGAACTATTCATACGTTGAGACGATTAGGTAGATAATGACTGCTATTGTCCTGGTTCACCATGAATCGGAAAAACGGGCATCAAAAAGTAGACGCTTTTTTGTTCTCGGCTACGAGCGGGAATAAGGTGGTATGGGGCCCTCGATGCAAGTATATGCGAGACAACTTCTCTCCGAGAATTAGTGTGTAATGATGGGCGGAAACATCACAAATGCCCGAATCTTTCACATTCGCAGTTTGCAACAAACAGCGAGATGACATACAATCTAAACCGTGAAAGTATGCTAAGAAGTTGTTAGCCACCCAGGCAGAGCAGCGCTCAGCACGACTGAAAGTGCCTTTTTACGCCTTTGGAAGACGCCAAACACAATTTTGACTACTATCCCTTTATTGCCAAGTGCGGTTGTGACCCCCGTTGTCTCCGGCTGCAAAGAAAGCCGACAATAACCACTTTGCCGGCCTTTTTTCGCGCTAAGCGCCCTAATTTGCTCAGAAAAACGCCCAAATCCGTCTGTTGAGAAGCCAGAAAGTTAGATCGCGGGTTCGAAGTTTCCAGTGGCTTCAAAGCCGCGCTGCGGCGGATGGAAGCGGCGCAGAGGAACTTTGCAAGTCACTTCCTGAATTAGTCGGTTCACGCCTATGAGTGCGGATTGTGTGTAAGAAGCCATGGTGGCGCTTTGGGGCAGCGTTCTTCGGTCGCTGTCTCCGTTGTGAACTATAACACGGCTGCCGATTTTCCGATTCCGTCTGAATCAAAACACTTTCAAATGCACTTGCTCCAACGGGAATCTACCTATAAACTATTATACGATACAAGAATGACCGAGTTAAAGCATTAAAGTGAGTGCATCAAGAGATCATTACCACTTGCGAAGAGATTACAGGGCGCAAGGTCACGCGCAGACTACCAAACAATCAACACTTATGCCCGCTGTATATTTCAATGCCCGTCACTCCTGCCACAAAAAGATCAATAGAAACCTCTCTATTATCCTTTTCGTCCACCTTGATCTGATCGGTTCGTCTATATATATGTCTGCATGGATAATTCTATTGTACCCCCTCATAGCTCATGTTAACCGTTTCCTGTTGTTATTAACGTACGCATACCGGTTCAGGCTCTGCGGGTCGCCTGGACTTGGCACAACGCTATCCGGCTGCACGAACCGCCCCTACGCCGGCGCACCGCGGCGATACGCGTCCCCGCAGGGGAACGTTCGGCAACGCCCGGCGAAGCGGGGGTTGTCCCAAGGTGCGGCTTCAGCCGCGGCGGAAAGGCGGGGTAGCCGACAGCGGGTAGCCGTGAGCCGATAGCGTTTAGTGCCAAGGCTTGGAGCGACTGGAAGTCACACAGCAACAACTGTCTGCCCCCTCCCCGGCTCGGAGAGGGGGCAAAGCGGAGCGCAGCGACGCTTGGGGGAGAGGTTTCATCCGCAGGCGCGCCTGGGCTAAAGACCCGGGCTACATTTGGGAGCGACAACGCAGAGGTGAGGCGAATGATCCTTTTTCGGAAGGGTTGGGGGGGAACCGTAGGGGTTCCCCTGCCGGGAGCTCGAGGGCAGCGCCCTCGAAGGAGAAAAAGGAGGCAAGATTATCTTTTGGTGGCCCAGCGACTAAAAGTCACGGCAACATCTGCAAAATCGCCCTACGGTGATTAGCTTGCAATCTGCGCAGGCAGGTTTCGCAGTTGTGGCAGCGATTTCTAATCGTCTTTAGATAGCCTTGTCCGACTCAGTATCGCATGCGAATTGACAGATAGATCAAGAACCACAGTTTGGGAATCATGGACAAGAAGTCAAGGTAGGCGTGTTACCCATCTCACTATTCAGAAGTGAAAAGCTGCATTCTGCTACTGACTCCGCAATCCAGTCCTGATGAGCAACAATTTACGTGGGAGGGGCAGGATGGCGGCAAATAGTTCTCTGTCGAGGTGTCACTATTTCCGGATGATCTCCACAAGCTCCGAATATTACCAGATATTGGCAGCGCTGAACATGCTGTCATTGACGGGCACAATAAATTTCTCCCGGACATCCGCCGGAATACGCTCTGGAACGGTCAACGCCCACCTCGTTGACCGTTCCAGAATATCTTCCAGCCTGCCGGAATGACTGATGCCGCCATGCGCCGGGGATCAACTTGCTGCTATCTTTTGCGCCCGCTTCCCGTTTGAACATGGAAACGGACAGATCACGGGTTTTCAGCATCACTGCTTCCTTTTTGTGTTGATGTAGCGGTCTGGACATTGGCGTTTTGGGCTTTAGCTTGGTTCACCGTGAATCGGAAAAATGGGCATCATGATAAGATACTTCTTCAGCCCCCGGCTATGGCAACTGACATGGCAATCTGGGGATGAACAGGTACAGATTCTTTTGCCTTTTTCCCCCTCTCGCGGGCTTGTTGGAGCTTCCGTCTCCGCTCGGCCTCGGCAAAGATAAGAACCTCGCGTCCTTCTATCTTGTCTTTGGGCATGATGTAGCCAATGGCGCTATGCAAACGGTGGTTATTATACTGCGTGACGTACTCTTTAACCAATTGACGCGCATCCTGGATATTCAACTCCCCTGATACTTCCTCCTTTTTGTCGACTTTCTCCTTCAACCAGGTGATTTGTTGCTTAAGTCGTTTCTTGTTCTTGTTAGGGCTGAAATGCTGTCGCCTGAGACAAGCATGCCTGTAGGCTGCGCCGCTGAAAGTAGAATTCGACGCATGATTTGACGTAGAGGAGAGACGCAGGGTGCTAAGCATAGCCCCGCTAACAAGAATTGTCTCCCGGGTGTGACGACGTTCGCCCCTTTCTGTTGGTGAACGTCGCACAGTTAAACGGCCCGAAGAACCACTCACTGCCGGCAACTTGTCCACCACCTCGTGGGTAGCGGGCACAAAACACAGGTCAACGTTCCTAGCATAACCGTGCTTGTCGAATCGAGGCTTCCAATAGTGAAACGTCCCGCGGCCAACATGAGCTTTGCGATAGGCTGCCGTCATGTTCCCAGTTGCTTCGCAGCTCTCAAACAGGCGTTTGCACTGTTGCGCAGCGGTCTATGGAAAGTGTATATGTTTGGTATTCATATTCCCATGATATCACGATCCGTCAGTTGTTCAAAGCGCTATTACCCACTACGAATTTGCTGCTTTTCTCAAGGAGAGGCAGTGTAAGTGGCGAAAGCAACGCCGATGGGCGTGATCGTTTTCGTAGTGGGGTCGAACAGGTTCCCGGCCGGATAAACAGTGTCAGACAGACTGTACCAACACCATCGCTGGACCAACCGATAGCCATCATTCGGATCACCCATGACCGGATCTTTCAGGCGCTGGAAAAGGGCGAAACTCTTTTGCAGAAAAGAAGCAGTCCGCTCCGGCGGAAAGCCGTATTCGGGCGGCATCAAAATGCCGTACTCAGAAATGATCATGGGAATG
>WFQU01000118.1 GCA_015486845.1 Anaerolineae bacterium | reverse complement strand
GCTTCCACATCGGGGGTGTCGCTGACGATGGTAATCACCACATCCACGCTTCGAGCAATCTCCGCCGGGCTATCAGCCCAGGTCGCGCCAGCATCCAGCAATGCTTCCGCTTTGCCGCGGGTGCGGTTCCACACGGTTAACGGAAAGCCGGCTTGTAATACGTTCATAGCCATCGGCTGGCCCATAATCCCCAAGCCGATAAAGCCAACACGCAAACGCTTCATGATTTTGTCTCCTCTGAAAGTAGAACGCAGATTAACGCTGATGCACGCTGATCTTAATTTTCATCCGCTGTGGTGTGCCGTAGGCTCATGATAACTCCTCTGAAAATAAAAATGGGACGCAGATCAACGCTGGCTGCGCACGCAGATAAAAAACAATCCCCTTTTAGAAGTTCAACTTCTTCAAGAAGTTGAACTTCTATTCGACGGCGTTCTCCGCCCGAGCGCACGGGGGTAAAATCTCCGTGCTACGTGGCAAAAAGCCCCCTGAAAGGGGGCTGGTGTTGTGAGACCCGTTGCAGATTATTTCTCTCCACGTCCCCACGGCTCTGTGTAAAAGTTGCTTCTCTGAAAATAGAACGCTGATTTCGCAGTCTGCCTCGTCCGGCGATTAGAAATCGTTACCACAGCATAGCCTAACTTTCCCACAAATTATGCCACATTTGTACCATGGTAACAAACCGCCGCGGATTATGCTGTCGTCTTTTCAGGCCGGCAGGAAGAAAAATGCCAAGGCGAGAATCAGAAAAACTGCCAACAACTGGGCGCCTTCCATCCAGTTACTCTCGCCGTCTTGGGCGATGAAAGCGGCAATGATCGTCGCTGCGCCCAGAGCAGCCAGCTCAAAAGGATGGAACAGCAAAGTCAACGGCTCCGGTCCTACGAACAGACTGATGAAAACCAGCAGCGGCGCCACAAACAGCGCGATCTGGGCCGAGGAGCCGACCGAGATAGCTAAGCTCAAGTTCATTTGGTTTTTCCTGGCCATGGTCACGGCGACGAAATGTTCGGCCGCGTTGCCCACGATAGGCACAACGATGATGCCGATAAAAAATTCGGACACGCCCAAAGTAGCCACTGTAGGTTCCACGACGCCGACGAGGATCTCACTGAGCCAGACGATGAAGATGGTAGCTAAGCCCAGGGCGATGAGCGCCGTGGATAAACGCCAATGCGCCGCTTCGGTCTCGATCGCTTCTTGTTTGACTGGATGGCTCAAACCGAAAATCAGGTAGAGCAGATATGTCAGCATCATAACGGCGGAAACGCCAAGGCTCATTTCTTCTATGGCCCAATGGTTGCCGGACATGGCGTGGGCGAATAGCGCCGGCACGGATAGCGCAATGACCGCCAACGCCATTTGCGTGGTCGAGAGGCCAACGGTTGCTTGATCGAAACGCTGGATACCGTTGCGCAAGCCACCGAAAAGGATAGCGGTTCCTAATACTAAGAGCAAATTGCTGATGATAGAGCCAGTGATGGACGCTTTGACCAGTTCCAGTAAGCCGGCATTGAGAGCTACAATGGTGATAATGAGCTCGGCTGCATTGCCCAGGGTTGCGTTGAGCAAGCCGCCTATTTGCGGGCCGGTGTGTACAGATAGCGCTTCGGTGGCATCACCTATCACTTTGGCCAACGGTGTAATGCCCAACACGGCCAATGCGAAGAGCAGCAAAGCGTTCCAGTGCAGGAAATTGCCGATGATGGTAACCGGCACTAGGAGCAACAGCCAGTAAGAAGACGGTTTGAGCAAATAGCGCATTCGTTACACATTCCTCCAAGAAAACTTTCTATGGCAAACAACCATCAAGCCGGCGGCAAAGCTGCACTGGCGGCATTCCGTTGTTGCCATAAGTACCAGGTGATGGTGATCAGTACTAATGCGGCGCCAAAAAGTTGGCGAGCGGAAGTCAGGCGTTCATTCAGAATCCAGGCACCCAAAAGTAGCGCAACGACCAATCGCCAGGCTAATATACTGCTGACTAGCGAAGCCCCCAAACGCTGTAAGGCGTGAATTTGGGTGATATTGGCGCCAAAAAAGATCAACAAGCTGAAGCTGGCAAAAGCGATCCAGTCGTTGCGACCGAGCATTTGCCAGCGATGCCAATCTTCGCGAAAGAGAAGGCTCAAGGCCGTGGTGACAGCCACAATAGTGACTAATTGCATCATGAATATAGCCTCGCCGGGTACTCGATGGCGCACAGTATGCCGGACTAAAAGCATGTATAGCGCCAAAAAAGTAGCACTGAGGAGCGCCAATGCGATGCCCAATAGATCCGTGAGGGTGAGACCAATGGCCACGCCGGCCTGGCTCAAACGATTGCTCATCATCAATAGCGCACCGATTAGCGAAAGAACGATGGCCGGGATGGTGTACGGCGGTGTTTTTTCCTGGAAAAGGGTGGCGCCAAACAGCGCAACAATAAACGGGGTCATCAACGTGATAAGCTGCACATAGACCGCTAACGTGAAACGAGCAGCTAACACGTTGGTAATGGAACGGCAAACGACGACTAACGCAAAGAGCCAGAGTATACGGAGCCGGAAAAAGGAGAAGTCCAACCGGTTGCGCAAGAGCAACAGCAATAGGAGCAAAGCCGTTCCGTTGGTAACGGCCAAGAGCGACATGCTAGGCAACCCGCTGACCGTTTGCAGGTAGCGGGCTAAGACCGGATAAGCGCCCCAACCGGTGTGCGCAATCAGCGCCGCTAAAAGCCAGGGCCATTGTGTTATCGATTTTTCTGCCATAGCCGGCACAGAATTAGCTTTCATTTTTCTCCCACCTCGCTACGAAACGCACGCATTGAAGCAGTTTACCATCCCCGCTTGCCGACGTCAATCAATGCCCAAACCGGCCAGCAGGTCGGCCCGCGACAACAACCGTGCTCCAATGGTGTGTCAAGCGTGCGCCCCTTTTTCCGGCAGTGTGCTATAATTCGGCCATGGAAGCGGACAAAACTCGGGTAGCATTATTTGGTAATGGCATCATTCAATCATACGATCGGCTGCAGCCGTGGCTTAAGCGCTGTCCTTTAGTCATCGCGGCAGATGGCGGAACCCGCCACGCACTGGCTATGGGACGTCCACCGGACGTAATTATTGGTGATTTGGATTCGTTGACGGCGGAAACACGCAGCCGGCTAACGGAGAAAACGCGCCTGCTATCTTATCCCCGGGATAAAGATCAAACAGACCTGGAGTTAGCTATGGCATATGCCATCTCACAAGGTGCCCGTGAAGTTTTCCTCTTTGGTCTACTGGGGGGGCGATTGGACCAGATGTTGGCTAATGTTCTTTTGCTAACCCGCCCGGCCTGGGGCGCTGCCCGTCTTTTCCTCTTTGGCGAACGGGAGATTGCCCAGTTACTACGCGATGGCGAAACGGCCGTGTTACACGGTGTGCCGGGCCAAGTCATTTCTCTTTTGCCATTCTATCCGGTGGTGACCGGCGTGACCACAGAGGGCTTAGCCTGGCCGTTGCGGGACGCCAATCTTTCCTTGGGCAGCACCAAAGGGATCAGCAATGAAATGGCGGCGGAAGCGGCGCGCGTGTGGATCAGACACGGCCGGCTATTGGTCGTGCATGAGCAATTCGTCGACCGGCCAGTTCGAGCTGGGGGAAAAGTATGAGCCGGAAGCGCGGTTTGGTTTTCACAGGCCGACAGGCGGGGCGTGAAGTTCTCACGCCTCGCCTGTCATTGCGGCTCATGCCCGAGGCGTTTTTGTTGGCTTCACTGCAAGACGGTGTAGATGCAGCGGAAGCGATCATTGGACTGAAATGCTCGCCGGCGTGGTTCCAGGAAAAAGCGCTGATGTCGTTACGGCTCGCGGACTGTCGCTCTGATCCGGAATACTGCCCCTGGTCTCTGCGTGCGATAGGTCTTCGTTCCTCTGCCGAGATGATTGGGCATATCGGCTTTCACTCTCGTCCTCACCCCGCCTACCTCCGGCAATTCGTTCCGGAAGGAATCGAGTTGGGTTACACAATTTTCACCGGTTACCGGCGAGCGGGATACGCCACCGAGGCGATTCGTGGGTTGATCAACTGGGCTGCCCCGGAGCACGGCATCGACCATTTCGTCGTGTCCGTGGCACCGACGAATTTCCCTTCCGTAGCCTTAGCCGCAAAACTTGGCTTCAGGAAAGTTGGGGAACATCAGGACGAAATCGACGGCCCGGAAGACGTGTACGTTCTTAGTGGCGAACCGCTGGCGAAACTGCTGGCTGCGAGCTGGTGATATGCTTCGCGCTGGGAAGGTGCTGGCTGATAGTGCGACACGGGGCGAAAAGTGCCTGTTAGCTCCCTTCGCCCTGTGTCTACTTTGAAAATAAAATGGGACGCAGATCAACGCAGGCTGCGCACGCCGATAAAAAATCAGGCCCCCTTTAAGAAGTTGAACTTCTAATCAAAGATAATCTCTCCTCCTTTTTTCTTTTTCGAGGGCTCTACCCTCGAGCTCCTGGCAGGGGAACCCCTACGGTTCCCCTACAACCCTTCCGAAAAGCGTTCCCCCGGCTAAGGTGGTAAAATGAATTAAATAGGTCATTTGTCGCTGCTTAGGCAAGCCGGTCGCGCCGGTAATACGAATAATTTCTGTTCTCGGGCCTGGTACACACTAGTGAATATCATCAAACTGGTCCGAACTTGAGCTGCCGACGATATGTCAGAATTGGTTGCCGCCAGGATGGCGGCGGACAGCAGCGCGGCGGCAGAAAGTGATAGCCCAAAACAAACCGGCCACGACGCAGCCGAGAACCTTTTGCGGGGGGGCTGGGGGGTGAAACGCCCCCAGTGGTATGC
>WFQU01000117.1 GCA_015486845.1 Anaerolineae bacterium | reverse complement strand
TTATCCGTGGAAACAAAGAAAATCTGTATGACTATACTCATAACACAACCCATAGCTATGTCCAGCACCAAAAATCATTATGGAACGCTGATCTTAAATATATTACGCCAGCAATACGAAAATTCCTCCTCTGAAAATAGAACGCAGATTAACGCTGATGCACGCTGATCTTAATTTTCATTCGTTGTGGTGTGCCGTAGGCTCATGATAACTCCTCTGAAAATAAAAATGGGACGCAGATCAACGCTGGCTGCGCACGCAGATAAAAAACAATCCCCTTTTAGAAGTTGAACTTCTGATCAAAAATAATGTCACCTCCTTTTTCTCTTTCGAGGGCACTGCCCTCGAGCTCCCGGCCCCCAATTCTGGGGGTGTGTTGCGCTCCCCCCAAACCTTGGCGGATAGGGGGCGTTTTCAGCCGCTGTGGTGCACCTGTCTGCGTGCCCGCACAGGCAGGCCACAGGCCCATGCCGACTCTAATGAAAAACTAACAAAGCACATGCACAAATCTAATGCCTATCGCAGATAATAACCTTGTTTGTACACCATATGCGTCGCTAATATTATGGAAACGAGCGGTTCAGGCCGAGAAATGGTGAAAAGGCATGTTACATGCCAAGCACCAGCTAAATAAGACAAGAACCAGGGCCAACCACCCGGGGAAAGCATTTTTCCACAAATAAGGAGAGCGAAATCGCATATACAGAAAGAAAAAAGGGAAAGGGGAAACCCGAAAATGGGAAAAATTATTGGCATTGACTTAGGAACAACGAATTCTTGTATGGCAGTTATGGAGGGCGGCTCGGCGGAGGTTATACCCAACGCCGAAGGTGGGCGCACAACCCCGTCTGTGGTCGCGTTTACCAAAAAAGGTGAACGCTTAGTAGGCCAGAACGCCAAACGGCAAGCTGTCATCAACTCTGAAAATACAGTCTTCTCCATCAAGCGTTTTATGGGACGTCGTTATGACGAGGTTGCCCAAGAACGCTCCATGATGCCCTACGAAGTCGCACAAGGAAAAGCCGGCGATGCTCGGGTGCATATTCCGGCGGTAGGCAAAGACTTCACGCCGCAAGAAATTTCGGCCATGATCCTGCAGAAGCTTAAGCGCGATGCAGAAGCCTATCTGCACGAAGAGATCAAACAGGCTGTGATCACTGTGCCGGCTTACTTCAACGACAGCCAGCGCCAGGCCACGAAAGACGCCGGACGCATCGCCGGGCTGGAAGTGTTGCGCATCATCAATGAGCCAACAGCAGCAGCCTTAGCATATGGCTTAGACAAGAAAACCAATGAGACCATTTTAGTTTTTGACTTGGGCGGTGGCACCTTTGACGTCTCCATCCTGGAAGTAGGCGAAGGCGTTGTAGAAGTAAAATCCACCAACGGTGACACACACTTGGGCGGTGACGATTGGGATAACCGCATCATCGACTGGATCGTCGAAACATTTCGCAAGGAAAACGGCATTGACCTGCGGAACGACCGGCAGGCTTTACAACGGCTGAAAGAAGCGGCCGAAAAAGCGAAGATCGAGCTTTCCGGCATGACTGAAACAGAGATCAACCTGCCGTTTATCACCGCCGACGCTAATGGCCCCAAGCACTTAGTGATGAAGTTGACGCGAGCCAAATTCGAACAATTGACGGACGATTTGGTCAAACGCTGCGTGGGTCCGTTCAATCGGGCTTTGCAGGATGCTCGTTTGAGCCGTGACGACATCAACGAAGTCGTATTAGTAGGCGGAGCGACACGCATGCCCATGGTACAAGATTTAGTCCGCAGCTTGACCGGCAAAGAACCGCACAAAGGCGTTAACCCGGATGAGGTCGTTGCGGTCGGTGCTGCCATTCAGGGCGGCGTCCTCGGCGGCGAGGTCAAAGATATCCTCTTACTGGATGTCACGCCGCTAAGCTTGGGCGTGGAAACATTGGGCAACATGATGACGGTACTCATTCCGCGCAACACGACCATTCCTGCCTCCAAGACCGAGACATTCACCACAGCAGAAGACAACCAAACAGCGGTGGATATTCATGTCTTGCAAGGGGAACGCCCCATGGCCAGGGATAACATGACATTGGGCAAGTTCCGGTTAGATGGCATTCCGCCGGCGCCGCGCGGCGTGCCCCAAATCGAAGTCACGTTCGATCTGGACGCCAACGGCATTCTGACCGTGAAAGCAAAAGACAAAGCCACAGGCAAAGAGCAACACATCACCATTACGGCCACGACGAACCTGTCTGATGCCGACGTGGACCGCATGGTGAAAGAAGCACAAGAGCACGCCGACGCGGATAAGCGAATACGAGAACTGGCGGAAGTGCGCAATACAGCGGATAATACCATTTATACCATCGAGAAAACCTTGCGCGAATTAGCTGATAAAGTCTCGGCAGAAGACCGCAGCAGTATTGAAGAACAAATTAAGCATTTGCGGGAAATCAAGGATGGCGAGGATATTGATGCTATCCGCCAGGCCACTGAATCGTTGTTGCAAGCCAGCCACGCGCTGAGCGAACAACTTTATCAGCAACAGCAAGCCGAAACCGCTGCCGGTGCTGCCAGCAGTGCCGCAGAAACGGATGAAAGCGGCGAAGCAACAGCGCCCGGCGAAGAAAATGTCGTCGAAGGCGAATATCGAGAAGTTAACGAACCATGACAAGCCATTTTAGTCAATGGCTAACCGGATGAAAAGAAAAGGCGGGCAAATGGCATGACCATTTGTCAGCCTTTCTTTTTGCCAGACACGACCACTTAGCGTATTCCCGTTGGGGATTAAAAGGCTTGCCCGAATCCGAGAGAAAGGCTTTTGCCAAATAACAATTGACTTTCTATAATGTGACAAGCGTAAGGAGACTTTCCACAAGAGTCACCCTTCAAAATGGTAACAAAGTACGGTTTACCGACACAAACGAAGTACTTTTACGGAACAAGGAGAAATTTAATGACAAAAAAGTGGGTTTATCTGTTCAGCGAAGGTAATGCAAAAATGAAAGACTTGCTCGGCGGAAAAGGTGCTAACTTAGCCGAGATGTCCAATGCCGGGCTACCGGTGCCGCCAGGCTTCACCATTACAGCAGAAGCGTGCAATGTTTACAACGAACTAGGCCTGAAGTTCCCGGAAGGACTATGGGAACAGACACTAAAAGCGCTAAAAGTTGTCGAGAAACAGTCGGGCAAGAAATTCGGTGATCCCAAGAATCCGTTGTTGGTCTCCGTTCGCTCCGGTGCACGCGTTTCTATGCCGGGCATGATGGATACTGTCTTGAACTTAGGCTTGAACCGAGAAACTTTAGAGGGTTTGGCTAAATTAACGGGCAATCCTCGTTTCGCCATGGACGCTTACCGTCGCTTCATCCAGATGTTCGGTAAAATCGTCATGGGCGCCAGCGGCGAAGCTTTCGAACATGTCATGGACGTATACAAAGCGAAAACCGAGGGCGGCCAGGACACCGATCTGACTACAGAGATGTTGGAGGAAATCGCCAATGAGTTCAAAGCTATCATCAAGAAAGAAACCAGGAAAGATTTTCCTGAAGATCCATACGACCAATTGCGCATGGCCATTGCGGCGGTATTCGATTCCTGGATGACCCGCCGGGCGGTGGATTACCGCAATTTCCACAAAATTCCGCATAACTGGGGCACCGCTGTCAACGTGGTTACTATGGTCTTCGGCAATATGGGCTTCGACTCCGGCACTGGCGTCGCGTTCACCCGCAATCCCGCTACCGGCGAGAAAGGCATTTTCGGCGAATATCTGCTCAACGCGCAGGGTGAAGATGTAGTGGCCGGCATTCGCACGCCGCACCCCATCGCCATGATGGCAGAAGAGTTGCCAGAGGCGTACAAACAGTTTATCGAGATCGCCCAGAAATTGGAAGCGCATTATAAAGATATGCAGGACATGGAATTTACCATCGAAAAAGGTAAATTGTACATGCTGCAAACGCGCACCGGCAAACGCACCGGCGCCGCAGCAGTCAAAGTCGCTGTGGACATGGTGAAAGAAGGACTGATCGACCAAGCGACAGCTGTCATGCGCGTGGCCCCAGAGCAATTAGACCAACTCTTGCATCCCACAGTGGATCCCAACGCCAAGATTAAAGTACTGGCTAAAGGGTTGCCCGCCAGCCCCGGCGCAGCCACCGGAAAACTTGTTTTCGATCCAGACGAGGCCGAAAAACTGGCCAAAGCGGGCGAAAAAGTAATTCTGATGCGCGTGGAAACGGCGCCGGAAGATTTCCACGGTATGGTCGCGGCGCAGGGTATCGTGACCGCCCGCGGCGGCATGACTTCCCATGCGGCAGTAGTCGCCCGCGGCATGGGCAAATGCTGTGTGGCCGGCTGCGGCGATTTGAATATCGACTACGGTGCAGGCATTGTTACGGTTAACAACGAAGTATTGAAAGAAGGGGACTGGATCACGCTCAATGGCAGCAGCGGCGAGGTCATCAAGGGCCAAGTGCCAACGGTAGAGCCAGCGTTAAGTGATGATTTCCAGACCTTGATGACTTGGGCTGACGAATTCCGCACTATTGGCGTGCGCACCAATGCCGACACGCCGCACGACGCACAGGTTGGCCGTGATTTTGGCGCCGCCGGCATTGGTCTTTGCCGTACCGAGCATATGTTCTTCGTCGGCAATCGCATCGATGCCGTGCGCGAGATGATCGTGGCGTCCACTTTGGAAGAACGCAAAGCTGCTTTAGCTAAAATCGAACCGCTGCAACAAGGCGATTTCGAGGGCATCTTCCGGGTCATGGACGGCTATCCGGTCATCATCCGCACGTTAGATCCGCCTTTGCACGAGTTCTTGCCCAAAGAGCCGGCAGAAGTCGCCGACTTAGCTAAGAAAATGGGCATCAGCACCGAAACACTACAAGACAAGATCAACACTTTGTCGGAAGCTAATCCTATGCTCGGTTTTCGCGGTTGCCGCTTAGGCATTCGCTACCCGGAAATAACCGAAATGCAAGCCCGGGCTATTTTCAAAGCAACCGTGGC
This sequence comes from Anaerolineae bacterium, assembly GCA_015486845.1. GTDB lineage: Bacteria > Chloroflexota > Anaerolineae > JAADDB01 > JAADDB01 > WFQU01. Next base: position 28,627 of record WFQU01000117.1, on the reverse strand, counting down.
GGTCAAAAAAGAAGGGGTCGATGTCCATCCTAAGGTGATGATCCCGTTAGTGGCGCACGTCAACGAGCTGAAATTGCAGGAAGCGGTTGTCCGCAAAGCCGCCCAAGATGTGCAGGAAGAAACGGGTGTTTCCTTCGAATACCAGGTGGGCACGATGATCGAGCTGCCTCGGGCGGCTTTGACGGCTAACGAGATCGCCGAAGTGGCGGAGTTCTTCTCCTTCGGCACCAATGATTTGACGCAGACCACTTTCGGTCTGAGCCGGGATGACGCTGGCCGGTTCCTGCCGTTCTACGTGGAAAAGAAAATTCTCAAAGACGACCCGTTCCAGGTATTGGATCAAGAAGGGGTCGGCCAACTGGTAAAAATCGGCACGGATCGAGGTCGCGAGACCCGGCCCGACCTGGAAGTGGGTATTTGCGGCGAGCACGGTGGCGAGCCGAATAGCGTGAAGTTCTGCCATCGCGCCGGCTTGAACTATGTTTCTTGTTCGCCATTCCGTGTGCCCATTGCCCGGTTGGCGGCGGCACAAGCTGCTTTGGAAGAAAAAGGGTACTAAACGCTTTTCTGGATGTCACAACAGAGGCGGCCCGGGGCGGTCGCCTCTGTCTATTGGCCGAGGATGGAGAGCAAAATGTACTTCTTCTATACGCCGTTGGACCAAGATAGCAGGCTGCAATTATTGCAACGCCACGATGCCAACGCTTTATTCCATCTGATCGACACAAACCGGGCCCATTTGCGTCGCTGGCTCACCTGGGAAAGACAAACACAATCGGCACATGATTGCGAGCAGTTCATCACCAGCCGGCTGCGCATCACCGCCGAAAATGGCGGTTTCACGGCGGCGCTCTGGCACCAAGAGCAGTTGGCCGGGCTCATCGAGCTGCAAAAGATTTCCTGGATCGACCGGCGCAGCGCCATCGGCTATTGGCTGGGCAAGACGTTTCAGGGACATGGCTTGATGACTGCCGCCTGCCGGGCCGTGGTGGATTACGGCTTCGACACGCTCGGCCTCAACCGAATTGAGATTGAAGCAGCCGCCGGGAACAAACGCAGCCGGGCCATCCCAGAGCGATTAGGCTTCCACCAGGACGGCATTTTACGCCAGTACCAACAGGTCAACGGACATTATCTGGACCTGGTGGTTTACAGCATGTTATCCGCAGAATGGAGAGCGTCAATATAAGCCTACGGCCTGCCTGTGCGGGCACGCAGACAGGCACACCACAGTAGATGAAAAACGCTTGACAAGATTGGGGGCACAGGCTTGAGAAGTCATGCTACAGGGATAGGCATAGAGTCGGTAGATAACAGCTGACAAGCTGTTTGGTTCTCTTTCTTGAGGGCCACTTATAATAGATTTGAGATCGGCATTCTATTCTCAGAGAAACCGACCATAAACAAAGCGGCATGCCCTTACGAGAACACACCGCTTCTACACTTTTAACCTGCAACACCAACAAACCGCTTTTAACGTTCGTCAATCGGGGTATAAGCCACATTCACCGGACCGACATAAATGAAGCGCGGCCGGTAAATACGGTTATCCTTCAGTTGCTCTACAGCGTGGGCTGTCCAGCCTGCGACGCGTCCCGTGGCAAAAATCGGCGTGAACAGCTTGCGCTCGACACCCATGGAGGACATCACCGTGCCGGAGTAGAAATCGACATTGGGAAAAATTCCTTTAGCCCCCAACTTCTCAATCATCACGCGTTCAATGATAGAAGCGATACGCAGCCAATGCTCAGTGCCGGCGCGTCGTGTAATTTCCTCAGCATAACTATGCAGAATGCGAGCACGAGGATCGTATGCTTTATACACGCGATGGCCAAAGCCCATAATCTTCTTCTTCTTGGCAATCGCATCCAAAATCCAAGCTTCAGCATTCTCCTCGTCGCCAATCTCGTCCAACATCGCCATAGCACGTTCGTTAGCACCACCATGCAGCGGCCCTTTCAAAGCGCTGATGCCGCCCACAACGCCGGAATACATGTCGGCCAACGTAGAAACCACTACCAGCGTAGCGAAAGTCGACGCATTGCAGCCGTGATCAGCATGCAAAATCAACAACACGTCCATTAACCGATTCATGAAATCATCCTGTTCCTCGCCTAAATACATATAGAGGAAATTCGCGGCATGAGGCAAATTAAAATCAGGGTGAATCGGCGCTAAACCTCGGCGGGCACGACCGATAGCGGCCGTAATCGTTGCCATACGAGAAGTGATCTTAATCGCTTCGCGTTCGGCAGCGGCCATAGACTGTTCTTCCGAAGCGTCATCAAAAGGCGCTAACATGGAAACGGCTGTGCGCAAAACGGACATCGGATGCACGTTATAGCCACTGGCTCGATCCTTAATGAATTCATAAACAGCATCAGGGATTTCGCGATATTGCCGCATACGCATATCCAGAATGGATAATTCTTCTTTCGATGGAAGCTTATCGTACATCAAAAGATAAAAAACTTCTTCATAGGTTGAATGTTCTGCTAACTCTTCAATGGAAATACCGTGATAATAAAGTTTACCTTGTTTACCGTCCACATAACCTTTCGTCGTTTCCCTGGCAATGGCACCTTCCAAGCCTTTAGGAAATTGGACTTCTCCCGGCTTTGCTACAATGATCGTCATTAGAGAACCTCCTCGTTCCAAATAAAAATCAACTAAACTGACTGAACACCAACAAAACTCCCACCAGCGCCTCACATCCGGCGTTCTTAATCTCCACTCTTTAATTTATCATCCCATTCCATTTTATTGAATGACGCGTGTCATAACCATACCACGGGTATCTAACGATTAAACCCCTCTGCAAACAGAACACTGATCAATGCTGATGTGCGCTGATCTTATTTTCATCCGCTAAGGCGTGCCTGTGGTATGCGTTTACCTGCACCGAACAGGCAGATTCATGACAGTCATCACCCCCTATTACTCGGAAGGTACTGTGACATCTTCCGGTACGCCACTATTAAGAATATGATAACTATTGGTGATTTTGGCCGTCTTGCCAAACATGGCCGATGCGGAACAATATTTTGTTTCGGAGAGATGGATTGCCCTTTTGACCGCTTTCTCGGAGACATTACCATAAATAATATATTCGATGTGAATACGGGTGAAAACTTGCGGGTGTGTATCGGCTCTCTCAACATTCACGAAGACTTCCAAGCCGGTAAAAGGCTGTCGATGCCGGCGCAAGATATACGCCACGTCCATGCCCGTACATCCACCTAACCCCATAGCTAACAATTCCATAGAACGCGGGCCACTGTCCTTGCCGCCCACGCCGGGCGAGCCGTCAATGACCAGCGCATGCCCTGAATCAGCATTAGCCACAAACTGCATGCCTTCAACCCAATGTAATGTCGCTTTCACAGCTACCTCCTATCCATCATTAACTTCCCCGTTGATCAGAACGCATACACATTCTGACCGTAAATATAAAACTAACCTCTGACCATACGGCCAGAGGTTACAGAACAAACAGACACATTAGATAGACTGACTTTTTCAGTCCCGAATAATCTTAGCCAAGACATCGCCGCTTTCCAGCAACAAATGCTCGACACCTTCGATTTTAATCTCGGTACCGCTGTACTTGGGGAAAAGAACAATATCACCAATCTCCAACGGCAATTCTTCCTGCGCATCGCTGCCCATGGCCAATACTTCACCCTGTTGCGGCTTTTCCTTGGCCGTCTCCGGCAGAATAATTCCGCTGGGCGTTTTAGCTTCCGCTTCTACCACTTTAATGAGAATACGATCTCCAATTGGTTCGACCTTCATCTCAACGAACTCCTTTCACTGTTTTTTTCTCAGCAGACAAGTAACAGACAAGACAAGTTATATTTTCAGCGAGCCAGAAACCCGCCCGCTAAAATACTACGCTAAACCGAGCAATCGGTCAATTTTCGGTCGGTTGAAGCCCACCACGGCTTTATTGCCAATCTTGATCACAGGCACACCAGATTGACCGCTCAGGCGAATCATATCACGAGCTGCGGTGTGATCACGAGACACATCAATATCCTTGAAACGAATCCCTTTTTGGCGAAAATAGCGCTTAGCAGCATTACAATGCGGACAACTGGGTGTGGTGAAAATAAGCACCCTGCGCACGCTACTTTTCTTCTCCATAAGCAAACTTCCTCCTCAATGGCGATGCTCTTTTAATGCCCACTTAATTTCCGATGAACTATTCCAATTAGATGCGTTCCAAAAAACATCGTTACAACAATCCTGAGATTCTAATAAATCTCTTACAAAGTATTGCGCCAAGATCAAGAGACAGCCGGTGTTGGCGTAGCTGATAACTCCTCATGGGGTTGAAAATAAACGTTTAGGTCTTCTCGCAATTGTAGCCGCGCCCGATGCAGCCGCACTTTCGCCGCCGATTCACTGATATCTAACAGATCAGCGGTTTCCTGCGTCGAAAGACCTTCGATATCCCGCAGAACAAAAACCACCCTTAACTTATCCGGCAAGCGATCCACCGCTACACGCAAAAACTCCTTCATCTCATTATTCAACAGCAAGTCACGCGGGTCAAAGCGCCAATCGATCAATTGCCGCGGCAATTGATCGCCGTCCTGGGTCTCAAATGGCTCGTCCAAAGAATAGGTTCGCTTTCTCTTGCGCAATAACATCAGGCTAGCATTAGTGGCCACGCGATACAACCAAGTGCTCAACTTGGCATCCTGCCTGAAAGCACGAATTTTCTGGCAGGCGGCAATAAAGGTCTCTTGCAATACTTCTTCAGCATCATGACGATCTCTTAAAATACGCAAACCAACATTATACACCGTTTTGGAATAGCGTTCAACCAAAACAGCACAGGCATGTTTATCACCCTGTTGCAAAGCAGCCACCAATTCGGCTTCCGTATCGTACATGCCAACCCGCACACAATCCGTAAAACTATCCGAGACCAGGTATGGCTCTCCACCTAATTGCCCTTGCCTCACTTTATTTTCACTGCAATCGGACCTTATCACATTCATAGCACCCCATTGTATCTAACTGCCAGAAGCTGTGCAAACCGCCATTTCGCCTTGCCGGGGTTCGCGTAGCCACCAGGAAGCGATAAATGCCAATAGCGCTAACACTGTTGTCAACCAGAACAGCCAGCGATAGGTCCAAAAAGACGCCAGCACGCCGCCGATAATGGGATAAAAGGCAGTTGGAATCATCCAGGTGCCATTCATGGCAATGCAGGTCGAGCGCACGTCCGGCGCAGCGATTTCCAGCAGGTAATTCGTGTAGCCGATGCGTCGTCCCGCGATTACGAAGCCGATGAGCACATAGACCAGCATAAAGATCCAGTCAGAACCGACCGGCGACAGCAATGCTGCCAGCGGAATGGTCACCAACAATAAAGAACTCACCACGATAACAATCCTATTGCCACTGCGATCGCCCAAAAAGCCCCAAAACAGGTTACCAATCATGCCACCCGCTAGCTGTCCCACCACAAAAAGGCCGATACTGGCCGTAGAAACGTGCAAATCATGTTTGGCGTACAAAACATAAAAGGGCATGCTAATTTGCCATGTTTCCCCGGCTAACCGGTTAAGTATGAAAAGCCGGAAATTGCTATATCGACGCCAAAGCTTCCCCGCCAAACGAAAAAAGGCGTGCACATCTAACAGCTCACCTAATACCGGATCCACCGGCTCCCGAATCATCCAGAAGCCAAAAAAAGCGACACTCAAACTAAGAGCACTACCTAAAAAGATTAGCGCAAAGTTGGCCGGATAAGGAAACAAATCCGGACGTTTCAGTACCCAGCGGATAGCAAAGCCGGCTCCGATGGCTAAGAAGCTGCCCAACAGGTAACGAAACCCGGCAAACCGTCCGCGGCGCTGGGCTGGGATCGCTTTAGCAATGACATCTCCATAGGCCACAGTGCCCAAGCCGCCGGCCATGGAAAAAATCAGCAGCAGTAATAAGAAAACAAATAATACTAACAGCGGATGGGTAACACCCCACAAATAAGTCATGGCCGCGATGAGAAACCAGGAAATGAGCCGAATAGAAATCGCAGCAATTAAAGCAGGTTGTTTGTGTGGCTTAGATTCCAAAAACCTGGCGGCCGGCAATTGCGTCACATAGCCCCCCCCCGTGGCAATGGCTATCATCACGCCGACGATCGCTTTTGAGCCGGTCAAAGTGTTGATGAAAGCCGGCAAAATCGTCGCCGGACTCACAAATGCAGCGCTAAGTTGGAAAAACGTACCATGCACCATAGCCGCTAAGAAATTATGCCGGAAATGTCGCTCTACAAAAGTGTTAAACTGGGTTTGCTGTTCATCGAGCTCGGCAGCCCCCTTTGTCACCATGGGTTCTCCTTCAACGGGCGAAAACGGCTGTTTCTTCTTGTTCTTCTAAATAGCTGCGCAATGCCCGGGCCAGCACATACGGCTCGGCACGACCGCTCCACCAAATTCCCCTTCGACCGACAGATCGAGAAATGCAGGTCATTCCGTTTAGCCAAGCAAATGTGGTACAAGTACTCGGCCTACGTAACAGAATCCAATGCGTCTAAATACACAACTCGTGCCGGCATAGGGAACGTACCAAGCAAATACAGTCGTCTCCAGACTTCATTGTTGCGAAGCATAAGTCGGCACGCAGCTTTTACAAAAACGATTTTCTTCTTCCGTTTGTCCCAAAACAGTTATCTCAATGGATTTCTACATCGTCTTCACACCAAGGATTCGTTCATTACGCGCAAACAGGAAACGACATGCTATTAACTATCGTTCTTCCGTTCATGCTGGCCCGACTTGCGTTTGCTTTTCCCGCGTTTCAAGGAGGGCGGCCGTACTTGCACGATATCCCGATCATGCAAGCCAATCCCGCCCCGATAAAAGAAATAGGAACCGAGCAAGCCTACAATGGCTATAGCCGGCAAGGCAACATGTGTGCCAATCAACGCCCGGCCCATGGCCTCATCTAACACAAAGAGCAGGGAAAAAGCAACGATGCCATACCAAAGAAATGCCACCAGATGATTTTCCTGCGCATCCTGCAGCAAGAACCAGCCCAAAAGTAACAATACCGGGGCATAGTTCATGCTCACCAAATAGAAATCATGGCGCAGGAAGCTCACAGTGAGCAAGAAAACGAAAAATTGCAGCCAGGGCAACCACATGATACGATCACGTTGGGCAGCCGGAACCGCCATGAAAAATGCAGCCAACAACGTGTTAAGTACCGCCAAACCCCACAAGTAGAGCTCAACCACCCGCAGCCAATAACCGATTGCCAGCGGTAATTGTTCACCGCCCAGCGTGTAGGCCCCGCGCGCCAAAGCCGCTGCCCCTAACCAAACGAGCACCCAACCCCATTGATAACGGCTTACCTGTCGATCAGCTCGGTTCATCCGCCAAAGGCGCAAACCAAAATAGACCGAAAGGAAACCCCAAAGCAGGTCAAGCCCGCCAACAATCCATTGCCCACTGCCTGTAATCATCATCTCCCCGCTTCCCCAACCATTACATTAGCAGTCAAAACTGTACCGCCCGACAGCAATATAGAGAGGGGAGAAGCGCGTCAACGCGCTCAATGGTCTGACGCGCCCCCATATCTCCATTAGAGCAAGGCAGTTAAATGCTTACGTAAATTACCGTACGTTGTCACCCCGACAATCCGATCCGCCTCTTGCCCCTCCTTGAAAAGGAGTAAAGTAGGAATACCCATGATACCATATTTCTGTGGCACCATGGGATTAGCATCCACGTCAATTTTAGCTACGAGTGCTTGTCCATCAAATTCCACCGCTAAATCCTCCACCGCCGGAGCGATCATATGACACGGCACACACCAGTCAGCCCACAAATCCAGCAAAACCGGCTTATCGCTTTGCAGCACAACCGACTCGAACTCTGCATCCGTGATGTGAACTGGCTCAATAGTCACGGTCGGTGTTTCTATTTCCGCACTGATCAAACCCCGTTTGGTTTCTCCTGTGCCCAATAAACGAGTTAATAAACTCATATCATGCTCTCCTTGCATTTCTTTGTCTTCGCACATCGCTATGCAATCGCGCCAGAAATTACATCTGAATGCCTGCCGGGCATTGCCCTCTGGCTAAACCAACAGGCTAATATTCGCTTAATCCACCCTGTCCAACAAATGCAAAAGGCGATCCGTCAATTTCCGCGGTGAAATCGTCATGTCCGGATCTGTAAGACAACTTTCAGTGTAAGAACGCGCCAGCAAAATGGCCGTATTATGTACTGCCGATCTTATCGCGGCCAATTGCTGCAACAGTTCATCGCATTCCCGACCATCGTCAAGCATCCGCTGTACGCCTCTCACTTGCCCTTCGACGCGATGTAGACGATGCTGAATTTTCATTTTCGTTTGTTCATCAATACGCTGCATAACGCCCGCCTGATTTTGCCCGCAAAAGCTTCACCCGAAACGTTCGGCTTTTTCGCCTGTGCCCACTTGCCTGGTAATTAAAACGCTTCTTTTATCAACCAAAACGCTTATAAAACAACCAAGATACAGTGGGGGAGTATATGGAGCAGCTATCATATTGTCAAATCGGCAGGGCTGAGTTCATGTTAACAAACCACAGCAGCTGAAGGCGCTCCCTACTCCCCAACCTTGGGGGGAGCAACACACCCGGCCGGGGGGGCCATTTGGCCCAGTGACTAAAAGTCACGGCAACATCTGCAAAATCGCCCTACGGCGATTAGCTTGTAACCTGCGCAGGCAGGTCTCGCAGTTGTAACAGCGATTTCTAATCGCCGGACAAGGCAGCCTGCGTTGATCAGCGTTCCATTCTCACAGCTCACTCACAATTTGGTCAAATAGCTTCTCATCCAGGTGATACCAGAAGAGCAGAATCGTCGCTGCCAAAAGCAAAAACGCCGGCAACAGATTAAAAGCGATATTGATACCCACCAGCGAGGAGAGCGGCTGTCCCCGGTTGGGAATGTAGCCGCTGCTGCTCAGTATCCAGGCCGGAAGTGCACCAGAAATCGCCCACCCGATTTTCATCACCGCACTGGCTACAGAATAGAGCCCTCCTTCAGCGCGGTAGCCGGTTTTCCATTCGCCGTATTCAACCGTGTCGGCTAACATTGACCAAAGGGGCACCAATCCAACACCGCCACCAAAAGAAACTATAATCTGCAATGCGAAGATCATCACCAAATTGTCAAATGGCGTGAAGTAGAAAACAATCATTGCGGCCGCGCTGATAATATTCCCGACAATCATCGTATCGCGTTTACCGAGAATACGAATAACAGCCTTTCCCCCGGCAACGCCGGCTAAAATGGCTATTGTCCCGATACCAAGAAACAAACTCAAAACCCCGGGCCGGCCCATGTCGTACGTCACATAATAGGGGGGCATGGCATTGTGCGTGAGCCAGCTGGCAGAGGATAGCAGCGCAGATGAAGTCATTATGAGGAACGGCGGATCGTGCATGATGATGAAACTAAGTTTCCGCAGAGAAAATCCACTATCCGACGCTGAAACGTAATACTCCTTGCTCGTAATGAAAGTAGTCCAAAGCGCCAAAACGCAGATCACGGCGAACAGAAGTGCAACCCATTGAAACCCGCGCGCCTCATTGCCGCGCCCCAATACGGAGACTAACCACGGGGTAGCCATCCCCACGACAAACCCGGAACCAATAATAGCACCGATAGCACGCGCCGAGGATAAACTGTTACGCTCAGCGATATCTTGCGTCATCGTGGTCGCTAAAGCGCCATAAGGTGTATTGGTGGCCGAAAACACAAAAAGGAGCAAAATATAGGTTGCGTAGGCGTAAAAGAGCTTCATAGCGTCGCTGATATGGGGTGTTGTAAAACTCAGAACAAGCAATATGCCCATAGGAATCGGCCCGAAAAGCAAATAGGTGCGAAACTTTCCCCAACGAAAGTGTAATTGTTCAGTCAGCAGGCCGGAAATAAGATCGAAACCGGCATCGAGAACGCGGGCAATCGATAACAAAACACCGGCCGCCAAAGCTGTTAAGCCAAAGACATCTGTGTAAAAGAACAAGAGGAACACACTGGTGAGCCCCCAAACCATATTGCTGCCAAAATCTCCCATGCCATAGCCGACGACTTCATGCCAGGTCAGTTTCCGGCGAGGGGATAGCTTTTCCGGACGCCGATTGATCTCAGCCTCCATCATACGATTATTTTCCATGCTCATTTTTCCCGGGAGAGTTTGTTTTGATCGTTGCGATAGTTTCCGTGCCATAACGGTGACCCGTTAGCTGTGCATTGCCATCATTCCGCAACGATCAGGCGGCAAAATTGTCGGTAGCGGTCTTGGAGCGCACCATTTCCTCTCGGCGAGAACACACTTTCAGCCGCACTTGCACCCCACCGGCCCCGGCCGCTGGCAGCCAGCCAGGCGATTCCTTTGGCCGTTGCCTCTGTTTCGACGGAACGGTACACCGGCAACCCAGTCAAATCGGCCAACCGCTGGCACAATCCGTCCAGCCGGGCCAGGCCGCCGCTGACTTGCAGCCGATCGATGTTCAAACCGGCCTCGGCCATGGCGTCGATATTCGCCTGCAATAAGAACAAGACACTCTCCACCACCGCGACCACTTTTTGTCCAAGGCTGCCCTCGCCGACAATGGCCGGCACCGGCCCGGTCTGCCACCAGGGAGAGCCTAAACCGCCAATGCTATTCAGAAAAATCGGCGGCTCGTTTTCTTCGGCTAACCAACCGGGCAGCCGGGCAATGAGATCGGGGATTTGCCACTGCTCGGCAGCCCAGGAAAGCGCTGCACCGGCGCCATTGACGGTGCCTTCAAGAGTATACGAGCGCTCCGTCTCGCTGCTATTGGTAATGCCACTAAGCAGGCGAGGGTGACGTATCAATTCATTGCCCGTCGGCAGCAGAACAAAAGCCCCTGTGCCCAAATTGACGATGGCCGTATCGCCACGGGGTTGCCCCCAGCCATAGAGCGCCGCGTTTTGATCCCCATTCACGGCCAACAGCGGAATATCCGTGCCGCGCAGAACGCCGTAAAGAGAGGAAATAGGCCGGCAATGGGGTAGCGCTTCCTCCGGCACGCCGAATAAGTCTAAAAGCCAGGGATCCCAATCACAAGTGGCGATATTCCAGAGTTGCGTGCGGGACGCATTAGCGTGATCAACGACCAAAGGCTGTCCTTCCAGCAGTCGGGAGAGGAGAAAACTGGCCAACGGGCCCATAGCCAGCCGCTTCCCGCTCAATTTCTGGCGAACAATAGAAACGTGATCAAGGTACCAGCGCAATTTGCCGGCGCCATAATGGGGCGACAAAGGAAGTCCGGTGCGCTGTTTGATCTCTTCTTGATATGGCTGCAACCGCTGCAGCCAATGCGCCGTGCGACGGTCCTGCCAACTGAGCGCCGGCGCTAACGGCTGGCCACTCTCACGGTCCCAGGCCACGACCGTGGAACGCTGAGTGGCCAGGCCGGCCTGTGCAATCGACATCCGCACGACTTCCGGATCCGCCAACACTGTTTTCAGCACTTGCAACACCGAACGCACAATCTCTTCAGCATCTTGCTCCACCATTTCCCGACCCAAACGATGTAAAGCCACTTTTTGCCAGGCTGAAGCGCGTATACGGCCCTGTTGATCGATGGCCAGGGCCCTGGTCGCGTGGGTTCCCTGGTCAATGACCACGGTCAAGCGATCGGACATGATAAAACCTCCTTGTAACGATAATACCTTTTGACCATTGTACCATCTTCACGCAATGCACAGAATCGCACCGCCGCGTGTTAGTTCATGCGGATGGAAATCAAATCAGCGCATATCAGCGTTCTACAAATCATAAAGGTAACCAGCCCAGCAACTATAAATCAGGGCAACGCCTGCACAGGCAGATTTCGCAACGTTTGCAGCAATTTCCAATCGCCGGAGTTACTTATCCATTCGCCATTGCCCACACGCTAACGGCCACCCGCTTCGGATGATGCCCCCTCATGGGTGCGTCACGTGCCAAAGCGCTCCGGCGGGAAACCGTGAAAGTGTAAAGGGAATATCCCAATGTCGCCTTGAAAACTGCAAAATCACGAAAAAACGGCAAATTCTCACGATTTTGTCCCCGTTTTGCGCCGGAACCCCTTGACAAATCCGGTTTTTGTGCTATACTACCAAGTGTAGAATATGTGCAAGGCATGCACATATGTGTACATGCGTTACATTATTACAATGTAGTAATAAAAACATCAATCGGCTTAATGGCCAATGACTCAAAGACTTAATTTGTTGGGAGCATAAAGCAATGGTAGCTTGTCCTTCAAATAAGCGTTATCCACACACAAGCAGTCGTTATGCAGTAGCGCTACTATCATCAGCCGAACAAACTTCTCATTGTTATTACTCCAGTTTTTCCACTTCCCCCCACATGTTTATTGATATCAGGGGGGGCTAATTCCTTTATACAACCAATAAAACACCCTAAACAAAGACATCCATTAGGTTGTATAGGGAGAGATTGGCCGCGTGCGTAAGCGCGAAGCGCACTTTAACAATTACAGCACAGCTTTTTGAGAATTTATGTGTGATATCGGTGTTATGACATTTGTTTCCTTATCATGTAACGATCATGATTAACGAAAGCGCATTGTGATAGTCGTTACATGCACAGCGAAGTCAAAATCCGATTGTTACAATAGCTTTCATCAATCTTAACCCCGAGCCCATCCAAGAAAGTGGATATGGCAGAGAAAGATATGCTGATTTACCACATCTTTCGAATTTGATGAAAGACTGCGGGAACGTTTTCCTCCTATCATTAATTATCGTTGAGAGGAGAAACGCAGCACACCGTGATTTACATCAAGAGAGGGGGTGATTTCATTACATAAAGCTGTACCGTCAGTATTCAGTATATTGTTCGGAGTAGCTGTTTTCGGTTTTTTGGGCAATTTATGATTCGTGTTGCCACTTTACTTGTTAAGAAGGAGAAACTGATCGATGAAGAAAAACACCTTGTGGGGCGAGTTCGTTGCTGAGCTCGTAGGGACTTTTGTTCTGATTCTATTTGGCGATGGCGTTGTGGCCAACGTTGGTTTAGCCCCAAGATTAGCAGCTCCCGGCTATGACTGGAACACCATTATTTTAGGGTGGGGCTTTGCAGTTGCCGTGGCAGTGTACATCGCCGGTGGCGTCACCGGTGCACACATCAACCCGGCCGTATCGTTTGCTGCTGCGATCAAACGCGGTATGCCGTGGGGCAAGATGCTTGTATACTGGGCTGCTCAGATGATTGGTGCTTTCTTAGGCGCCTTAGGCGTTTATCTTGTCTACTTTGAGGGCTTAGTCAAAGCTGGTTTGCCCAACGTTTGGTGCACAGGGCCAGGTTCTGTTTTCGGACAAGCTTTCTGGGGTAGCGCAACGAGCGGAACCGCATTAGGAACCTATCCTATATGGAATGCCTACATCGCTGAGATCGTGGGTACTGCCATGCTGATTATGGGTATTTACGCCATTGTCGATGCCAAGAATGTTGGCGTTGGCGCCAATCTTTGGCCGTTGTTAGTCGGCTTCTTGGTTATGGCCATTGGTTTATCACTTGGCGGGCCCAGTGGATACGCCATCAACCCAGCCCGTGACCTTGGGCCTCGCATCTTTGGTGCGATCGTAGGCACAAAAGGACTTTTCAGCGGTTGGTATTGGATCGGACCGCCTGTTACCGGCGCATTAATTGGTGGGGCCGTCGGCGCCTTTATGTATGATTGGTTTATTATGCCGTTCCTGCCGACAGAAGGCGAATAAACACAAGTGCCAAAGCCTCATAAAATAGGCACGAATTTAACATTCTAAGGGCGTTAGCCTGTGTTATGTTGCACAGGCGAGCGATCCCACTCCGGGGGGAAGGGTAGCTCTTCCCCCCGGTTAAATGTGTGTGAGTCGATTTTGGAGAGAGGGTCATGAAAAAACTAATCAATAAGCCAGAAGATGTTGTAAAGGAAGAGCTAGAAGGTATTGTTTTCGCTCATCCAGATTTGGTACGCGTGCACTTTGCTCCCAATTACATTGTGCGAGCTGATGCACCTGTCAAAGGAAAAGTCGGTATCGTTTCCGGCGGCGGCAGCGGCCATGAACCGCTCCACGGCGGCTATGTAGGGATCGGCATGTTGCATGCAGCTTGCCCCGGCGAAGTATTCACTTCACCAACACCGGACCAGATTTACGATGCCACCAAAGCGGTTAACGGCGGCGCAGGCGTTCTACACATCGTCAAAAACTACAGCGGCGATGTCATGAATTTCGAAATGGCAGCAGAGATGGCCGGCGCAGATGGCATCGAAGTCGCTTCTATGGTTACCAATGACGATGTAGCTGTGCAAGATAGCCTTTACACGCAAGGACGTCGCGGCGTGGGCGTGACGGTATTCGTGGAAAAGATTGCTGGCGGCGCGGCGGAAGCGGGCATGCCGTTGAAAGAACTCACAGCACTGGCCAACAGAGTCAACGAAAACGGCCGGAGCATGGGCATGGCATTGACCTCTTGCACCGTTCCGGTAGCCGGCAAGCCGACCTTCGAGCTTGGCGACGATGAAATGGAAATCGGCATCGGTATCCATGGCGAGCCAGGGCGCGAGCGCATGAAAATAAAACCTGTCGATGAAGTCGTGGATATGATGGCAGACGCTATTTTAACCGACTTGCCATTCAAATCCGGCGATCGGATCATTGCCATGGTCAATGGCATGGGCGGCACACCACTCATTGAGTTGTACGTTGCTTACCGCCGCTTAGCGCAGATCTGCCAAGGTAAAGGAATCAAAATCGAACGAAATCTCATCGGCAACTACATTACGTCCTTGGAAATGGCTGGTTTCTCCATCACTTTGTTGCGCGCTGATGACGAAATGATTAAATACTGGGACGCGCCGGTGCACACACCCGGTCTGCGGTGGGGAATGTAACCAACCTGGAACCGAGGGAAGTGCTATGGTCACCAAAGAAGACGTGCTGAACTGGATCAAGCACTATGCCGATGTTGTTGACGCCAACGAAACGTACCTCACCGAATTAGATGCTGCCATTGGCGATGCCGACCACGGCATCAACATGCAACGTGGCTTCAAAGCTGTCATGGCTCAACTACCAAGCGTCGAAGATAAAGACATAGGGACTATCTTGAAAAAGGTAGGTATGGCTTTAGTTTCCACCGTGGGTGGGGCCAGCGGTCCGCTGTATGGCACGCTTTTCCTGCGCATGGGCATGGCCGCCGGAAACAAAAATGAACTTTCCGAAGAAGACGTTCTAAAGTTGTTTCAGGCTGCTTTAGAAGGCATCAAACAGAGAGGAAAAGCTGTCCCAGGTGACAAGACCATGGTAGATGCCTGGACACCGGCTGTGGAGGCTTTTCAGAAAGCAGTCACGAACGGCGACACCTTATCCGTGGCCTTGGAAAAGACTACGATCGCTGCTGAGGAAGGGATGAAAGCTACTATACCATGGGTCGCACGCAAAGGACGAGCCAGTTATTTGGGTGAGCGCAGTGCGAATCACCAGGATCCAGGAGCAACATCCAGTTATCTTCTGATTCAAAGTGCAGAAAAAGTTTGGAATCACAAAGAAGTGTGAGTTGTTTATTTCACTCGATGCATAACACAAGGAGGGTGTTACGATGACAAAGAAATATGTAGGAGCTGTCGATCAAGGAACTACCAGTACCCGCTTCATGATCTTCGACCATGAAGGCAAGGTAATTGGGTCGCATCAGATGGAGCACGAGCAGATTTATCCCAAGCCCGGCTGGGTCGAGCATGATCCGATGGAAATTTGGGCCAGGACCCAAGATGTTATCAAAGGCGCCCTGGAAAAATCACACGTGGATGCATCCGAACTGGCAGCCGTTGGTGTGACGAACCAGCGCGAAACCACCGTGGTCTGGAACAAAAAGACGGGTAAACCGTATTACAATGCCATTGTTTGGCAGGATACCCGCACCGACAAGATTTGCAACGAGTTGGCCAAAGATGGCGGCCAGGATCGCTTCCGCACCAAAGTTGGCTTGCCGCTGGCGACCTATTTCTCCGGCCCCAAGATCAAATGGATGTTGGAAAATGTGCCCGGACTGCGCGAAGATGCTGAAAAAGGTGACGCTTATTTCGGCAACATCGATAGCTGGGAAATCTGGTGGTTGACCGGTGGGCCCAATGGCGGCGCACACGTGACCGATGTCACCAATGCCAGCCGCACCATGCTTATGAACTTGGAGACCTTGGACTGGGACGAGGACATGCTGAAAGTGATGGGCATTCCGCGATCAATGATGCCAGAGATTCGTCCTTCCAGTGATCCGAAAGTTTACGGCTACACGCCTAAAGATGGCCCGTTTGGCATGGCCATTCCTGTAGCCGGCGCTTTAGGTGACCAGCAAGCTGCTTTGGTCGGCCAAACCTGCTACAGTGTTGGTGAAGCGAAGAACACGTATGGTACCGGCTGCTTCATGCTGTTGAACACCGGCACGAAGCCAGTGCAGAGCAAGAGCGGTTTATTGACGACGTTAGCCTATAAATTCGGCGACGCGCCGGCCAACTACGCTTTGGAAGGTTCCATCGCTATTACCGGCGCTTTGGTACAGTGGCTGCGGGATAACCTGGGCATGATTTCCACGTCAGCCGAGGTCGAAGAGTTAGCCAAGAGCGTGGAAGACAACGGCGGTATTTATTTCGTACCTGCCTTCTCCGGTCTGTTCGCACCATACTGGCGATCTGATGCTCGCGGCGTTATCGTAGGTCTCACCCGCTACATCAATAAAGGACACATTGGCCGAGCGGCTTTGGAAGCAACCGCTTTTCAGACACGCGAGGTCTTGGATGCCATGAACAAAGATTCTGGCGTCAACCTGAAAGCGTTGAAAGTCGACGGTGGGATGGTTTACAATGAGCTTTTGATGCAGTTCCAGGCTGATATTCTCGGCGTGCCAGTGGTGCGACCGCAGGTTGCCGAAACGACAGCATTAGGCGCTTCTTATGCCGCCGGGCTGGCCGTTGGTTTCTGGAACAACCTGGATGACTTGAGGACGAATTGGCAAATTGCTCATACCTGGAAACCCAAGATGGGCGATGAAGAAAGGGACCGCCTGTACAAAGGTTGGTTGAAAGCTGTTGAGCGCACATTTAATTGGGTTGAGTAAAAAATCATCCCACAAAGCTCAAAGTTAGGCTTGTAAAGGGATTCTCGGTGCCGTAGACCGGACCGCTTTCTTTATCAGACCTGGAGACAGGAAAGTTCACAGTTCTTGTGCTTGCCGTGCGGCTCCTTGATGACATAAAGGGTCGGGCGAGGAGCGTGTGCTGACTCCAGAAACGACAGTAAGGGCGGGGAATTTCCCCGCCCTTATTTTTTATGTGTCTTAAGAACCTACACGGATCCGTAGCAGCTACACAGATAGAAAGGCCTACGTACCCTCTATCGTCGTTTTTGGCGCTGGTTCGTCCAGGTTAATGAGCACCATGATTGTGGTTTGGCATCATTACTATTTGAACAAACTTAGCGATATTTTCATCATCGCGCCATATTTGATGTATTATTTGTATTCTTGAACTGAATTGTTCACTACGGTAACCATCCCTGAAGGTTCAATTCCTGCGAGAAATTGAACCTCAGAAAGGGAGAATAAGCTTTTTGGGCTCTATGTCAGTTATTTTCAGAGCTGTTCTATATGAGGAGGAAATAAAATGGGAAAGCCCCATGTAGTCATTGTGGGAGGTGGGGCCACAGGTGCAGCGTTAGCCCATGACCTGACGCTGCGCGGCGTGCGTGTCACAATCGTGGAACGCGGAGAGGTCACTTCTGGCACGACCGGCCGGCACCACGGATTATTGCACAGCGGCGCGCGTTACGCGGTGAAAGACCAGGAATCGGCCAAGGAATGTATTCAAGAAAACATGATTCTGCGCAAAATTGCACCTGGTACTTTCGAGTTGAACAACGGTCTTTTTGTCGCCATCACCGATGAGGATATGGCTTATCACGACGCCTTTCTGGCCGGTTTAGAGACATGCGCTATTCCGTATCAAGAGATCACAACCCAAGAAGCATTACAACGCGAGCCCAACCTCAACCCGGCCGTCAAAGCAGCCGTAGAGGTGCCGGATGGCACCATGGACGCCATGCGGCTTCCCCTGCGGTTTCTGGCCACGGCGCAGCACAACGGCGCTGTTATCAAGACTTACACGCAAGTCACCAAACTTCTAATGAAAGATAAAACTGTTGTGGGGGTCAGGGTACGCGATCACGTCACAGAAAAAACCTACGACATCGGCGCCGACCTGGTGGTGAACGCAGCAGGTGCCTGGTCCGATAAAATCGCAGCTATGGCCGGCGTTCATGTGCCTATGCAGCCATCCCCTGGCGTTCTAGTCGCCGTTTACGGGCGCTGGAACAACATGGTGCTTAACCGCATGCACCGCTCTGGCGATGGCGACATCATCTTGCCACAGCGGACCCTTTCGGTCATCGGCACCAGTTCCTGGGTCGTGAAAGATCCAGACCAACTGGAAATGAAGAAAGAACATATAGAGCTCATGTACAAAATGGGCGCTATGCTTGTGCCGGCCGTCAAAAATGCGCCAATGCGAGCGGCTTGGGCAGCAGCCCGACCCCTCATTGGATCGGAAAGCGGCGCCACGACCGGGCGTGAGTTGAGCAGGACCTTCAAGTGTTTCGATCATGAAGATCGCGACAATGTCATAGGCTTTGTAACCATCACCGGCGGCAAAGCAACCACAGCACGGGGCATGGCTGAAGTAACCGCCAATGTCGTCGTGGAAAAATTAGGGCTCGACGTAGCATGTCGTACCCGAGAGGTTGTCTTGTTGCCCCACACTGCTTATTACCGGCGGGGGGTGTGAAAATGACTGAAGTAACCTTTAAGATTTTCCGCTACAAGCCCGGGGTCATCGACCCACCTCGCTATGATACGTTCAAGATCGAAGTCGACGAGCAAATGTCAGTGCTGGACGTGCTGGAGAAATTGCGGATCAATGACGAGACCTTGACTTATCGGCATTCCTGTCATCACGGTTCCTGCGGCACCTGCGGCATGTTGGTCAACGGCAAAGAAGTCTTAGCCTGTGTGGCCAATGTCCTGGCGTTAGGCACCACCGAAGTGACCGTCGAGCCGTTGCGCAATGCGCCGCTCGTCAGCGACCTTGTTGTGAGTATGGAACCGTTTTTCAATAAATACGCACCCGTGGAAATGCCGTTAATACGCCAAAGCGAGTACTTGCCAGAGGGAAAGCCATCGGAAGAAGTCGGCAGTTATACACGCTACGAAAGCTGTCTCGAATGCGGGCTTTGCCTTTCCGCTTGCCCGGTTGTGGCCACAGATCCGGCCTATTTAGGACCGGCCGCTTTAGCCGCGGCAGCGCGGGTCGTGCAAGAACCACGCGGTCAGGATGTTCCCGCCATCTTGCAAATGGTGGATAACGCAGAAGGTTGCTGGCGTTGCCATTCGGCCATGGAGTGCAGCGAAGTGTGTCCTAACGACGTAGATCCCGGCAGCATGATCATGTATCTGCGCCAGCATCTAATTTCCGACAAACTGAAACATCTGTTCTAATAGGAGGGCATTATGTTGGCAGAAGAATATAAAAGACCGGAGCCCCTCTTGCCCAAAAAGAATTGGGAGAGATGGTTTAGTGTCACTAAGAAAGGTGTAGGTGCTTGGGCGTTTGCGTTGCATCGTCTCACGGGGATATTGTTAGTCCTCTATTTATTCTTGCATTTCTATGTCTTGAGGACGCTTACCCAAGGTGCCGCCGCTTATGACAATATGGTTCAGTTCATGGAGAGTCCTATCCTCATTTTGTTAGAGGTAGGTTTAGTGGCCGTCATCATCTACCACGGATTGAACGGCTTACGGCTCATGCTCATGGCACTCAACATAGGCGTCAGACAGCATAAAATCATGTTCTGGACTGTAATCGTGCTAACTGTTTTCGTGTCGCTTATAGCGGCTATTTTGATGTTTCATTGAGGGAGAGAGAAAAAATGGCACAACGAGGAAGTTTAGCGTGGCTTTGGCAAGCGCTTACCGGCTTGTTGCTGGTAATTTTACTCACCCTACACATGATTGTTAACCATTTTGCGGCTGGCGGTCTTTTGACCTACCAGGACATCATACAGTATCTCTCTAACCCCATCGTCCTGGTTATAGAAATTCTATTTTTAGCCTCAGTGATTTTTCATGCTATGGCTGGAATCAGAGCGTTGGTGTTAGATTTTGGTGTTTCCAAGTCAACCGATCGGTCTGTGACATGGGGACTATCCATCATAGGCGTGTTAGTGTTCGCATATGGCCTTTGGCTATTCGTGTCCATTTTGTAACAAAGAGAGGGTGTTTTGGCGCAAAAGGAAAAGCATAAATTGGTACAGCCTGTTGAAGCAAATGATAAAGCCGAAGAGCCAACGAAAGAGGTGGAACTACAACCACTCATCACACCTCGGGCCGGCATCAAAGTGATGATTGTAATCAGCATAGGGTTAGTGGCTCTTTTGCTCTATTCTGCACCAAAAGACCTTAGTTGGGGAACCCAAATTAGAGTCACGGCCATTGTATTGTTCAGTACCTGGCTGGTTTTCGGTTTTGCTTACACATTAATCAAATGGATACGCAGCAAGTGACTAATTGGGAAAAGGATGCCATCCAGTTCAGGGAAGACTTAGACTTAGGTGTATTTTCACGCCGGCACGATTTGCAAGATTGGGAGGCGTGGTTTGCGCCGTATGACGATGCTATCTATAAGTTTGTCGTGGAACGGCTGCACCCAGACGATGTGCTCTTGGACATCGGTGCCGGCGATTTCCGGCTGGCAGCGGCGGCAGCGCCACGGGTCAAACGAGTATACGCTATCGAAGTCTTTCCAGAACTGGTGGCCACTTTCTTACAACAAGCCGGAACGGAATTACCGCGCAATTTACAAGTTATCTGTGCCAATGCGCTGGATTTCCCATTCCCTGCGGATGTCACAGTAGGTGTTTTGTTGATGAGACACTGCCAGCATTTCGCCACCTACTACCAAAAACTAACCAGCATCGGCGCACAACGCCTTTTCACCAATGCCCGTTGGCACATGGACAGCGAAGAGATTGATCTCACATTAAAGCGGTTCGATTTTGACAAGGCACCGGACGGTTGGTATGCTTGCGCATGCGGTACAGTAGGCTACAAAGAATCGTCCACAGACAACAACATTCCGGCAGCAGGAGCAATTCACGAAGTCAAAAATTGCCCCCACTGCCTAGCAACAAAGGAGATCCATAAATGGTAGGTATTGTCATCGTATCCCATAGCGCCAAAGTCGCAGTCGGCGTCAAAGAAATGGCCGAACAAATGAGCCAAAAACGTGTGCTAATCGCTGCCGCTGGCGGCGTCGATGACCAAACTATGGGGACGAATGCAGAGCGTATTTTTACTGCCTTGCAAAAAGCTTATGCCCCTGACGGGGTATTAGTGCTGCTGGATTTAGGCAGCGCAGTGATGAGTACGCAGATGGCTATAGAGATGTTAACGGAAGAACAACAGCAGAATATTAAAATGAGCGAAGCACCATTAGTCGAGGGCGCTATCGTCGCTGCCGTAGAGGCTTCTTTAGGACACAGCCTCGAGGCGGTCAACACTGCTGCCGAAGCTGCAAGTAATATGAGGAAGATACTATAAAATTATGGACACAGTCACGGCAACTATCGTTTCAGCGAAATTAACCATTGACAATCCGGCCGGGTTACACGCCAGGCCGGCGGCATTATTCGTACAGACGGCTGCTAACTTCGGGGCCGCCGTCCGCGTGCGCAATCTCACACGCGGCACCCCCTTCGTGGATGCTAAAAGCATCTTAGGCATCATGACCATTGGCGTGAAAAAGGGGCACGATATAGAGGTAGAAGCTGCAGGAGATGATGCAGAAGAAGCTATCCAAGCGCTCTCAGCTTTAGTCGCCAATAATTTTGGTGAGTAATACCGGCAATCGACAGATTTCTTTGCTGGGCGCCGGCGGTGCTCGGATCGGAATAATTGGCTAATGTCCGTTAACAGAAAAAAAGATCGGAAAAAGGCTGCATCAACTATGTACAGACTTACTACTATCTTTGCCGAAGCAGAAAACCAACGCCCATGATATAAGTTCGGGAAAGCAAGACACAAAATGTCAACCAGGGACCCTCATTTACTGAAATTGGCCAAAGTTGCCCAATTATATTACATGGAAAACCTCACCCAGGCCAATATCTCTGCCCAGATGCGTGTCTCGCGCTCACAGATTTCCCGCTGGCTGGCAGAAGCGCGCGAGCTCGGTATCGTTGACATTCGTATTCGCGGTGTCTGGAGTGAAGTGGGCCAACTTCAGACTGCCATAGAACGCCGTTTCGCTATCAAAGAAGCTTTAGTTATGGCGTCGGAGAACAGGGGCTATGCCCAAATTATCCAAGGCTTAGGCGTTTTAGCTGCTAACCGGCTGATGAATCTACTCAAGAGCAACATGATTCTAGGCATCTCCTGGAGCACCGGCGTGTACCAAGTTGTCAGTGCCCTGCGCACTGCCCGGCAAAAGCGGGTAACCGTAGTACAACTGGTCGGCACGGCAGGCTCCGTCAACCCTATCTTAGACGGCCCAGACCTGACCCGCTGGTTAGCCCAAACGCTCTGCGGCAAATACAAATACTTGCCCGCACCGTTGCTGGCCAGCGACGTTGCTTCCCATGACGCCATCGTGCGGCAGCCCGTTATTCAGGAAACCATAGAACTGGCTGCTAAATCCGACATTGCCCTGGTTGGCATCGGCGGCGTCTGGCCTCCCACGCTTTCCAGCTTATTTCAAGCTAAGCACCTTACCGAGAAAGATCTCCAAGCCATCAAAGAACGGGGTGGTGTCGGGGATGTTTGTGGCTATTTCTACGATACCCAAGGCCAGCTTCTGGATCTGGATATCCACCATCGGCTTATTGGCGTTTCCTGGCAGGCACTACACCGTATTCCGCTGGTTATCGGCGTCGCCGGGGGAAGAGAAAAAGCCTCTGCCATCTGGGGCGCTTTGCGCAGTCATGTCATTGACTGCTTGATTACCGATAGTGATGCCGCCGCCCGTGTTTTGGAATTGGCGGACAATGATTTATAAGGACGATACTTATGACAGAGAAACTTTTTCACGGCAATCCCACTTCAAAAGGGATTGCTATCGCGCCAGCGTTTGTGCTGGCACAGGTCGTTGACATCGCAGAGACCAACGTTACGGCATCCCCAGCGGAAGAAAAAGAACGGCTCCAGCAAGCGTTAGCCACTGCGCACACAGAAATCCATCAATTGCACGAAAAAGCGCTGCAACGTTTAGGTAAAGAAAAAGCAGCTATTTTCGAAGCGCACGAGATGTTTTTATCCGATCCGACGCTTCTGCAGCAAGTGGACACCGCCATCGAACAGGGGGAAAGCGCGCCAAAAGCGTGGCAAGCTGCTTTCGAACAACAAGCTGCTTTGTTAGAAACCCTCAACGACCCCATTTTCAGCGCCCGGGCCGTCGATTTACGTGATGTGGGACAAAGGGTTCTGCGCATTTTGACCCGCCGCTCAACAGATGTCAATGAGCCGGACCAACCATCCATCATCGTAGCCGAGAACCTCACCCCGTCCCAAACGATTCTCTTGCCCAAAGAACTGACGTTGGGTTTCTGCACCGTGCAAGGAAACCAGACTTCCCACGTTGCCATTTTGGCCCGCGGATTAGGCATACCGGCGGTAGTCGGCATGCCAGCAGCTTTCTTGGACGCCGTACACACTGGCGATGCAATGCTCTTAGACGGCAAAGCGGGGCTTGTTTACCTCGATCCCTCAGCAGAAACGTTGGCTCGCTACCGCGCCGCTATGGAGCGTGACCGGGTCGAACAGGAGGCTTCGCGCCGCGCTGGCCAACAGCCAGCCCAAACGCCAGATGGCCGCACCATCGAAATAGGCGCTAATTTGGGTGGCAATGGACGAGTAGAAGCGGAACAAGCCGTACAGCTCGGCGCCGAGGGTGTTGGCTTGCTGCGCACCGAGTTCCTTTACATGCAGCGTGACACGCCGCCGGACGAAGCAGAGCAAGTCGAGGCATACCGGCCTTACTTGGAAGTAATGGCCGGACGGCCGATCATTTTCCGCACGGTGGACATCGGGGGTGACAAACCGTTGCCTTATCTGCGCCTGCCCGCCGAGGCCAACCCCTTTCTGGGCAAACGAGGGATTCGACTCTCTTTGGCCAACCCGGATCTATTCGTCACGCAACTGAAAGCGATCCTCAGGGCCGGCGCCAATAGCACCGGCATCAAAATTATGTTCCCTATGGTAGCCGCTTTGGACGAAGTCCGCGCAGCAAAAAAGTATTTGGCGGAAGCCCGCCAGGCGCTGGAAAAGCAGGGCTTACCTTACGCCCAGGATGTCGAAGTGGGCATCATGGTAGAAATACCAGCTGCTGCGGTCTTAGCAGATGTCTTAGCACCCGAAATCGACTTTTTTAGCATCGGCACGAATGATCTTTCGCAATACACCATGGCTGCGGATCGCACACACCCAGAAATCGGCAAAATGGCGGATGCTATGCATCCGGCCGTGCTGCGGCTCATCCAACAAGTGGTGATCGCTGCACACGCCGCCGGCATTTGGGTAGGCATCTGCGGCGAATTGGCCGGTGATGCCTTGGCGGCACCATTGTTGCTGGGCTTGGGCGTCGACGAACTAAGCATGGCGCCTCCGTCCATTCCCGCTGTGAAAGCGCAGATCCGCCAATGGCGCTATGAAGATGCCCAGAAAATCAGCACGGAAGTGCTCAAGCTGAGCGAACCAGAAGAGGTGCGCCGCTATTTGCGGTCGTTGCCGCAATCCAAGCAGGGCTGATTCTATCCAGGCTTACCAAGCCGGCCACAATAATCTGTTGGAAACACGGACGCCGTCTGGATACGACTTTCAGTCGTTAGCGTGTGCATAGAAGCGCAACGCGGTATACCGTTTCGGACGCATCAGGGGGGAACGGCGACATCACTGATCTGCTCATTGTCGTTGAGAAAAGGGAAGCAATCGTCAACATCCATGAGGGCAATTGCTTCCCTGGCAATGACAGCACGCATAGGAGTGTAGGAGGCTTCCCTGTTTATCGTTCAATACCACAACTATTATAGCCAAACTCGGACAAACGGTGCCTTATTTGTTGACAGATAGTAATCGTGGCGTTCAGAACATTGCAGCCATCAGCCAGAAAGATTATGGTGCGGCTATGCTCTTTCCCATAGCGGGGAGGGTTGCCATAGGCCTATAGGGCACCACAGCGCATGGAAATTCCTCATTATCAGACCATCCGGATATAGCCCCTATCCAGAATTCACCTCCCGTTTCCCCTTGAAGAGACCACAATAAAACAGGAACTGTTTTTTAGACGATTACTTAGAATTAGACGCAGATAACGTTGATTTTCACTGATCTTTTCTGATCCATCTGCGGATATCTGCGTAATCAGCGTTCTATTGGGCCAGAGCAAAGCAGTTACGCCTCAAAAACTAACAGAATGCTAACACCCTACATAGTATCGTCTAACACGGTTAGACTAAAGTGAAAGCATCGTGAAGCATTTAGGCAGGGATCAAAAATAAGGAGGCAACGCAATGCGTTTAGATAAATTTACCCAAAAAGCCCAGGAAGCTGTTTTGGAAGCACAACATTTAGCAGGGGAATACAATCACCCCGAAATCTGGCCGGAGCACATGCTTTTGGCTTTATTGCAACAAGAAGGCGGCGTGGTGCCGGCCATTCTGGCGCGCATGGGCAGTGCCACGGACATGTTGGTACAAGATTTGGAGCAAGAACTGAGCCGACGGCCCCGTTCCTACGGCGCGGCGGCGCAAGTGGGTCTTTCGCAGGCGCTGAACGCCCTTTTGGAAGAGGCGGAAAAGTTGGCAGGCAGCATGAAAGATGAATACGTTTCCACGGAACACATCTTGATGGCCATGACCGAGCCCAACGCAGGCGCCATTAAGGAATTGCTGGCCCGCCATGGCGTGGACTACAACACTATTTTGCAGACCTTAGCTAACATCCGCGGCAGCCAGCGCGTGACAAATCAAAATCCGGAGGCGCAGTACCAGGCCTTGGAGAAATACGGGCGCGACCTGACTCAGATGGCCAAGCAAGGCAAGCTGGACCCGGTCATCGGCCGTGATGACGAGATTCGCCGGGTAATTCAGATCCTCAGTCGGCGCACCAAAAACAATCCGGTGCTCATCGGCGACCCCGGCGTGGGCAAAACGGCTATCGTGGAAGGATTAGCCCAGCGCATCGTGCGCGGCGACGTGCCCGAGGGATTGAAGGAAAAGCGCATCGTCGCGCTGGACATGGGCTCGCTGGTCGCCGGCGCCAAATACCGCGGCGAGTTCGAAGAGCGGCTCAAAGCGGTACTCAAAGAAGTAAAAGAGTCGGAAGGGCAGGTCATTCTCTTCATCGACGAACTGCACACCGTGGTCGGGGCGGGCAAAGCAGAGGGATCCATGGACGCCGGCAACATGCTCAAGCCGATGCTGGCTCGGGGCGAACTGCACACCATCGGGGCGACTACCGTAGACGAATACCGGCATTACCTCGAGAAAGACGCGGCCCTCGAGCGGCGCTTCCAGCCGGTTTATGTGGGCGAGCCCAGCGTGGAGGATACCATCAGCATTTTGCGAGGCTTGGAAGAGCGCTACGAAGTACATCACGGTGTGCGCATCACCGATAGCGCCGTCATTGCCGCGGCCACGTTGAGCCATCGTTACATCAGCGACCGCTTCTTGCCGGACAAAGCCATCGATCTCATTGACGAAGCCGCAGCCCGGCTGCGCATGGAAATCGATTCCAAACCGGCGGATTTGGATAACGTCGACCGCCAGATTATGCAGTTAGAAATCGAGCGAGAAGCGCTGAAAAAAGAGAAGGATGCGGCTTCCAAAGAGCGGCTGACCAAAATCGAAAGCGAATTAGCCAATTTGCAAGATGAAAGCAAACAGCTCACA
Source organism: Anaerolineae bacterium (assembly GCA_015486845.1). Taxonomy (GTDB): domain Bacteria; phylum Chloroflexota; class Anaerolineae; order JAADDB01; family JAADDB01; genus WFQU01. Next base: position 1,607 of record WFQU01000117.1, on the reverse strand, counting down.
GCCCGCTGGCAGGCGGAACGGGAGGCAATCATGGCGCTGCGCCAGATCAAAAAACAGATCGAGCAAGTGCGCCATCAGATTGCCGAGGCAGAACGGCAGGCGGATTTGGGCAAAGCGGCGGAGCTGCGCTACGGCACTTTGCGGGAGCTGGAGAGTAAACGCGAGGAAGCGTTGGCCAGGCTACAGCAATTGCAGGCCAAAGGAAGCTTGCTGAAAGAGGAAGTGGATGCCGAGGATATCGCCAGGATTGTCAGCGAGTGGACCGGCATACCGGTAAGCAGGCTACTGGAAGGTGAAGTGGAAAAACTGGTACAGATGGAAGCACGGTTGCACCAGAGGGTGGTCGGGCAGGACGACGCTATCCGAGCGGTGGCCAACGCGGTGCGCCGGGCCCGGGCCGGCCTGCAGGATCCAAATCGACCCATCGGCAGTTTCATCTTTCTGGGACCTACCGGCGTCGGCAAGACAGAGTTGGCTCGCGCTTTGGCGGAGTTTCTCTTCGACGATGAAGACGCGATGGTGCGCATCGATATGAGCGAGTATCAGGAGCGACACACGGTAAGCCGGTTGATTGGCGCACCGCCGGGCTACGTGGGATACGAAGCAGGCGGCCAATTGACGGAAGCAGTGCGGCGCCGTCCTTACAGCGTACTGCTTTTCGACGAGATCGAGAAGGCGCATTTGGAGGTCTTCAATGTTCTGTTGCAAGTGCTGGACGATGGCCGGCTCACCGATGGCAAAGGGCACACGGTGGATTTCAAGAACAGTGTCGTTATCATGACCAGCAACGTGGGCAGTCAGTATCTGGCTAACTTGCCGGAGGGTGTGGACGAGAAAACATTTCGAGAGCTGTTCGAGAAAGCGAAGCAACAAGCGTTGCAGGCACTGCGGCAGAGTTTCCGGCCAGAGTTTCTGAACCGGGTGGACGAGATTATCGTCTTCCAGCCATTGACCATGGCCGATCTGATGGAAATTGTGGACATCCAGATGCGGCGGCTGCGGGATTTACTGGCCCAGCGACATATCAGCATCGAGCTGACGGAGGAAGCGAAGCGGGCGTTGGTGCAAGAAGGATATGATCCGGTTTACGGTGCCCGGCCGTTAAAGCGGGTGATCCAGCATCGCATCCAAGATCCATTGGCAATGGAAATCCTACAAGGCGAGATTCGCGACGGCGACCATGTCGAAGTAGGTTACGGCGACGGAGGTTACACGTTTACCCCGGTCGTGGAAGCCGAAGTGGTGGACGAAAACTAACGGCGCCGAGCCGGTGCTGGTCATAGCCATAGATTTGACATGAGCCTGCGGCGCACCACAACGGATGAAAATAATGCGGCCGGCGTCGAGCCTTTAGGCGGGTTGGTGGGTCTACCACCGGCTAAAGCCTTGATGCCGGTGCAGCGGCGGGGTACGTCAAGGTAGCGTCCTCTACCAAGGGGCTGTTCAACACCAGCCCCCTTTCAGGGGGCTTCTTGGCGACGTAGCACGGGGATTTGCCCCCCGTGCGCTTGGGCGGAGAACGCCGTCGATTAGAAGTTCAACTTCTTAAAGAAGTTGAACTTCTTAAAGGGGGCCTGATTTTTTATCGGCGTGCGCAGCCTGCGTTG
>WFQU01000116.1 GCA_015486845.1 Anaerolineae bacterium | reverse complement strand
TATTGAGGTCGTCGTTGTGGAGTACGATCGAGAGACAGGCTTCCTTAACTTAGATGATCTGGACAGTAAACTGTCCTCGGATGTCGGGGCGGTCTATTTCGAGAATCCCACATACCTGGGAACCATTGAAGTACAAGGTGAGATGATTTCGGAGCTGGCGCATAACTCGGGGGCTCTAAGCGTGGTAGGCGTAGATCCAATCTCGCTGGGGGTGTTGACGCCTCCACCAAGGTATGGTGCTGACATTGTTTGCGGTGAGCTACAATCCCTTGGTATTCACATGTACTACGGTGGGGGGCGCGGTGGATTTATCGCCACCAGGGACAAAGAGGAATTTGTGTCTGAGTACCCGACGCGCCTTTTTGGTATTGCACCCACCGTTGACGGCGCCTGGGGCTTTGGGGATGTAGCGTGGGAACGGACTTCCTTCGCACGGCGGCAGAGCTCCAAGGAATTTGTTGGTACCATGGCGTCGCTGTGGGGAATTACGGCAGGGGTCTACCTTGCTTTGATGGGGCCTAAAGGGATGCAAGAGATCGGCGAGACAATCATGCAGAAGTCAGCGTATGCGGCTGCTAAGCTCGCGGAGATAAAGGGCGTGCAGGGACATGTATTTGAATCCCCCTATTTTGGAGAGTTCGTCGTCAACTTCGACGGCACGGGTAAGACCGTTGTTGAAATCAACAGAGCTCTGCTTCAGCAAGGAATATTCGGAGGAGCAGATCTCTCCACGGCAATCCCGGAGTTGGGGCAAAGCGCTTTGTACTGCATTACTGAAATGCACTCGAAAGAAGACATAGATCAGCTTGCAGCGAGTCTTGGTAAAATTATGGGATAGGGATTGGAAAGATCAGGAACTTTCATCACCCTAGTTGCTGGTAAATTATAGCCGAGGTTTGTCTAACATTACATCCTTGCGCGGAGAGGTGAAATGGCCGCATCGGAGAAACTGCCGCTCGAAGGGATACGTGTGATAGATTGTTCCCGTGTGCTTGCCGGTCCTTACACAACAATGGTGTTAGGAGACCTGGGGGCAGATGTCATCAAAGTAGAACGTCCGGGCTCTGGCGACGATACAAGGCGCTGGGGACCTCCGTTTACAGGGGGAGAGAGCGCGTATTACCTTGCCACTAATCGCAACAAGCGGAGCATAACCCTGAATTTCAAAAGCGAGAAGGGCAGGGAAATTTTAAAACAGCTCGTCGCCGGTGCCGACGTTCTGATCGAAAACTTCAAGCATGGTGATTTTGACCGGATGGGGATTGGATACGAAGCACTCAGCAAGATAAACCCCGGTCTGGTCTACTGCTCCATCACTGGCTACGGTGCTTCTGGGCCGTATGCTGCAAAGCCGGGGTACGATTTCATGATCCAGGCTGAAGGCGGCGTGATGAGCATCATAGGCCCAGCCGATGGCGAGCCTTACAAGATTGGTGTAGCAATCGTGGATGTCACAGCGGGGCTATACGCTGCAAACGCAATCCAGGCAGCCCTCAGGTACCGAGATAAAACTGGCAAGGGGCAGAAAGTTGACATTTCACTTTTCGAGTCCCAAATCTCATGGTTGATAAACGTGGCGTCCAGCTACCTGGTCTCCGGAGAAAGGCCAAAACGGTATGGGAACGCGCACCCCAGCATCGTACCCTATGAGACGTTCCCCACGGCGGACGGCTACATAGCGGCGGGAGCGGGGAACGATACCCAGTTTAGGCGGTTTTGCCATGTGCTTGACCTTGATGACGTTTCGGATGACCGGCGATTTCGCACGAATCCAGATCGGGTCGAAAACAGACAAGCGCTGATCCCTATGCTCAGGGAGCGGTTTAGCACGAGGACAACCGATGCGTGGATCAAGCTCCTGGAAGAAGCTAATATTCCATGCGCTCCCATCAACACCATCGACAAAGTTTTCGCACATCCGCAGGTCAAGGCTCGGGAGATGGTGGTGGAAGTTCCGCACCCAACCGCTGGAAAGGTAAAGTTAGTAGGGCTGCCGTACAAGCTCTCTGAAACACCGCTGGGAATATATCGGCACCCACCGCTGCTAGGCGAGCACACCGGCGAAGTTCTGCGGGAGCTTGGGTATTCCGATCAGGGGATCGATAGCCTTCAGGAGGAAGGCGTGATCTGAGGCAACGGGAGTACCCTGATTGGGCCCTCTGGTGGGCTTGGGGCAAAACGCCTTGTACTGCGTCACTGAAATGCATTTGAAAGAAGACATAGACCGGCTAACAGCAAGCCTTGGCAAAATCCTGGAATAGGAGTTGGAAAGGGTATGTAACTATGGGAGACGGAAAGATCAGGAACTTTCATCAGGCCAGGTGGGAGGAGCCGATTATCTATGAACTGAGCCATCCCGGGGAAAGGGGGATCCTTGTCCCTCAGGCTGAGGCAGAGGTCAAATCCGCTGCAGGAAACGTGCTGGAGACAATTCCGGCAGCCATGAGAAGGTCAAAGCCGCCAAACTTGCCCGAGATGGCGCAGGAACGGGTCCTTCAGCATTATCTGCGCCTTTCTCAGGAGACCCTGGGGCGCGACCTCAACGTAGATGTCGGCCAGGGGACGTGCACGATGAAGTACAACCCAGCAGTCAACGAGCGTTTCGTTACCTCAACGAAAATAGCTGATCTCCATCCACTTCAGGATGAGTCAACGGTGCAAGGTGTCCTGGAAATTGTGTACAGATTGGACCTCTTCATGCGCGAGTTATCCGGGCTTGACAGATTCTCTTTCCAGCCCGGCGGCGGTTCCCACGCCATTTACACCATGGCCAGCATGGTGCAGGCATATTTCGAGCTCAGAGGAGAAGCTAATAAACGCGACGAAATCATAACAACTTTGTTTTCCCACCCTTCGGACGCTGCCGCACCGCGAGTTAAGGGTTACAAGGCCATCATTCTCTACCCGGACAGGAATGGCTTCCCAGATGTTGAGGCGCTTAAAGCGGCGGTATCCGATCGCACCGCAGCGCTCTTTATCACCAATCCGGAGGATACGGGGATTTTCAATCCAAGGATCAAAGCATTCACCGACATTGTGCATGGTGTCGGCGGCCTATGCTGTTACGATCAGGCCAACGCCAACGGCATCCTGGGCATAACAAGGGCGAAAGAGCAAGGATTTGACATGACTTTCTTCAACCTTCACAAGACTTTCGCCTCGCCCCACGGAAGCGGCGGGCCTGCTAGCGGCGCTTTGGGCGTTACGGAGGAGCTTTCCAAGTTCTTGCCTGTGCCGCTGGTGGGATATGATGACAGATCCTCGAGGTATTATCTTGACTATGATGTGCCACACACCATTGGGAAAATCAAGGACTTCTATGGCGTCATTCCTGCCATCGTCCGGGCCTACGCCTGGATCAGAAGCCTTGGCCCCGAAGGGTTGAGAGAGGTTGCGAGAGTCGCAGTGCTTAACAACAACTATCTCTTTAGAAACGCACTCAAGATAAGAGGGTTGAGCGCTCCTTTCGCCGAAGGAAAGCATCGTCTTGAGCAGGTGCGATATAGCTGGGAACGGCTTACCCAGGATACCGGAGTGTCTACAACGGATGTCCAGCGCCGGATTGCCGATTTCGGAACCCATTACTGGCTATGCCACGAGCCGTGGGTTGTCCCGGAGCCGTTTACGTTGGAGCCAACTGAATCCTATTCGAAAGAAGAACTGGATGAGTACATCGCCGCCCTGAAGCAGATTTCGTCGGAAGCATACGAGAGTCCGGATATCGTGAAGCGTGCCCCCCATAACAGTACCATAGGCAAAATGGAGGATCACAGCTATTTCGAAGCCCCAGAGAAATGGGCGCTCACCTGGCGCGGTTATCACAAGAAGTACAAAGGCTACTTTGAACCAAGGTAGAGGTCGCGACAGGGTGAGCATGTGCAAAATAGGGCTGATCGTAAACCCCGTAGCCGGCTTGGGCGGTAGGGTGGGATTGAAAGGCACAGACGGCCGCGAAGTTGTGGAAAAAGCGCGGAAGTTGGGCGCAAAATCTGAAGTGCCTGCCAGGACAGTCAGAGCTATTTGGAAGTTAGAGCACCTGCGCGACCAATGCGTAGTGTTGACTTACCCCAAGACGATGGGCGAGCAAGAGGTTGCAGAATGTGGTTTCAGAGTTTCCCTGGTTGGACATTTGGCTGGTAAGGAATCGACGGCAGGGGATACGAAGGCCGCTGCTAAGGAGATGCTGAAACGCGGGGTGAATATTCTCGTGTTCAGCGGTGGGGATGGTACTGCCAGGGACATTTATGAGTCTGTTGGTACGGAAATAGTGGTGGTTGGGATTCCGGCAGGCGTGAAAATGCACTCCGGCGTGTTCGCAAGCACGCCGGAGAAAGCCGGTGAACTTGCCGCACGATACCTGGAGGGGAAAGAGCGAGGGGTCGTCGAAGCAGAGGTCATGGACATAGATGAGGACGCTTTTAGAGAGGGAGAAGTGCAGGCTCGCCTGTATGGATATTTGACGGTACCTCTTGATAGACAACTGGTGCAAGGAAAGAAAGTAGCTACACCACCTAGTGAGCACGCTGCGCAGCAGGCTATCGCAGCTTATGTGGTTGACGTTATGGAAAGTGGCGTGCTCTATTTGGTGGGACCCGGGACTACCACGCGTGCTATTATGAAAGAATTAGGAGTCCCTTACACGCTTCTTGGCGTAGATGCCGTTCGTGATGGAAAACTGGTTGGCAAGGACCTGGCCGAGAGGGATTTGCTGAAGCTGCTTGGATCCGGGCCTGCAAAGCTGGTGGTTAGCCCAATAGGTGGGCAGGGACATATTTTCGGTAGGGGGAACCAGCAATTGAGCCCCAAAGTTATCCGGCGTGTGGGACGTGAAAATATCATCGTGGTGGCTACACAGGGCAAACTGTCCTCTCTCCATGGCAAGCCTTTGTTGGTTGATACAGGTGACGGGGCTTTGGATCAGGCATTGAGCGGCTACATTCGGGTCATGACAGGGTATAGAGAAGAGGTCATCCACCGCGTAGAATGTTAATTGCTGGAAGCAGTCGCCATGGGTGATTGCCTACCACATAACGATGAAAACAAGAACGCTAATTGCGCTGATCTTACGAATTAACGCAGATAATTCTTTAGGAATCTGCGTTAATCAGCGTTCGTCTGCGTCATCAGCGTTCTATTCTCGGAACAGATGGCTGCAAAATATGGAGGTTGAAATTGGACAAGATATTGCGAGTAAATCTGACCAACGGCGCTATGACTACTGTTCCGGTGCCGGACAGATGGGCGAAACTGACGGGGAGGGCCCTGACCTCCACGATCGTAGCGGAGGAAGTGCCGCCCACGTGTCATCCTTTAGATGGGGCTAAGAACAAGCTAGTGTTTGCGCCGGGTTTCCTTTCTACATCCTTTGCATCCAGCGCTGGCAGGCTTTCTGTGGGCGGCAAGAGTCCGCTCACCAACGGTATCAAGGAGAGCAACTCAGGCGGCAACCTGGCGGCAGCTATGGGGAACCTGGGCTACCGGGCCATTGTTTTGGAAGGTGAATCGCGCCAGTGGCAAGTGCTGGTGCTGAACAAAGACGGAGTGACGCTGGAGCCGGCTATCGATCTGGTGGGGGAAACCTCTTACGATGCGGCGGATGTCCTGCGAGGGCGCTACGGCCGTCGTGCAGCTATGGCGATCATCGGGCCGGCCGGGGAGTTCAGGCTCCCGACCGCGGCTGTTATGGTCACCGACATGGATGGGGTGCCCTCGAGGCCTGCTGCCAGGGGAGGGCTGGGCGCAGTGATGGGCAGCAAACGCCTGAAAGCGATTGTCGTGAATCCAGCCGGAATGAAAAAGAACCCGCCGGTTGACCGGAAGAAACTGCATGCCGCAACCAAACGGTTTGCCCAGGCATTGATGGCCCATCCAGCCAGCGGCAAATCACTCCCCATTTACGGGACCGATGCACTCGTGGGGCCGATAGACAAGATAGGGGGCCTCCCGACGCGCAATTTCAGGAATGGTAGCTTCGAAGGCGCTGCCGGCATTAGCGGGGAGCGGCTCCGCGAGATCATTGTTGCCAGAGGAGGAAAAACCACACATCCTTGCATGCCCGGCTGCGTTATTCAATGTTCCAATGTGTATCCCGGCCCGGACGGGGTGGAGCGGGTCAGGGGGCTTGAGTTTGAAACTATCGTCCTCAATGGTTCTAACTTGAGCATCGATAGCCTGGATGTGGTGGCGGAGCTAAATCGTCTCTGCAATTTGTACGGGCTGGATACTATAGAGATTGGGGCTGCCATGGGCGTGGCGATGGATGGAGGCTTGCTTGCCTTTGGAGATGGGTCAGGAGCGGTGAGCCTGCTGAAGGAAGTCGGAAAGGGCACGCCGCTGGGGCGCCTGATAGGGAGCGGAGCGGTTGCTGTAGGGCATGCGCTGGGGGTGACCCATGTCCCGGCGGTGAAAGGACAAGCAATGGCGGCTTATGACCCCCGTCGGCTAAAAGGGACCGGCGTTACCTACGCCACATCGCCCATGGGGGCTGACCATACTGCCGGCAACTGCCTGCCCAATACGGTGCTCCCGGGCGTTGGGCCCATTGATACCACTAAGCGTGAGCATCAGGTAGAGCTTTCCCGCTATCTCCAGAAAGTAGCAGCGGCTTTTGACAGCCTGGGACTTTGCTGGTTCTCCCGGTATCCCATCCTGGGGGATCCTACCTTGCTGCTGGATATGCTTGAGGCGCAGACAGGCGAGATCTGGACCTGGGATGGGGTGCTGGACCTGGGATGGCAGACGGTGCAGACAGAGGTAGCGTTTAACCGGGCTGCAGGCTTTACGGAAGCGGACGATCGCCTGCCGGACTTTTTCCGGGAGGAACCGCTACCGCCCACCGGCGATACTTTCGATATTCCTCGGAAAGAACTATTGCAGACATTGAATTTGTGACTTTAAAGATGGTCGCACAATTCCATTGGGACGTTGTGCCATGCTCAATGCATCACTATAATTCGCAAAAATGACCTGTTTGGGTAATAGACGAAACGGCCATGAGCGGTTACACTATCTCTGTGTAGTATGTATGTCGTGCTGAACCGTCCAACGGTCAAGGCGCGAGAAATTGAGAATTGAGGAGATACCATGGCAAAAACAATAGCAGAAGTGCTGGAAATGCGCAAGGCGGTACAGATTGTTGATTTCAGGCTGACCGATCTGTTCGGAACCTGGCACCATTTTAGCGCCCCGGCACGGACTTTGACTGAAGAGATCTTCACAGAAGGCATTGGCTTCGATGGTTCTTCGTTGCGTGGCTTCCAAGCTATTGAGGAATCGGATATGATCCTGATGCCGGACCCGGCCACTGCGTTCGTCGACCCATTTTTGGAAGTCCCGACTATGGCGATTATCTGCGACGTCTATGATCCGATTACCCAACAGCCGTACAGCCGCGACCCGCGCTTCGTAGCCAAGAAAGCAGAAGCGTATTTGCGGCAGACTGGCTTGGCCGACGTTAGCTACTGGGGCCCGGAGCCGGAATTCTTCCTCTTCAACAGTGTAGCTTATAATGTGGCTACCAATGAATCCTTTTACCGGGTCGATAGCCGCGAAGGTTGGTGGAATAGCGGCCTAACTACTGATCGGAACATGGGTGCGCAGATCCCGGCTAAGCGTGGCTACTCGCCGGTGCCGCCGGCCGATACTATGCAAGATGTGCGCAGCAGGATTGTGCTGGCCATGGAAGCCGCCGGCATTGACGTGGAAGTGCACCATCACGAAGTGGCTACCGCCGGACAGACGGAAATCGACATTCATTACGGTCCTTTAGTGCATATCGCCGATAGCTTGATGATCTACAAATATATCGTGAAGAATGTGGCCCGGCAACACGGTTTGACAGCCACATTTATGCCGAAACCACTTTTCGGCGATAACGGCAGCGGCATGCACACGCACCAAAGCCTTTGGAAAGGGAACGCGAATGTCTTTTTCGATGAAACAGGTTACGCACAACTATCCGAAGCAGCGCTCAATTATATTGGTGGCCTGTTGAAGCACATTGCGCCGGTGTTGGCTTTTGCTGCTCCGTCTACTAATTCCTACCGCCGTTTGGTGCCCGGCTTCGAGGCGCCGGTGAACCTGGCTTATTCCCAGCGCAACCGCTCCGCAGCTTGCCGCATTCCTATGTATTCTAAGAGCCCGAAGGCGAAACGGATCGAATTCCGACCTCCAGATTGCAGTGGTAACCCGTATTTGGCCTTCCCGGCGATGCTCATGGCTGGCTTGGATGGAATGTTAGACCGTCTGGATCCGGGCGCGCCGATGGATAAAGATTTGTACGATTTGCCGCCCGAAGAAGCTAAACTGATCAAACAGGTGCCCGGTTCACTTGCGGCCGTGCTGGACACATTACAAGGTGATCATGATTTCTTGCTGCGCGGCGATGTATTCACGCCGGACGTGATCGAAACCTGGCTGAACTACAAGAAGTACAACGAGGCCAAGGCGGTTACTTTGCGCCCCCATCCTTACGAATTCATGCTCTACTACGATGTGTAGGCGCTTGACGATACGCTGCGGCCCGGCTTTGTAGGTCGGGCCGCAGGCCATGCGCGGCGCGATTTCCGGTCACCGCAAATTTTAGGGAAAAACGATCTTCAATTGATTGCACAATACCAGCTCCCTTCAGGGGGCTTCTGGTAACGTAGCACGGGGCTTTGAGCCCCGTGCGCTGGGCCGGGCAACGTAGCCTAGCATAAACGCTGGCGGACGAATAACTATTCTCCCTTACGAAAAACCACAGGCCAGGCACGCGAATGAAGACGTTTTGCTGACGGCCGTCGGGCTATGTCGAAGAGGCAAAGTTCCAACTGCACCAAGCGACGTCAGCAGTACCACAGGCCTACCCTCGCGTTCCGCACAATATTACGGCGTGATGACCCGTTGGTAAATGACGACCTTCGGATTGCGATACACCACTTTTAGCTTGTTCTGATTGGTCAATGTGTTGAACTTCGCTAATCCGCCCGCTGGGTACTGAATATGTTCTAACTGGCCGACGTACACATAGCGGATATCCAACTTTTGCATAATCTGCCATGCTTTGATCGGGTCCGGCGTTGTCCAGAACGTCTCGGCTAACTGTTTGCGCGGATCGACCTGGCTGTTGTACCGTTGCTCTCCGTATTCGTGTAGGCCCATGAATGTGGGCAGGCCGGTGAACGATGCCACCCGGGTGCCGCCTTCCCGGTAGTAATCCAGTCGCGCCTCGGCGATCATTGGCGTGCCGGGAACATGGGTTTGTAGCCAGCGAATCGCCTCGTAATCGTATTTTAGATCAATGCGATGTGACGCGTCCGGCCAGGTGTACGTGCCTACAGACATATATGCCATGCCGTCTAAAGTACCGAACGCCGGACGCTTGCTCAGCGGCTGCGGGAAACGATCTTTCACCCGGGCCGGCGTGCCCAGCAGCGGGAAAACGAGGCTCAAGCCCACCAATATCCCGAAAATCGCTTGCCAACTCCAGCGAGCGCCGCGTGGCCAGCAACGCCGTAACAGGCGCGCTAAACGAGGCATGGCGGCAGCCCCGGCCAAAGAGAGCAGCACCCACCCTTGCGTGTAGAACTTGAACAGCGTGTTCATGCGCCGGAAATCCCCCCCCTGCAATTGGTCGCGCAGATAAACGAATTCCACGCTCAGCAGCACCGCCATTCCCAAAGCAATAAGTAGCAGCAATGACAGTCGTTCCCCGTTCGCCCGGCGGCTAAACAGCAGCACAATGGCAATGAAGAGTGGCGGCACAAGCAAAGCCGGTACGTAGAATTTCAGCAGGGCTAAAAGCAGCGCCAACAACCAGACCGCGCCGAAAGTCCATTTTAGCAATGAGAATGATTCGGCGGGGTGAGCGAAACGACGTTGCCACTGCAACCATCTTGGTAATTGATCCCAATGATTGAAGAAGCCGCGCAGCCATTTGACTAATGCCGGGCCGCCCCGGCCGCCGGTCAGGCTCAACCAGAGCATGGTCAGGGCCAGGAAGAACCAGAGCGCCCAGATGGCCAACCATTTTCCCACCGCCGTGTGCACCGGCAATATGCCGAAACCGGAACTGGCAATGGGCACATAATGCTGGAAGAACGGCAGGAAGAAGAGATACGCGCCACCGCCGATGACCAGCCCTTGCAACAGGAGCAAGAAAGGCAGCATATTCCCTTTGCGCCGCCATTGGCGCACGAATAGCGCCGCCATGATGAGCACGAAATAAGTTGGCACGTCCCAGGTGTTGATCACGGCCAGCGCACCCAAAAGCAACGGCAGCAGCAAGAAACGCATCGTGCCCAAGAGAATACCGTCGGCAAACCAGCGCTGTTTCCAGCCTAAGAGTACATTGACGGCTAAAGCAATGAATAGAATCGTGAACGGGATACCGATCATGTGCGGGTGCAGATCGGCGAAAAGGTAGCTCCAATAGGGAAACTCGTTGATGGTATAGGGTATGACCCGGCTGGGGGCCCAGTAATTGTATGGCGCTAAATGGGCGCCGTGGACCAGTAATTGCCAGAGGCCGTCCGCCGCGTGCACGGTGGTTGCCAGCCAGGGCAAATTGCTGCGGAAATGAGCGTGGCTGAGCCGGGCCAGATTACTCAGCAGTTGCACACCACCCTGGATGTTGCCGAAAAGGAGCATGAACACGCCGCCGAGGATGCCGCCGGCCATGAATCTCGGCCCCCGGCGTTTCCAAGGAACAGGCAACAGATTGCCTACCACGGAAGTTGCACCGCTGAATGCCGTGGCGAACAGCGTCGGCACTGCTAAATTGAAAGCTATCGTGGGCATGATGCCGGTCAATTTCACCAATACGTTGAAAATCTGGTAACCCCAGTAATAATAGTTCAACGTGCCCCAGGCGAAGTAGGGATCATACGGCGGGAAGTAGGGGGTGCGTACTGTGGCGGTGAAATAAGCGATTTCCATGAATTTCTCGCCGCCGTTCCACGGCTGCCACAGATCCGGATCCAGCAGGCGGATCCAGACGAAAAGCAGATACGCCGCGGCGAAAATTAGTTCGTAAGCTAAGAATAAACGCCAGTGCGCTCGCCAAGATGCTTTGAATTCGGTCGCGTGACGGCGCCAGAGCCAGCCGGAGAGTGCGAGCAATGCGACGAATAGCAACGCGTAGAGGGGCGCATCGTTGCGCCAGAGATGCAAACTGGCGACCCACCAGCCGGCGAATGCCAGCAGAATCAACCCGAGGGCGCGGGCGAACGGGTAGCCACGGTCGCGCAGGTTTGGCAGGAGAAGATAGGTGATGGGCCAGGCGACCAGACCGATGAGGAAAAGAACCAGCCACCAGAAGAAAACGGCCAGCGGCGTGTTGCCATTGGCCAATTGATTCCAACGCCAGAAGTGGACGACAGGCAGCGTGGCCGGAGAGCGATGCAACAATAGATCTTTGGTCGGGTTACTGGTTTCCGCTGGCGAAGGTGCTGGGGCGTGTTTACCGCCGGGCCAGATTTTCTGTATAAATGGTGCCGGGCCTACATCCCACGCTTTAGCGCTTTGCCACGAATTACCCAACAACGCGTTCCATTCGGCATCACTCAGGTTGCGCACTTTCTTGAAAATGATAACTCGGGGATGGTCGTATACCCAGAAACTCTCGTCCGCTTCGTCATCGGGGAAGACTAATGGGCCTAAACGCGGGTAGGTGGTGAAATCGGCTACCCGCTTGAAGCCAAGTTTCCCCTGGAAAAGCAGATTGTAGAATTTGATGGTCATGGGGTAACGTTGCGGCAAATGCGGAATGGCGCGATACAGCCGAGCGGTGGCTAAAGCGTAATAATCCGCTTGTCGCAAATTGTCTTTGATGACCTGGAATTTCTTGGCGTTGTCCTCGTCGTACATGGGCATCACCACTTGCCGGTAACGGTGGGCGCCTAAATTGGCGTTGGGCTCCGGCAAACCGAGGGGCAGCGTGTCGTCCCAATGCTCCACGGCAATGATCGACCCGTCCGGCACGTTGGCGTAGATCCAGCGGGAGGCAGTGATCCACGGGTGCGGATAGTCGTACACGCCGTGCATGAACGCCGCGCCCCAAATGAAAGTCCATCCGATAGTGATGCTGGCTATTAGCACGGCCAACCATTGCGCCCACGCCCAGCGCCGGGGAACCTCCCAACCTGCCTGGCTACGTCGCCGGCCGTATTGCCAGACCGCTTGCAGCAAGCCGGCGCCGAAAATGATCAAGAAAGGCGTTATTGGCAGCATGTAACGCATGAACTTGGCTAAGAAAAGGCCGGTGACCCCGAAATAAGGAACGATCCAGGCTAAAATAAGCCATTCACCGACTTTGGCCCGGTTTAGCGCCGCTTTGACTAAGGCCCAGGCTAACCCCAGCCAGCTCAGGATGCCCAGCGCCCAGCCCATGCCCCAGCGCACCGATTGCACGATGAAGTAGATGTACGGTTTGGTGCCCCGGTATTGCCGGGTGAACGGAAAATCGGCTGCCCCGCGCACCATCGCACCTTGTTCTACCAGCACGGCTTGTTTGAAGTTGTTCCAGTCCAGTAATACGTAAGGGGACGTGATGGCAAAAATGACGAATGCGCCGGCGTACGCGGTGACCAGCAAACCAGCGATGCGTTCCGAGGTCGTATCCCGTTGCCAGAGCACGTATGCGACTACGACCGGCGCGGCTATAATGGGCAGCGCACTGAATTTGGAGGCGATAGCCAACGCCATGCCGGCGGCGGTCAGCAAAGCCGCAGCGACATTCTTTTTCTCCACCATGCGCAGGGCGCCGTAAACGGCCAGCAGTGTGAACGTGGTGGAAATCGGATCTACGGCGAAGAAATGTGCTAATTGGATTTGCGTCACGGTGAATGTAGAGAGGAACGCGGCCAAGAATGCTGTTTTGCGGCCATAAAGCCGCCGGGCGATGAGGAAGAGCAACAGGACCGTGAAAGTATCGCTAATGGCCATGAGCACCCGGCCGACCAGGGCAAAGCCGGGCACACCGTTAGCGCTTAACATGACGCGGTAAATTGGCTTTGGTGCGCCGATGGTATGCGCCACCGGAGCCAATGTGTGCAACAGGTTAGCAGTGCCCACCAACAAATACAAGGGGAAATGGCCGTAAGTGTAAGAGCGGCGATGGTTGGCGCCGACATCCCAAAGCGGATTCAGCGGCGATTTGTGTGGATTGAGCGCTTCGTTCCAGTTTGCCGGCCAGTGAATCGTCGGCGCGTAAAAGGCCACAGTGGAACGCTCGTCCGGGTGCGGTAATTGGCCGTTTGCCCAATCTACGTGGTACACGCGCAGGCTAAACGCCAATAGCAACAGCGCTAATATTCGTATAGTGTCTAATCGCCGTCTACTCATTGTGGTGGCTCTCCTGAAAATAAACACCTCTGAAAAATAGAACGCTGATCAACGCTGATGCGCACTGATAGGCGCCGATCTCAATTATATTACGCCGGCAATATGAAGACCCATCTTCTGAAAATAGAACGTAATTACGCAGTCTGCCTCTTCCGGCGATTAGAAGTCGCTGCATAACTGCAAAACCCGCCTGCGCTCGTAGAATGCCAATCACCGTGGAACGCGCCTCAATGGCACAATTATAACCGAAACTGCGCTTTTGGGGGAAGCACGCGTCTGTTGGTGTGGCCAGGCTATCCCCGCCGGGGGGCGAGAACGGGGTTCGTAGAGCAAGAAGAATCGCGATCAATCGCCGCACATTCCACAATATAGAACGGGCCAATGCTATTGATTGTCATTGACCGGCTTTGTTTGAGACAATATTTTGGGGTATACTGGGCGCGGTACGTTACATGGGTAGAGAGAGGTGCTTGCAGTAAACTCGGGCTTCCGTTCCTATAGTCTCACTATCTTTAAGAATGGGCGTATCATGGTTATAAAGGACGAAGGCCTACTGCAGGTGGATAAGGAATAAAAAGGAGATAAAGTCATGAAGTCGAATACGGATATATTGGTGATCGGCGGAGGTCCGTCGGGAATTGTTGCTGCGGTAATGGGAAAATCCAGCTATCCCGAAAAGGATGTTCTACTCATCAGGAAAGAAAAACAGGCCATTATCCCTTGTGGAATCCCTTACATCTTTGGGTCTTTGGAAAACAGTGCCAAGGATATAGTTGCTGATAAGCTTCTAAACACAGCCAATGTAAAACTTAGGATTGGTGAGGTGATTTCTTTAGACCAGAAAGATAAGGTTTGTAAGCTTACCGATGGCCAGGAGATTAGTTTCGAAAAGCTTGTGCTGGCGCTTGGTTCAACGCCTACAGATCCTAAATGGCTTAAAGGAACAAGCCTGAAGAATGTATTTACTGTGCAGAAAGACAAGGAATATATTGATCAGATGATGACAAGACTCAAGGGTCATCAAAAGGTTGTCGTTGTCGGGGGAGGTTTCATAGGGGTTGAGATTTCCGATGAGATAAATAAAATCGGTAAAGATGTTACCATTGTTGAAGTGTTACCTCACATATTAGGTCTTGCCTTTGATGAAGAGATATCCATTAAAGCTGAGGAGCAGCTGATATCTAGAGGAGTAAAGATAAGGGTCGGTGTTGGCGCTCAAGAGATATTAGGAGATGAAAGGGTTACAGGCATTCTCTTGCAAAATGGAGAAAAGCTTGAAGCCGATGCAGTAATATTATCAATGGGCTATCGTCCTAATACCGAGCTTGCTCACAAATCGGGTTTAGAGATCAACGAAATGGGGTTCATCGTAGTGGACGAGTACATGAGAACAGGTAATCCAGACATATTTGCCATTGGGGACTGTGCTGAGAAAAGAGATTTCTTCACTAGAAGGTTGAGCAGGATAATGCTTGCTTCTACTGCTACTTCTGAAGCAAGAATTGCTGCGATGAATTTGTACAATCTATCGGTGGTGAAGACATTCGGTGGAACCATTGGTATTTTCTCTACGGCTATTGGAGATACCGGTTTGGGAGCTGCGGGTTTGACTGAGACTGTTGCAAAGAGAGATGGATTTGATGTCGTTACAGGTACTTTTGAAGGCGTTAACAAGCACCCCGGAGCGCTGTTAGGCAC
This sequence comes from Anaerolineae bacterium, assembly GCA_015486845.1. Lineage (GTDB taxonomy): Bacteria > Chloroflexota > Anaerolineae > JAADDB01 > JAADDB01 > WFQU01. The sequence continues at coordinate 3,345 of WFQU01000116.1, read as the reverse complement.
GCATAAACAGACTGTGAAACTGATTGTGGGCCGCAAGTCGGGCATCATACTCGGGGGAGAAGCTATCGGTGGAACAGGTGTGGGAGAGTTAATAAACCTTGTTGGTTTTGTCGTGCAAAACAAAATGACTATCAATTCTATTTTGACTGCTCAGATTGGAACGCATCCCTTGCTCACGGCACCGCCGACTGCGTATCCATTGATTAAAGCTGCTGAGGTTGTTGCAAAGAAGATTTAACTATGCGGTGAATGAATGCAATCGCTATGTATCCACTTCATGTAGCATAGCATAAAAGGTTCATCTTTCGATATCGCCCATTCCACGCTTTTCCGAGATTAGTGTGGAATGGGTGAGTAACTCGAATCACTAAAGGAAGTTGGCATGGGCCTGCGGCCTGCCTGTGCGGGCACGCAGGCAGGCGCATCACAGCGGCTGAAAACAGTTTGACAAAGTTGGGAATAGTAGGCTAGAGAAGTGATGCTATACTGATAGGAATGGGATTGGACGATAACGGAAGACAGGTTGTTTAGTGTTCTTTCTTGGCGGCCGGCCCCTTAACCCCCGTATCCAAAAGGAGGGGTATGCTACTGAGGGCATTTCATCCGCCAGCTCCTCTGCAAAAGGGTTTTGGCTGTATCTTGATAGGTTTCTTTTGGGCTATTACTGGCTACCGTCGCGTTGCAAACGGGGAGAATCGCCTCCAGCCGAAGAATAAGAGGCATGACAACACGGCCGTGCTAAATAACAACCACCCGTATGTCCAGCCAGCGGGTCGGAAAGTCATCACTAAATGATGTTTCCCTGCCGGCAAATACACGGCTCGAAAAGCGCCATTTGCTCGTAACAGCGGTACCTCGCGGCTATCCAGCAGTGCCTGCCAGCCCGGGTACCATACATCGCTGATGACTAAATAAGCCGGGCTGTCCAGCGTCACTGCCACGCTAACTTGCTGAGCGCTGTAGCCTATTAATTGTAAATGACTGCCTGCCGGCCCGCCCAACGGTCGCGCCGGCACTCGGACCAGTACGACTTCTTTCTGTGGGTCAAAAGTCGGATCGGCCAAAGCATCCCAGACTCTCTTCTCATCCGGTGCTACGCGCACCCGATAAATCAGTTGCATCCTCGGCAACTTTGCTCGATTCAAATAAACGGTCAACTGTGGATCGTTCTGATTCACCGGCACGAACCCGGCCGGCGCTGTGTCTGTTTTGCGTAGGAGCAGGTATTTCACGTTCAGGAAGTTGTACAACGCCGAGCCAGGCTTGGCCAACGTGCGGAAGCGGCGATAAGCGGTTAACGTTAGCGGATTGTAAATACCGCCGATATCTTGCAACCGGTGAAGCGCAGCCGTGTCTGGCGCCCAATAGTTGTTGATGCCGTGATCGGAATCGATGCGAAACAGAGCTGCGTCGTTGTGGAAGAATGCAACCAACGCCGGGTGATCGAAGGACGTTGTTGGGTTGTGCGGCCCCATGTCCACGTTGGCCTGTGCTGAGAGCTCGAAAAAGAGGAGAATTAATAGGGCCGCTGTGAACCAGCGCCGGGGCCGGGGCGGACGCAGCCAGAGCAAAGCCAGCCAGAGGCCAGTAATGAGCGCTGCCCAGGCGACGCTGTTCGTGGCCGCGGCAATGCGTCGGAAAATGACCGGGTCTTTGTCCTGGCCAGTCAGCAGGGCGAAATAAAACAGCGGCAATAGCAGTGCTAACGCTCCCGCCAACGCAACGGTCATGGTGTGCCGCCAATGCAAGAACCGCCGCTTTTCCGTTTCACGCCAGGAAGAAAGCAGCCACTGGACGCCGTTGATGGCTAATAGCGCCAGACCGAAGTCGCCCAATACAATGAAGCGGGCCGGAGCTCGCAAGTGGTCGAAGCCGGGCACTAACCAGTATAGCCACCCTTGCCAAACTGCCTCGCCGCCCAAAGATAAGCCGAAGCCGACCAGCGTGAAAAGCAGGCCTAAATGACGCCGACGCGCGGCCGACGCGTCGCCATTAGGCCAGCGCAGGCCAGTTGCGGCCAGGCATAACGTGATGAGTCCCAAATAGCCCACTTCTACCCGTGGCCACGGCCCCCAAGACATGGCCGGCTGGCGTTGCTGAAAGAAACCAGGCAAGACTAGACCAATCCATTGCAACGGATGCAGTGAGTAATCCACTGCCTGCCAGTACGAAAAATGGGCCCGATCGGTGAAGGGGATAATTCGCCAAGCCGGGATGAGCACCGGCGCGGCCAGAGCGCTGCCTAAAAATACGGTCAACAGCAGATGTGCCCACGGCCGGACTTTGGGACGCCAGTCTTTCGTACTTTGCCACATTTCCGATGTGGACAAAATTGCCATGAGCAAGAGGGAAAGAAGTAGAAAAAGCAACGCTTGTGGGTGCCCTGCTAAAATCGCTAACGCCAACAAGAAGCCGTTGCCGATGGCCCAGCGGCATTGTGCCTTTTGCACGCCTATATCGTACAGCCAAAGCAGCCAGGGCAGCCAAGCCATGACTGCCACGAGATTTAGATTGCCCAAGTGGATGATGAAAAAGTCCGAAAGCAACCAGGCCAACGCGGCCAACCAGGCCGCGCTCCGGCGGCTGTGCAAATGGCGGGCGAAAAGGTAAAGCCCGGCTCCAGCCCACCAAAGATGCAGTAATGAGAGCCATTCCATGGCCGTGTACGAGAAATGTGGCCAGATTAGAAAAAGCAGCAAATTGGGTGGATAGACAAACCCGGCCTGGATGTCGGCAATGTGGGGCGCACCGCTGTAAAGCCACGGGTTCCACAGGGGGAAAGCGCCGTGCTGCAGAGCGTCTGCCGCTAAACGATAAGTCGGGTAGAGAAAAGAGGCCAAATCACCACCGGCCGCGGGGAAATAGGCCACGCCGGCTGCGATACGCCAATACGTTCCCAAAATGGCCAGGCCGAGGCTCAGAACAGCCAATGTGTCCAGCAAGTGGCTTTTCGTGCTTGGCCATTGGCCCGGTTTTCTCAATATCGACAAAACAGGTCCTCCTCTGAAAATAGAACGCAGATTAACGCTGATGCACGCTGATCTTAATTTTCATCCGCTGTGGTGCGCCGTAGGCTCATGATAACTCCCTTGAAAATAGAATAGGACGCAGATTAACACTGGCTGCGCACGCAGATAAAAAAACAGGCCTTCTTTAAAGAAGTTCAACTTCTCGCAGAAGTTGAACTTCTAATTGACGGCGTTCTCCGCCCGAGCGCACGGGGGGGCAAATTCCCGTGCTACGTCGCCAAGAAGCCCCCTGAAAGGGGGCTGGTGTTGAGCAGCCTCTGGGCAGCGGACGCTACCTTGACGTACCTCGCCGCCGTACCGGAGTGGAGGCTTTAGC
>WFQU01000115.1 GCA_015486845.1 Anaerolineae bacterium | reverse complement strand
CTGTATATAGCGCCCATCGCTGTGCACAGTCTTGGCGAACTTGCCATTAACACTTACTTCTAGCAAACCCGTGGTCTTCTCGTTGACCCTGTAGATCTCAGCCATGGTACGGAAATGCCCCACAGGCTCTGCCATTTTGTAGTATACCACGAAATCTTTATCATTCGCACCGGGGATAACAATTGTCAACATGGTGTCGCTGGTATTCATACGCATCAATGCCGGCACGGGCACGCCTAACGCCAACCACGCGTGCAAAGTATCCAACGAAGAACTGACGACCATGGCTTTGTCGTTCTGAAGCTGCAAAGGATGTGCAATTAAGACGTTTCGCACATCCTTTTCTTTCAGCACTTCCGACAGGAGTGTAGCCTTTTTTGCGCCCTGTACCTCTTCATGCGTCTTGACCTGAATTCCGAAGAACGGAGAGTTTTTGACGTTCCCAGGGCCGCCACATTTGTGAGTAGCAAGCTGAGTTTGTGCGGGCGTAGGCGCTGGCGGCGGCGGGCTGCCGTTGGCCGGCGCCTGGGCGAAAGCCGGCGCGACCGGCATGGCTAACATGGACAGAATTAACAACAGATAGACGACATAACGAGTTTGGCCGAGAACCTTGCGAACGACGTGCTTCTTGTTCATTGTAAACCTCTGTGAGTTGTATAGAAACAAAAACTTCACCGCATCGACTGTCGTAGTGGCCACTACTGGAGTCCATTATGACAGATTGAAAGTTCAAAGTCAATAGGAAAATGTACCAATTTGAGTAACTTTGCATGGAAATAGCAAGATTGTGGGAGCCAGAACCGGTTTGCCTGCCGGAAGTTTCAGGAAGCATACCAATGTTATCGTATTCCGACACATTTGCCCCGTCCCGGCAGAATTACTGTGCTCCACCCAGCGCATGCTTATCACCACGCCGGCAGGGCCATTGGTGGTGGTGGTTTACGTTCCGCAGGACGACGCCACGGCGGATGCGTTGGCGGCGCTGCATCGTTCCTTGCCGGAAGAAGCCTGTCGCCGCCTGGCGCCGTGGCCGGATACGCCGGAACCGGCCACGGCCTACTAGTGAGGGCTGGGACGGCCTGATCAGAAGAAGCGGAATTCCGCGCCTGAGAAGTACTCCACGGTCGCGCCTATCACGAAATTAGTGTCCTTCATGCTGTTGGTGGTGCGCTCTTATGTAAGTAGAGAAACGCGCATGCACCCGCTACTGGAAAGAGCAAAATCACGATAATCCACAAAATGCGTTCCAACTCTGTGAGCTCTACCTTAAGCAAGTGTTGCATCGCCCTCAAGAGTAATACTATCCAGGCTGTTAATAAGAGGACGTCAAACGCTCGAACTGATAACAGCGCGATATTGATTGCTATGTGATCCATATTCCCCTCTTCTAATAATTGCTCCGGCGTACTGATGTTTGTTTAGGTTAAAGTTCCGAATAGGTAAAGGTGCGCGAAACAACACCTTTACCTATTCTCTATATTACAGGCGACTCCTGAAAAAGGGTACCTGTCTACAGCCGATCCTATGGTCAGTACACTGAATACGAGAATGAGCAGCTAGTCTGCCATGACCGACGCCATATGTATCCACGGAAGAGGATATACACGTTCATCTGACCTCCACCTGAAATGTTTACCCGTGTATGGTATGGATTATACCATACACGCGTCCATTCGTGTGTGAGTGAAACCCCCCAAGTTGGTCCTGTCAAGCCAGCGTTTGCCCACGCAGAATCAATCCAGCGCCACGAATTGTATTGGCCAACCCGAATGTGTCCCCATGTATGAAACGTCGTTCCGCAGCAGTATGTGCAATGACATTCCCTGCTTACTGTGCCGTAATATAAGCCGTCTATTTGGACGGATCCATTGCGTAGCCAGTGTGCTGGGTTTGCATGAGATTGCGATAGACTTTCTCCGCCTACCGGGAAACTTTGCTGGGGATGGGCTCTTGTACTTTCCAGCAGTCTTTTGAGCTCTTCCGGACTGGAAATCACGATGGGGAGAACTCCGGCAGGAAGAACTTTGGCTTTCTCCAGATTATACTCTTGGATTAAGACATTATACTCTGTTTGTTGTTCTACTTGCTCCTGATCAGGTGTTGCCGGCGGCGTGTTGCCGTTGGTCGGCGCACCGGCGAAAGCCGGCGCGACGGGCATGGCTAACATGGACAGAATCAACAACAGATAGACGACAAAACGAAACTGGCCGGAAATTACCCGAACGACATGCTTCTTGTTCGTCGTAAAGCCTCCTTGAAATGCTGAAACAATCTAACTTCACCGAATCATTAGTCGTCATGGCCATGACAATGGTTATTATAACGGATTGAAAACTGGAAATCAATAGGTAAAGTTACTAATTTGAGAAACTTTTTTGAAAGAGTGCAGGTTATTTTCGATTACGGGCTATTTCGAAGATTTAAGTTAGGTAAATATACCGATGTGATCGTGATTTGACAGATTTGTGTAGTCCGGCGGGCTGCATACAATGTTCGGTAGACGCAAAAATGCTGTGAAAGTTGAGGGTGTTTTTGCGATTGAAAGTGGCCTGATTACACAAAGGAGGCGTTCCCCCATGGAGTGGCAAGCATTTGGTGCCATAGTTCGTTCGCTGCGCCTGGAACATCACGGTTTGGTCAACGGCCGAGTCCGTCGTTGGAGCCGGGTGAGGTTGAGCAAAGAAACAGAGAAAGTCGGCCCGGTAGCTCTCTCCGATGTTGCTATCGGCAAAATCGAACGGGGCGAACGGAACCATCTGTCACCGGCGGAACTGCTGGCACTGGCCGGGGCGCTGCATTTGACCACGGCAGAGCGTCACCGCTTTTTTCTAGTTGCCAGCGGAGTATCTCCTCATGACGAAATAGCCAGTGATCATCTTACTGCCCCGCAACGTTTGGACAAGTTACTGCGAATGTTGAAGCCGTTGCCGATGCCGTGGTTTGTGTACGACCAGTACGGCGATGTCGTTTGTGCCGGCCGGTTGGCGTTGGCGTTGTTCGGGATTGGGTCAGGGGAAATCGCTGCGGGTCATGGCGGTGCGGCAATGTTCAACATCATGCGTGCGTTGTTCGACCTGGCCATCGGCTTGCAACAATTGTTGGGCCAGCACGAATTGGCGTGGCGACGGGTTTTGTTGGCCAATGTGCTCTATTTCCGGGCGCTGTTGCTGCCTTATCGCGGCGAGCCGTACGCCCAGACCGTTCTGGCAGATTTGCGGACTCTGCCGGGTTTTCCTGAAGTGTGGGAAGAAGCATACGCACGAGAAACCGACTTCTTCGGCCTGCCTCCGGAGTATCGCTACGACCATCCGGATTGGGGGATGTTGCATTACGTCGCCCAGCGCACGCTGATCAGCACGCCGGCGGGGCTGCTAGTGGCGGTGGTTTACCTGCCGGGGGATGAGGTCACGGCAGACGCGTTCGCAGCGCTGCACCGTTCCTCGCCTGATGGAGTGTGTCGTCGCCTGGCGCCATGGCCGGAGAAGCCGGAACCGGCTTTGGCCTATTATTGACGATTGACACGGGCTGACCCAGGAATGCAGTGGCTTGCGATGGCATGGCTATCGACCCAACCTGCGTCAGATTGGCTGCTTCAATCACCATCCGACTTGGTATCGTGTTTGCCGGCCAAACTCGCACTTCCCATAATCACGCCTATGAGAACGGCTTCCAGAAGTTCTTTGTGCGGAGGAATCTTTCCGTTAGATGAGAATAAAATATCTGTAGCTATCATCGTCAAGAAACTGACTATGAATAACAATATAGCAACCCTTCTCTTTATTTTTGTGAAGCGCCCGAGAGAGTAGACAGGCATCGCTATGGCACCACCCGCAAAGGCGAACAGTAATAGTCTAATTACAAAGCTGTTCATTGGCCTGTGCTCCCGGTGTGAAATCAATTGATCATGAGAGGGAACATAGCACTTTTCGCCACAATTCGTGACTGTTCTTCCAAAATAATGGTGCCACGGCCAAAGCCGCCAGTTGTTGGCCGTGCCGCTATTGTGCCGTGAGGGCGGGCCATGATCAGCGAATTCCGACAGTGGTTAGACTCAGTGGCTTTGCCTTGGCCACATCCGACAAGATCGTTCGCTGCCAAGGCTATTCTGCTGCGATGTTACTGATGCCGAGTGTTTTGCCGGGCAGTTTCTCATTTAGAGTTGGCCACACCACCGCAACGTGACAAGCACTAATGCCATCAGCGACAGCACAGCGAACGCTTTCCAAGCGAGAAAGCGAATTCGTTGTTTTTTGTGGTTCCCCTCAACTGTCATTTCTGCGAGTTTCTCTATGCTTGCAACGGCTAACGCAGAGAAAAAGAAAACAATTCCTACTCTGTGGATGATTTGTTGCATGTGCCGGACTCCTTGTTGAAACATAGCGCAAGGCTATGAAGTTAAATTAATCCATCACATAGCCTTGCGTGAGATTTTCAAAACTAACGGGTCCAAATTGGTTTGTTGCGGCATAGCATTTGATCATATTCCGTTTACACCGCGTGCCGCTCATAATAGCTTTGGCACAACAATGCTTGCCAAAAGCTATTATTAATTATTGATGCCCTATCCAAATTTGGCGATATTGACGAAGGGCCAAGTCAATATAGATCCCTCGGTGTCCACCATTCTGATCGACCTGATTTATGATCCCGTAATACATACCACCTATTAGCCCTGTCAGGTCAATTCCCCCAATAACAACCACGGCACTGGAACCCCACACTAAAGCGTTCAGCAAACTTTGGGTGTCGCACTCATTCAGATAAATCCGCATTCCCCACCAAGTGGGCAATATGCCTGTCCAGCCGGCACAGCTCAGCCCGGGTGTGCTAAAGCCTTCAATAGCGTTGCCATCTACGCGTTGCAGCGCCACTTCCCGGCCGAAGATGTTGCGGTTGTTGCTGAATGCAACTTCGCCGATGCTGATCTGGCGCTCTATCAACAAATCGTTGGTGTGCTCGAGAGCCCCTTTCAACTGAGCGAAAATTTCCGGATCGACGCCGATTTCTTCACCGGATTTTACATCAAGATGTAGCAGTTTGTCACGCCCCAGATGGATATGTGCTTCCATCCGCTGAGCAGCCTCCTGGTAGGCTTCCATTTTTGCTTGCATTTCTTGCATTTGCTGCATTTGTGCGGGCGTGAGGGTTGCTGGCGGCGTGTTGCCGTTGGCCGGCGCCTGGGCGAAAGCCGGCGCGATGGCCCAAGCCCAGGACGGCGAAAGGGCATGGAATAAATTGCCTAAACGATCACACCCAAAGACGATCGTCAACGGCCGAAAAGCTACCAAAACCTCTCAATCTT
>WFQU01000114.1 GCA_015486845.1 Anaerolineae bacterium | reverse complement strand
GTGCTACGTTACCAAGACCCCCCCTGAAAGGGGGCTAGTGTTGAGCAGTCTTTTGGCAGCGGACGCAACCTTGACGTACCCCGCCACCGTACCGGAATCGAAGCTTTAGCCGGTGGTAGACCCACCAACCCACCTAAAGGCTTGACACCAGCCGCTTCGTTTTCATCCGCTGTGGTGCGCTGCAGACCCATGCCGACTCCTCCGAAATAGCTGTTTTTATTTCTGCGTTCTCCGCGAGCTCTGCGGTAAGAAGACTTTTTTCAGGAAAGCCATTAATAATAGAGGAAGAGGAGCGAGGTTGGGCATAGGCTACGTAACTTATTTTGAGAGCGTTGTAGATAATTTGTGGTCTGGTTTTGTGTGCCTTACCCGGAACAATATAGAGGGATTGTTCAAAAAATGAACAAAGATGGACGGGTTTCGCTGTTTTGGCCTCGAGATTGGCCCTGTTTTCCTTGAATTGCAGCGGGTTCGTTTATAATTTGACGTAATGAAGTAGGGTAACTATAATTTGTAGCATTGGGCAAATAACCGGTAAAGGAGCCGTGATGGTATTTTCTCTTGTGGATAAGAGGTATCTCGTTTTTAATTTGATACGTCAAGAAGGCCCAATCTCGCGTTCTGCCATTTCTCGGCGCCTGCATTTGAGCAGCGCCTCCACGACAGTTTTCGTCAAAGATCTCTTGAATGCAGCATTAGTCGTCGAAAGCGGCCAAGGCATCTCTCGGGGCGGTAGGCGACCAATCTTGTTGCAGTTCAACGACGATTGCGGCTATGCCATGGGCTTCGAATTGGATGTAACCCGCATCGTTGGCGTTTTGAGCAACTTGGGAGGAAAAGTCCTGAGTATGCAAGGTCAGCCCTTTAATGTTAATGATGGGCCGGCGTCTGCTCTGACAACGATCGTTGCCATGTCCCAAAAGCTATTAAAAGAGGCCCGTGTGCCAAACGATAAATTGCTTGGCGCAGCAATTGGCATGTCTGGTCCTGTTTTATACGAAGAAGGTATTCCTCTTTCCCCTCCGATCATGCCCGGCTGGGATGGTTACCCTTTGCGCCAGCAATTACAAGATGCGCTATCCATGCCGGTCTATTTGGATAACGATGCTAATCTGGGCGCCTTGGGGGAATATACGTATGGTGAAGGGCGAGGTATTGCGAACCTCGTCTACCTGAAAGTAAATAGTGGCATTGGCGCAGGGTTCATTTTGCGGGGACAATTGTTCCGCGGGGCGTGGGGCGTTGCCGGCGAGATCGGACATGTAAGCATTGACGAAGATGGCCCTCCTTGTTCTTGTGGTAACAATGGCTGTTTAGAAGCTATGGCTGGTGAGCCTGCTATTGTGGCGAGGGCAACCCAGGCGGTTCGGGCTGGACATCCTACGCTGTTGGCAGAGAGGGCCGCCCAACACCCATTGGTTATTGACGATGTTGTGCAGTGCGCCCAAAGGGGGGACGAAACAAGCCGTCAGGTTCTGGCGCTGGCCGGCACACAGATTGGCGTTGCTTTGGGAGATCTGGTGAATCTGTTGAACCCGCGCCTGCTTATATTGGGGGGGGAAGCAATCCTCAAGGCGGGCGTTTTGATTACGGATGCGTTGGTGAAAACGCTACATCGAAAAGCTTTACGGGCTGCGTCACGCAATTTAGAAATTCGCTATTCACGCCTAGCTGGGCAAGCGACGCCACTGGGTGGCGTTGCGTTGGTTTGGGAAAATCGCAGGCAAGCTTATGTCCGAGATGTGCTGGCTGAAGCAAATTCGGCAAAAGGAGAAGATGGGTGATCACGCTGACATGGCAACGCATTATTGACAGTCTGGGTATTATCGGTGAGTTTTTAATAGTCATTGTCTTATTAGTTGCTTTGTTGGAAGCATATTTATACCTGGTTTTTTATCGTAAGCCGCGGCAGAAGTGGATGGGTGTGTTTTTCTACGGATTAGAGGTAATCGATGCTGCCGCGCTGGTAGCTCTTTTCTATCTTATGCTAGTCGCCGCTAAAACGCCCTCCGCAACTTTGCTGCAAGGTGGCGCCCTGTTTTTTGTTATTAGCTTAGTGGTTATTTTCTTGCTTTCGACACGACGTACTACAAAGTTAGGTTTAGCCTATCTTTTGATAGCACCGGCTTTCTTAGGTATTCTATTCCTGATTTTGTATCCGTTCGGCTACGAAATCTATTTGGCCTTTACGAATGCTGCCCTCAGAACTATGCGTCACCCGGCTTTTGGCTTGCAGTACGGCCTGACTAATTTCAAGGATGTTTTCACTGGCACGGTGGCGCACAAAGCGACTTTTTGGGAAGTGCTCATTCGCACTATCTTGTGGACCGTTATTAACGTTTTCTTTCACGTAACAGGTGGCATGGTATTGGCTCTTTTGTTGAACCGCCCCATGAAATTGCGTGGCCTGTATCGCACGTTGTTGGTTTTCCCCTGGGCTATTCCGCAGACCATCGCGGCGATGTCGTTACGCAACGAATTCAACTACATGTACGGATTCTTCAATGTAATGCTAAGGGGTGTCGGTTTGCAACCTATCTCTTGGCTGCAAAATCCGCATTGGGCCTTTGTGGCAGTGGTTATCTCTAATATCTGGCTTGGCATTCCGTTTATGATGGTTATTATTTTAGGCGGCCTGCAGAGCATTTCCAAAGAGTATTACGAAGCGGCGGAAATGGACGGTGCCAATGCCTGGCATCAATTCTGGAACGTGACTATGCCGTTGTTGCGACCGGTGCTAACGCCTGCTATCATTTTAGGCTCTGTTTGGACCTTCAACAATATTAACGTCATTTACCTTATCACCCAGGGCGGGCCCCAGGAAAGGACCGATATTTTGGTGACGTCGTTGTACAAAGCGGCTTTCTCGTTTTACCGGTATGGGTTCTCTGCTGCTTTTGCTCTGGTGATCTTCGTTTTCCTGTTGGCGTTTGCTTTGGTTTACCTGCGTATTTCCGGCGGCTTGAAAGCCGTGTATGAGTGACGCATACCCAAAAGCAATTGAAAGAGTGATTGCAATGTTTATCAGCTCGGAATTTAAGTAGGAGAGATAGAGAACGACGTAACGGAGGCGCATCATGCAACAGAAGAAATCACTTGCTTACCGGTTCTTTCATGGCTCGCGGCGGGGCGATAGTCCATTTAAGCGCATGTGGATTCATTTAGCTCTGATCTTTTCTTCGATCATTGCCATTTATCCTGTGCTGCGTATTTTCAGCATTTCGCTGCGCCCGGGGGATCGGGCCCTCTCCACTAGCTTAGCCATCATCCCGCCGGACGCTACTTTGCGCAATTATCAACTTGTGCTTTTCGGCGATCCCAGCCGGCATTTGCGCTCTGATTTCTTTCTCTGGCTGTGGAACAGTCTTAGCATCACGGTGACGACGGCCTTGGTCGGCGTCATCCTTTCGGCGACCGCCGCATATGCTTTCTCGCGCTTTCGCTTTCCGGGCCGTGGCCCGGCCATGATCTTCTTGCTGACGACGCAGATGATACCGGCCGCCATGCTCTTGTTGCCCATTTACATGATGCTCGTCCGCTTCCACATGATCAATTCGTATTTGGGACTTATCATTGCTTATTCTGTCACATCGGTGCCTTTTAGTATCTGGATTCTAAAAGGTTATTACGATACGATTCCGCCGGATTTGGAGGAGGCAGCGCGCATTGATGGAGCCACATACCTCAGCGCTTTCTACCGGATCATATTGCCCCTTTCCACGCCAGCGTTGGTCATTGTATTCTTGTTCAATTTCATGGGCTCCTGGAGTGAGTACATCGTGGCTCGGGTGGTCTTGCAGAAGCAGGATATGTACACCTGGCCATTGGGCTTGTGGACGTACGCCGGGCAGTATACGTTGGCGGCTGGACGTTTCGCCGCCGGTTCCATTTTGGTGGCCGTGCCGGTAATGATCCTGTTCTTGTATTCTTCTAAGTGGTTGGTCTCCGGCCTGACCTTAGGCAGTGTCAAAGGTTAAGCCGGTTTTGTGATGTTGTGTCGTTATAGTGCGACACGGAATGTTACTTTGTTTGAATGAGGAGGGAGAAAATGCGTAACAAGAAGTGGTTTATGTTAATTACTTTGGTGTTGGTGTTCAGCATGCTTCTATCGGCGTGCGGACAGAAGGCAACGCCCACGACGGCACCGACGAAAGCCCCGGTAGCGACGAAAGCGGCTGCCCCGACGAAGGCGGCAGAGAAACCAGCCCCGACGAAAGCCGCGGCGGTGACGAAACCGGTGAAGCTGACGGTTTGGGATCAAGAAGCGGATGACGTGGAAGCTTTCATGGATGACTTGCTGGCTCAGTTCCAGAAGGATCATCCCAATATTACCATTGAACGTACACATTATGGCAATGAAGAATTGCGGGATCAGTTCCAGACCGCGAGCCTGGCCGGTCAAGCGCCGGATCTGGTTCGGGTGCCCAACGATTTCGCCGGGCCGTTCAGCGAATTACAGATTGTGATTCCGGCGACTAAGGTGTACGATCAGGCCTTTTTGAATGCGTTCTTCCCTGGCGCTCTTAGCCCGGCTCAGGTCAAAGGCACCTTGTGGGGCGTGCCGGATAATTACGGCAACCACCTTATGTTGCTTTACAACAAAGATATGGTGAAAACGCCGCCGAAGGACACCGACGAACTGATCAAAATGGCCAAAGCGTTGAAAAAAGGCGACACCTGGGGCTTCGTTTATAACGAGAATGAGCCGTTCTGGCTGGCACCTTGGCTGGGTGGCTTTGGTGGTTGGCCTTTGAATGATGCCACAGACATGCCGACCTTGGGCACTGATGCCATGGCCAAAGCATTGCAGTTCGTGCAGGATCTGAAATTCAAGGATAAGGTTATTCCGCCGGAAGCAGATTACAACACCGCTGATACGATGTTCAAAGAAGGCAAAGCCGCCATGATTATCAATGGTGACTGGTCGTTGGGTGGTTATGCTAAGGCGTTAGGCGACAAGTTGGGCGTGGCGCCCATTCCGAAGGTGTCCTCCACGGGGCTCTGGCCGTCGCCGATGACTTCTGGCAAATACTGGATGTTCTCCACCGGGCTGAACGGGAATGCCGATAAACTGGCCGCGGCAAAGTTGCTCGTTTCTTACATGACGTCCAAGGACGTGCAGCTGCAGTGGCTAAAGAAGTTCAAACGACTGCCTTCCAACAAAGAAGCTGCTCAGAGCGAGTTGATCAAGACAGACCCCGTTTTGAAAGGTTCCATGGAGCAGTTGAGCCATGGTCGAGGCATGCCGGCAGCACCGCAAATGCGTTGTGCCTGGGACGCCATGCGCCCGAACCTGGAAGCAGTGATGTCTAATTCGGAGACGCCGGCCGCAGCCGCTAAGGCGATGCAGGACGACGCGATGAAATGCGTCGAAGAGGCAGGCTTAGGCGTTTCTTTGAGCAAGCCAGTGAAACTGACGGTTTGGGATCAGGAAGCGGACGATGTGGAAGCGTTTATGGATGACCTGATCGCTCAATTCCAAAAGAAACACCCGAAGATTAGCATTGAACGCACGCACTACGGCAATGAAGAATTGCGAGATCAATTCCAGACTGCTAGTTTGGCTAACTCAGCTCCGGATTTAGTTCGTGTACCTAACGATTTCGCTGGACCGTTCAGCGAACTGAAGATCATCATGCCCATGGAGGATGTGTTCAGCACTGGTTTCTTGGGGCAATTCTTCCCCGGCGCATTGGAACCGACCAAGGTAAAGGGTAAGATTTGGGGCGTTCCAGATAATTATGGTAACCATCTGATGTTGCTCTATAACAAAGATATGGTGAAAACGCCGCCAAAGAATACCGATGAACTGATTAAAATGGCCAAAGCGTTGAAAAAAGGCGACACCTGGGGCTTCGTTTACAACGAAAACGAACCGTTTTGGCTGGCGCCGTGGTTAGGCGGTTTTGGTGGTTGGCCTTTGGGCAGTGATGATATGCCAACGCTGGATAGTAAGGCGATGGTCAGTGCGTTGCAGTTCGTACAGGACCTGAAATTTAAGGACAAGGTGATCCCGCCGGAAGCGGATTACAACACCGCTGATACGATGTTCAAAGAAGGCAAAGCGGCCATGATCATTAACGGTGACTGGTCATTGGGCGGTTATGCTAAAGCTTTGGGCGACAAGCTAGGTGTGGCACCAATTCCAGAGGTGACCTCCACTAAACTTTGGCCGACGCCGATGACCTCCGGTAAGTACTGGATGTTTTCCACCGGGCTGAAAGGCAACGCGGATAAAATGTTAGCGGCCAAGCAGTTTGTCGTCTTCATGACGTCTAAAGATGTGCAGTTGCAGTGGCTGAAGAAGTTCAAGCGACTGCCTTCCAACAAAGAAGCAGCTCAAAGCGACCTGATCAAGACAGATCCTATTTTGAAGGGTTCGATGGAGCAATTGAGCCATGGCCGTGGTATGCCGGCAGCAGCGCAAATGCGCTGTGCCTGGGATGCTATGCGCCCGAACCTGGAAGCGGTGATGTCCAATTCGGCAACGCCGGCTGACGCCGCCAAGGCGATGCAGGCAGACGCGTTGAAATGCGTGAAAGAAGCAGGACTGAATAAGCCTAACAAGTAATTTAGCCGCTGACAAAGTAGTGTTTTGGTGACCGGCACGGTTGACAAAGGTGCCGGTCACTTTGACCAACAGAGAGAGAGTCGGGACATAATTCCCGACTCTCTTTTTTGTTGGTCGTTGAAGCTGTGGCCATCAGTGGCATCCGGCATTGGGGGTAGTTAGCCACATAGCAGGAAACGTCAGTGCAAGAAATGGCGCACGCCGGTGAAAAGCATCGCTAAGCCAAGCCGGTCGGCGGCCGCAATGACTTCTGCATCGCGTTTGGAACCGCCCGGCTGCACGATGGCCGTGACGCCCGCCTCGGCAGCGGCTTCCACGCCATCAGGGAAAGGGAAAAAGGCGTCGGAAGCGAGTACCGCGCCGCGGCTGCGGTCGCCGGCCTTGACTGCGGCTAAGCGCACCGCGTCCACCCGGCTCATCTGCCCCGCGCCGACGCCCACGGTCGCGTTCCCTTTGACGAAAACGATGGCGTTGGATTTCACGTGTTTCACCACACGCCAGGCAAAGTCTAAAGCGGATAACTCCGCGGCGCTGGGCGGGCGCTGCCCGACGATGCGCCAACCGGCGGCCGGCTCGGTGCTCCGATCCGGGGTCATGGCCAGCAGGCCGGCCACATTGGTGCGCACAATCAAGCGTGGCCGTTCTTGACCGGTGGCACGCAGCAAGCGCAGGTTCTTCGACTTGCGTTTGAGCCGGGCCAGGGCATCTTCGTGGAAATCCGGCGCGACCAGGACTTCGATGAACAGCCCTTTCATCGCTTCAGCCGTGGCCAAGTCCAGCGGTCGATTCACAGCGATGACAGAGCCGAACGCCGAAATTGGGTCGGATGCTAAGGCGGCCTGGTAAGCTGCTAACAACGTTTCTGCCGAGGCAATGCCGCACGGGTTGGCGTGTTTGCTGATGACGACTGTCGGCAGGTCGAAATCCAGCACCGCATTCCAGGCGCCGTCCATATCCCGCCAATTGTTGTAGCTCATTGCCTTACCGTGCAAGGTCACGAAGGCCGGTTCGGCGCCTTCCGGCAGGTAAAGCGCTGCTTGCTGGTGCGGATTCTCGCCGTAGCGGAGTGCTTGCCATTTCCGAGCGGTAATGTGTAATTGTTCTGGCAGAACTTCGGCCTCTGTTTGCCCGGCCAGGTAATCGGCGATGGCGGCATCGTAGGTCGCAGTATGCCGAAAAGCTTTCAGGGCTAAACGTTGTCGTTCGGCGAGCAGTACTTCTCCCTCACGCAACGCTTTCGCCGCGGCTTCGTAATCGGCTGGATCGCAAAGCACGGTCACGTTTTCGAAGTTCTTGGCCGCGGCCCGCAGCAAAGCCACGCCGCCAATGTCGATTTGTTCCACGGCGTCGGCCAGGGTTGTTTCCGGATGGGCGATGGTTTCCCGGAACGGGTACAGATTGACGACGACGAGCGCGATAGGTGCAATGCCATGCTGATCCAGTTCGGCCAAATCCGCATCGCTGTGTCGGGCTAAGATGCCGCCGTGCACGATGGGGTGCAATGTTTTAACACGGCCGCCGAGTATTTCCGGGAAGCCGGTCATTTCGCTGACTTCGGTCACCGACAGTCCGGCGGTGCGCAAATGCCGGGCGGTGCCGCCGCTGGCCACCAGCCGATAGCCGGCATCTAATGCCGCCTGGGCGATGGATGGCAGGCCCGTTTTATCGGAAACGGAAAAAAGGGCCAAACGTTCTCTTTCTGGAATCATAGCGGTTTCTTCTCCTTATTGATTGTGAGATTCTATTTAGTTTTATGTTTCTCCTCCACGCGCCTATTTTAAACGCTGCCACGGGCATCTGGCGAAAATTGCCGTTATAGTTTGAAATTTGGCTCCATGGAGCATAAAACGCTGATCAACGCTGAACTCGCCTCCTTTTTCTCCCCCAAGAAAGAAAACAAAAAGAGATTGTTAGCCGTCACCAACTAACCCCATTCCTATTCCCGTGGCATTGCTTCTCAAACCTACCAACGCCAACCTTGAAATGAGATTTTCAGCCGCTGTTCTGGGCTGGTCTGCGTGCTGAAGGCTCTCTATTTGCCGGTTGCAGCAACCGGCATAGTGCTTTTTTGCTGAACCGGCAAAAACAGGGCGAAGAACGCGGCTATGAGAAAGAAAAAACCGAGTTTAGGTAACAGGAAAGCTAAGCTAAAGCGATCTGCTAAAATGCCTAACGCAATAGCACCGCCCGCACGGACGATGAACATAAAGCCTAATATTAGCCCTGAGGCTAATGATTGCCAACCCGCTACCAAACTTTGGGCGATTAACACTAACAAACTATGCGAGACATCGAGCATAAAGCCAGTAAGGCCGACGAAGAGATAAATTTTCCAAATAACGGTCATGGCAGGGAAAATATAAGCAGCTATGCCGGCCAATAACATGGAAATGATGACAACCGGCCGAATGCCAAAACGATCCGCCGCAACCCCTCCTAAGAAACCTCCCACGGCACCGCCTAACATGAAAAATGAGCTCAACGCTCCGTATTGTGCGGCAGACCACCCGCGCAGTTGATAGTATTTGGGGATGAACGTGCGAATACCGCCCATGGCGCTATAGCGAGCAATGATTAATAGGGCAAAGAGCGATAGAATTACGGCCAAATGGTGGTAATGGTCTGTCTTTTTAGTCGAGTGCGCTTTTTCCTCGCCGACTGTGCCGCTTTGGACGTGATCTGGCAGCCAGCGCCAAAGCAATAAAGGCACTGGCGTAAAGAAGATGGTCATGGCTAACAGGCCATGCGTGTCGAACAGGGTGAAGAGTATGCCGGCGATGAGCGGCATCAACGTAAACCCGGCCCGCCCGAAGAGAAAGAATGTGGCTGTAGCCGTGGAGCGATGGTCTAAATCGGCATACGCGGCGTTGGCAGCACCTTGGGGATGGAAAGCACCGGAACCTAAAGCTGCGACAACCAGCGTAGGAATGACTAATTTCGTCGGGGCCAAGCCGCTCAGCAAGAAGAAGAAAACCATCCAGGCTACCCCGCCGGCGGCCAATAGCCGGCCATTCCAGCGATCTCCCCAGTAGCCGAAAAACGGTTGACTCAGCGCAATCACAGCCGTGTAGATGCCGACTGCCCAACCAATGCCGGCATCGCTCAAGCCTAAACGCAAACTTAATATCGTCACGATGAGTGGCACGGCGCTGGTTAGTCCATCTACGACGAAATGGCCTAACGCAACGGCGAGAAAGCGACGATTAGACATCAATGATAGCATGAAACACCTCTAACCGGACCACATCATTCCGGTTCTTGCTGGCGAAGGAAAAAATAATGACCCAAACCGGTCTGCCATGCAGCAGTTGAAACTCGTACTAACTCTTGCTAAGTTACCTTGCCCCGATGGTACATCGAACTGACAGAAGTCAGTTTAGCAAAGGCTGCCGCGGATTCAATTGCCGTAAGCCGGTTCATTATGAAAAAAGGACGTATCGGTGGGGATACGTCCTTTGGGAATATGGGTATAGCCCTCGCGATTTACATGTAATCGCGTAATTGTCGGCTGCGACTTGGATGGCGTAACCGTGCTAAGGCCTGCGCTTCGATTTGGCGAATACGTTCTCGTGTTAAACCAAATTTGTGTCCGACTTCTTCCAAGGTGTAAGTATGGCCATCTTGGAAGCCGAACCGCAGGCGTAAAATGCGGGCTTCGCGAGGTCGTAATGTATCCAGTAAATCCTCCATTTTTTCCCGCAATAGCGTTTGTTCCGCAGCGTCAGGCGGCGATTCGACCCCTTCATCTTCGATGAATTGGCCTAAATTGCTTTCTTCTTCTTCGCCCACCGGCTGTTCCAGCGACAATGGACGCCGGGAGACGCGTAAATAACGCCGTACCCGCTCCGGTGGCAATTCTAATTCTACTGCGATCTCCTCTGGTGAAGGTGGATGGCCGATCTTTTGTTCTAAAGATTGCGCGGCGCGATGTAGCTGGCGCAGCTTGTCCCCCACATGCACTGGCAGGCGGATGGTCCGGCCTTGATCGGCTACAGCACGGCTTACGGCTTGTCGAATCCACCAGGTCGCGTAAGTGCTGAACTTATAACCACGGGTGTAGTCGAACTTATCCACGGCTTTCATAAGCCCTAAATTGCCCTCCTGAATCAAATCTAAGAAAGGCACGCCTTGGCCGATATAGCGTTTCGCCACGCTGATAACTAAGCGTGTGTTGGCCTTGATTAAGGTCTGCCGGGCATCCTCAGCATCGGCAATGAAAGCCTCTAAAGCGCGAATATCTTTTAGGGAAAGTGTTTCATCTTCACGCAGTCGCGCCTCGGATTCTTCGCCCCGCACTAAGCGTTTGGCTAAAGCCACTTCTTCCTCTGCCGTCAATAGCGGCTCGCGGCCCATTTCGCGAAAGTAAAGGTCGACTGTGTCCCCAACGGGGACTACGTTCAGGGTAGCTGCCTCATCTGAATTTTTGGCAGTCTCAGCCCCTGCTTCCTCTTCTTTTTCGGCTTCCTCTACACTTTCGTAAACGGGTATCTCCTTAGCCTGCAAGCGCGCAAAGAGCTCTTCTAACAGGTCAAGGTTTTCTTCCACTTCCGGCAGAATTGTCAGGATGTCTTCGTAAGTAATATAGTGTTGTTCTGAAGCTGTTTGCAGTAGAAAGCTTAGCGCTTCCTCGGGAGTCATGACTTCTTCTTCCACCGTTTCTCCGGTGTTCGACTCCAGAAGCGTTTCACTTTTCACTTCTTCCCGCTGTTCCATCTGGGATTTTGTTAGCTCCTTTACAAAATGAGAATCATGGCTTGGCCAGGCCAAAGAAAATTGCCTGGTCAAGCCTATAGATTCACAAACCGTTGTGACTCAGATCGGGCACCAAGGAGCGGCTTGGTCATCTGTCCGCGTCTGGTGCTGTGTTTCTTATTGCGTGTTCTTTTTCCATGTCCGGTAAGTGTAAACGAACACTTCCGGCTCGTTCTGTTTGATGCGGCTGTTATGCTTCTGCGCCGACTGTACTTTTTGCTTTGCTTTGACCGGCTGATGACGTTTTCCTCGCCGCCGGCGCGGTCGTCGTGATCGAGAAGGATGCTTATTGTTCTTATCCGACTTACTTTCTGTCATTGTATTACCTTTGTTCGGCACTTCTCTTATTACTTTCTAAGCGCCGTACCGGACTATAACGCTATGATGGTACTGTTTTTTAGCGATATCCTCGGCGTGCCTCTATTTTGTGTCGTCGTCGCCTTTCCCGACGCACCGCTTTCTGGTGTTTGATCCGGCGCAACTCACTCTTGGATGTAAACCATCGCTTGCGTCGCACTGTGCTTAATATGCGTGCTTTGGCGACAGTTTTGCGAAAACGTTTCAAGAGTTGGTCTTGACTTTCGCCCGGACGTAATGTTACTGATGCCAAATGAATTCACCTCTTTTCTTCCGCCTGATTTGTAAAACTGGCTAATAGCACATAACGCGCTATGCATGATGGCTGAACGTAACAACAGGGCACGTTTCTTGCCGTGCCCTGTATGCCGTCCTTGCCACCCTGCCAGTTTTTACCGCTTTGTGCATTATAGCATATAAAAAGGGATAAGTCAATAGGTTATTAGAAAAAATGATAGTTTTTGCAATTTTGTCCCGCTAAAAAGTGACGTGCTTCGCCGTCAGGCAGACTATCACCTGACCGACGGAGCATGTTTAAGGCCGTGATGCTCAACTTTCTCGTTGATTGGGAGGAACCCAGAGCGTTTCTGCTTTTCCGGCCGTTTGATTCGCCACCCGAGCGGCTATGAAAAGCCAATCCGAAAGACGGTTCAGGTAGCGCAACGATAGGGGGTTGATGGTCTCAGCGCGGGCTAATTTTACGACAGCGCGCTCGGCCCGGCGGCAGACGGCGCGAGCCAGTTGTAAGGCAGCAGCACCGCCAGCACCGCCGGGTAAAATGAAATGCCGTAAAGGCGGTAAAGTCGCTTCCCACTGATCAATCTCTTGTTCCAGCCGGATGATGGGTGCTTCGCTGAAACGGACGACGGTGCTGCGCCCCTCGGCTTGCGCTGGAGTGGCTAAATCAGCGCCTAAGTCGAATAACTCTGCCTGCAGCCGCTCCACAGCGGACGCAAGCGGCAATGGCAAACCTTGCGCTAAGGTGAATCCCAAAAGTGAGTTCAATTCATCGATCTGGCCATAAGCTTCTACGCGCACATCGTCTTTGGTCACCCGTCCGCCCCGAAATAGGGATGTCTGACCGGTATCGCCGGTCTTGGTATAAATCTTCATTTGTTGTTTCTCCCCTGAAAATAAACTTCTCTGAAGGGTAGCCAAAGGCAATGCCTTCGGGCTACCCTCCCCTTCGAAAAATAGAACGCTGATCAACGCAGTCTACCTTGTCCGGCGATTAGAAATCGCTGCTACAACTGCGAAACCTGCCTGCGCAGGTTGCAAGCTAATCGCCGTAGGGCGATTTTGCAGATATTGCCGTGACTTTTAGTCGCTGGGCGCCGAGAAATCGCCCCCCTCCCGGCCCCCAAAATTGGGGAATAGGGGACGTTTTCATTCGCGGTGGTGCGCTGCAGGTCCAGCGGGGTTCTTCTCCAAAACCAGGAAATGGGAGATTCCGAAGCAGCGCAATGGCGTTCTTTCTAAAAAATAGGTTGTCTGCCGCAACCAGCGGCCTAAGCGGGGGCGTCGAGCAACGACTTTGTCGTAGCCCGGGAAAACCTGAGCATGGTGAAGGACACGCACCGGCAGGTCGGCGAACAGCCGGCGCAGGCCGGATGCGGTGTAAACCCGCACGTGCGGCGCCAACCGGTTTCGCAATGGGTTGGGCAACCAGTTGATGAGAGGCGTGTTACCAAAATGGTATTTGCCCCGCCAGAAATGGCCGTGGGTCTCGAAGGGATAAAGTCGGTTAGGGCAGAAAATAACGATGCGTCCGCCGGGACGCAGCACCCGTACCATCTCGGCTGCAGTCCAACGATCATTTTGTACGTGTTCTATCACTTCATGGCTGAAAACGAAGTCGAAGCTGTCGTCGGGGAAGGGTAAATGCTCTCCGGCGGCCACGCTTAGTAGCGGCAGCGCTTGCGCAGCCTGTTGCACGATGGGGGGGTCGATGTCAATGCCGTAAACGTGCGGCGTGAAACGGTGGAACGCCCGCATATACATGCCAATGCCGCAGCCATCTACCAGGACGTGGGCGTTTTCAAGATTGACCCATTGGCGCACTAATTGCAGCCGGCGTTCTTGGCCGGCCTGCCAAACGTAGCTGGGATGCCCAAACCGGGCTGCTTCTGCTGCCGTTCTAATCTTCGTGGTCATCTAAAGGTGTCTCCTCACACGGGAACTGCCAACTCTCTTTGTAGCCGAAAGTGCGGCGATTATCGATCAGCCGCAGCCAGCAAGGACGCAGCCGGTAAAATGTAGCCGTGCGCAGCGCCGCCAGCAAAGTGGCCGGCCCTTTTTCCCCCCGGAAAAGTGGTTGCAGAAAAGGGTGCTTGCGGCCATAAATGCGCATGGCGGTCACACGTTCAGCGCCGCTGACTTTCGTCACCACGCCGCAGAGTTGCAAGCCCTGGATATTCTGCCAATGCTGGCCATCGGCCTGGATGGTGACCGCCGCCCATGGCTGCTGGGTGATATGCCGGGCATGGCCGCTGCCCGCTTCCGAGAGGAAGTAGAGGTTCAACGTACTATCCTCGGCATAGAAAAGCGCCGCCGCCGCGGGTAAGCCGTTTTCATCCACCGTGGCCAAAGTAAGCGTGTTGTGCGCGGCCAGGAACGCGGCAACCACTGCCGGCCAGATCATGGCTTTCCCTGTCATAGTCCTTGCCAGCTATTGTAAAGCGCATTTGCGAAGCCAAGGCGGGCTAACATCCGTCCCACCGTGGCGTCGACCATTTCGTCGATGCTGCGAGGACGCTGGTAAAAAGCGGGCAGAGGCGGGAAGATAATGGCGCCGGCTTCTGCTGCTTGCAGCAGTAGTCGCAGATGTCCCAAATGTAGCGGTGTCTCTCGCACGGCCAAAAGCAGCGGTCGACCTTCTTTTAATTGGACATCCGCCGCCCGGCTAATGAGATCACTGCTATACGAATGCGCCACCGCGGAAAGCGTTTTGATGCTGCAAGGGACGATAGCCATGCCGGCCACCGGGAAGGAGCCACTGGCGATCGCCGCGCCCACGTTCCCCGGCGGATACACCACGTCAGCCAACGCTTCCACCTCGCCCCCAGCGTAATCTGTTTCCTGGGTGATGGTCAACTGGGCTGCCCGACTGATAACTAAATGCGTTTCAATGTCCAACGAATGGGCTGCTTGTAGCAAATGGATGCCGTAAGTTTGACCGCTGGCGCCGGTCAGAGCGACGATGAGTTTTTGAGACAACAGATCACCTCCGAAAGTCATTCACGCCCATTGTCAAACCGTTCCCACATGAATAGCCACTGTGCCGAACATGAGTTTGCGGTAGAAGACATCTTTTAGGCCTGCCGAGAGCATGATGTAGCGCACTTGATCCGGCGGGGGGAATAGCACGGTGGAATTGGGCAGGTAGTTATAAGCCGATTTAGCGCTGAACAAACCGCCGAGAGCCGGGACGATATAGAAGAAGTACAAATCAAAGAATGCCCGAAAGAACATGTTGGCCGGTCGGGTCGTTTCTAAGCAGACCACTTTGCCCCCCGGCCGTACCACCCGGCGTTGCTCGGCGAAAGCGCGGCGCACATCCACCACATTGCGCATCATAAATGCGCTGGTGGCGGCGTCGAAACTATCATCCGGGAACGGCAAATGCAGCGCATCGCCGTTGACAAAAGTGAGGGGTGTCTCGGCGAACTTCGTTTGTGCCACCCGCAACATCCCAGCGGCAAAATCCAGTCCCACCACCTGCGCACGGGGCCGGCGCTGCCAGGCCTGGTAAGCGATATCCCCGGTCCCGGTAGCCACGTCTAATAGGCTGCCCGCCGGCGGCAGCTTGCTAAGACGCACGACCTGCCGCCGCCAACGTTGATCCTGCCCTAACGTCATCAGCCGATTCATGAAGTCGTAACGGCCGGCAATGCCGCTGAACATGTTCTGCACGTAGTCCCGCTTTTCTTCTCGTTTGGGCAAAACTTTTGTCGGCGCTTTCATCTGTCTCCTGTCCGTGTACTGCTTATTATTTGCCTTGTCCGGCGATTAGAAATCGCTGCCACAGTTGCAAGCTCTGCCTGCGCAGGTTGAATGCTCATTGCCGCCGGGTGATTTTGCAGACGTTGCCGTGACTTATAGTCACTCGACTAATATAATAGCCCAACCGGCTGGTTATGACAAACCTTGTCTTTTTTCCTGCGCACTTCGCAAGAGAACACGCCGGTTACGTTCACAAGGTTGGTTGGTCTGGTTGGCTGAGCCAGGGACAAAAGCGACGTTCCAAGAAGTCCACAATAACGTAGAGCAGCAATCCTAGCACGCTCATGGCTACCACGCCGGCATACATTTCCGTATAAGCCAATCTGCCCCACGCCTCCACGATGATGTAATAGCCCAAGCCGGATGTGGTGGCGAAGGACTCTGCGAAGAAAAGTACCGCCACGGCTGTGCCGATGCTGACTCGCAACGCCGTCAAGGCGGCTGGCAAGCAAGCTGGCAAATAGACAAAGCGGAAAAGCGCCCGCCGGCCACCGCCTAACGAGCGCACCGAAGCGATCAACTCTGGCCGCAGGTTGCTGGCTGCATCCCGCACGACAACCAAGATCTGGAAAAAGAGAATTAGCGAGATGATGAAAACTTTAGAAACGTTGCCCACGCCCAAGAAAAGGATAATGATGGGCAAGAAAACGATTTTCGGGATGGGGTAGAGTAAATAAATGAACGGTGCGAAAACCCGGTCCAAGCGACGGCTTTGTCCCAATGCCAGCCCCAACGGCGTAGCTAAAGTGATGCTGACGATGATACTGGCCACAACGCGGGCGAAACTCACCAAGAAATCCCGGCCCAATTCGCCGGCTAACCCCCGGCCAAAAGCGACCAACACCGCTCCCGGCGCTGGCAACACTTCCATGTGCAGCAGCCAAGAAGCGATTTCCCACAGGAGCAGCAACAGCAGTGCTGCCAATATTATGTCACGACGTCTCATGTCGACCATCCTGTAACAGCGCTCGCAGCGCCGTGCATTGCGCCAAAAAGCGTTCGTTGCCGCGGAAAGATAGGTCACCACCTCGTTCGTTGGTGAAAATCACCGGGTGGCTATTCGTGGCATCCGAAAGAACTAGAATCCGCCGGCCCAAGTAAACGGCTTCCTCGATGTTGTGGGTGACTAATACGGTAGTCAGTTGCGTTTCCTGCCATAAGGAGAGGGTCAATTGCTGCAAGTTCTCGCGGGTCAAAGCATCCAAAGAGGAGAATGGCTCGTCCATGAGCAAAATATCGGGCTGCAGCGCCAAAGTGCGGGCAATTGCGGCGCGCTGGCGTTGTCCCCCGCTGACCTGGTTCGGATAGCGATCGCTCACGTCGGCAATTCCTAACCGTTGCAGCCAGTGTCCCACTTGTCGCACCATTTCCGCCGGCTGGTTTTGCCAACGACTCTGCCCGTAAAAGGCTTGGATGCGTAAGCCTAAGGCCACATTTTCGCGCAGTGTAGCCCAGGGCAGCAGGCCGTAATCTTGCAAAATGAGACCGGTACCGCCGCGATGTGCTTTGCGGGGCACGCTTTCTCCGGCTACGGCAATCCGCCCTTGTTGTGGCTGCAGTAGCCCGGCGATGAGATAGAGCAGGGTGCTTTTGCCGCAGCCAGAAGGCCCGATAACTGCCCAAATCTCGTCGCTGCCCACACGCCAGGAAAAATCCCGGAATATAGCCGCACTGCCCGGATAAGAAAAAGTAAGTGCATTGATATCGATCATATCTTGATCCAAGGCTTTAACTGTTGATCTCCTCTGAAAATAGAACGCAGATTAACGCTGATGCACGCTGATCTTAATTTTCATCCGCTGTGGTGCGCCGTAGGCTCATGATAACTCCCTTGAAAATAAACTTCTCTGGAGGGTAGCCGAGGGCAATGCCCTCGGCTACCCTCTGCCTTGTCCGGCGATTAGAAATCGCTGCTACACCTGCGCAACCTGCCTGCGCAGGTTGCAAGCTAAACGCCCCCCGGCCCCCAATTCTGGGGATGTGTTGCTCCCCCAAGGTTGAAGGATAGGGGGCGTTTTCGTCCGCTGTGGTGCACCTGTAGCCACGTGCCGATGCTTTAGTCATTTGTCAACAGGACAAGCTTAGCACAAAAAGCGTCTCGCAGCCAAACACCCGGCGCCAGAAAATTACACCCCACAGCTATCGCGTGTTATAATGAAAATCATGCGTTTCCCCACGCCCATGACATATCACGACCAAAGCAGTGGCTGCTGGCTTGCTTTGCGTAAAGAAAGGCATCATTTGACAAAGCGAATCCAGGTGCGGCACTTCGGTATAGTCGGGATAGGCATTCTTTTTGCCCTATCGCTCTTTTCCATGCACACCGGCTGGCCTTTTTCGCACACCATTTACTTAGAAGACCGTGAGACCGGTCAATCTGTGCCATCGGCACAGGTCGTATTGCACGGCGAATCGCTTAAAGAACAAAGCACAGGCGTCTGGCAAACCCGTTTTTGGTCTCGGGGTGTCCTATTCGTCAAAGCCCCCGGTTACCATCCCGTCCAGGCTGTCTTGGGCAATAGCAATTCCTTCTGGCAACCGGAAGTAACATTGCCTCTATCTCCCGTTCGTTTGAGTGGGTACGTCATGGATGCCGAAAACGGTTCGGCGCTTTCTAACTGTACCCTTTTCCGCGGGGAACTACATCTGCCTTGCCGAGCGGATGGAACTTTCACTTTATCACGTTTACTGCCCCGTGAACGGATCGAATTCGCCGCGCCCGGTTATCGCAGCGGCGTCCGCGTTTTTCCTGCCACGACGGCGGATCAAATTTGGACCGTAGCACTCTCGCCCCGGCAGGTGACTGTACAACTGCTGGATGAAATGGGACAACCATTGAGCGGCGCGGATATGGAAACGGCAGCAGGCGTAGCACACAAAAGCGATGAAAACGGACGTATTTTCTTGAGTCGTTTATCTTTGCCTTTGCAAATTGTCTTGCACAAACCTGGCTATTACCGCCGGCAAATGACGCTGCCGACCAACGTGAGCAGAACGTACACGGCGACGCTATCAGCGGTCACGGCGGTTATCAGCGGCACGCTTGTCAACAGGGGCAAGCCCGCTTCTTTGGCCGGCCAATTGCGGACCGCGGAAGCAACGATCCCTTTGGCCAGGGGCCAGGCGCGCTGGCGGCGTCTCTCGCTAGGCGCACCGCTAACTTTGACGATCACGCCCCCAGCGCCGCTGGCGTGCATCACTATGACCCTGGAAGCGGCATTGTCAGCGCCGCCTGCGGATCTGGCCCCTTTATTGCACCAGGCCGTACAAACAGCGTGGGCTGCGACCCCATTGTTCGTAATGGCGACTGGCTTTCGGATCCAGAAAATGACAACGGGACAGTTAGCCGGCGGACGCACTTTCTGCTTAGCGGCTAACCGATTGCTGGGCAGTGTGTACGATACGCACGGAAAGCCATTGGCCGGCGTGCGCGTTGCGGTCGGAGAGCGACACGCCAGCAGCACTGCCGACGGCCGTTTTCTGCTGTTGGGCGTGCCAGCGCAGGGGAAAGTTACTTTGACTAAAGCGGGGTACCACGCCCGGCAATTTGCTTACCGTGAAGGCAAGCCGGTGATCGTGAAACTGCATCCCCATGGGCTGGGCGGCAAACTGACTTCGTCGGCCGGAAAACCATTGGCCCAGGCGCTGCTTGTGGCTGGAACGATAACGACGACTACAGCAGACGACGGTTCCTTTTTCTTGCCGGGGGTGAACAGTGGCGTGACCGTGACACTGCACGCGCCCGGTTATTTAGCCGCAGCTTGGACCTGGTCGGAGAAAGGAATCAGGCGCCGTAGCTACGGCGAGCTACAAGGCGGTGCAGCACAGTTACAAACAGAAAACTGTCCTTACGATGCCTGTTTGCAGATCAAAGCTGCACCGTGGACTGCTTATGGCGTTTATCTGCCTATGGGTTTGCTTTATGATCAGAAACAGGTGCTGGCCCTGCTGGATTTGGTCACACACTCGCCGCACTTGAACACCATCGTCGTGGATATTAAAGGAGATCATGGCTATTTGGCGTGGAATAGTCCGCACGCAGCCGCATTGGGTGTTCATAACAAAATGGGCCAACATATAGGGTTGAAATGGTTGGTGGCCGAAGCACACCGCCGGGGCATTTACCTCATTGGCCGCTTTGTAACCTTCAAGGATAACCCGTTGGCCGAGGCCAAGCCGGCTTGGGCGGTTCAGCGAAAGGATGGCACCATTTGGCGAGATCGGGAGAAATTGGCTTGGGGCGACGTCTCTTTGCCGCAGGTGCGGTCGTATATGCTCGATCTATTGACCGAGGCAGCGAGGTTGGGACTGGATGAGATCCAGTTGGACTATTTGCGGTTTCCTTCTGACGGTGATTTGACGGTCATAAACTGGCCCAAAGATTTCTCCGCGACCACGCGCACAACTGCTTTGCGCACATTTGTCAAAGCGACCAGGGAGCGCCTCTCGCCATACCCCGTCGCACTGTCCGCTGACCTTTTCGGTTTAACTATTTGGGTGTCGCCCCAGCAAGATATGGGCATTGGCCAGCGCGTGATCGATGTCGCTCCCTATGTGGATTATGTGAGCCCGATGATCTATCCATCAACGTTCGCCAAACATTCTATAGGTCTTGATTATCCATCTCTTTATCCTTACGAATTAGTGCACAAATCTGTGTTACAAGGGCAAAAACGCATGCCTGCCAACGCGTTGCTACGTCCCTGGCTGCAAGCCTATTGGTACCCCAACGAAGAATATCAAGTGCAACGGCTGGCCGCAGAAGACGCACACGCCGACGGATGGCTTTTCTGGAACGCTGCCGGGCATTACGATCCGAGCATAGCGGCTAAATTGCCCAAGCGGGAAATGTTGTTAGAAGATTACCATAAATGGCAAATCGAAGAGCGCCAAGCGCTACATTTGCCGCCGGCCCCGTGAGCGTGCAGACGCCTTTATAAAACCTCAGGGTCTTCGCGTCAGCTTTGCATCACAACCTGATACTTTTCTGAGCATTTTGTCACGCTGGGCCGGCCTGGCATTCATCTGTTGTTCATTTTCCCGCTTTATAATAGAGAGAGGGAATAGCAGACCCGCATCCATGCATTGTCTGCTGGAAAATTGTGAAAAGGAAGGACTTTGCGCGTTGTTACAGCCGTGGTATAATGTGCCGAATCAAAAGACAAATGCTCAAATTCAAGAGAAGGGATGTGAAAAAAGCATGCCGGCGCGCGTATTGGTTGTCGACGATGATCCCCCCAGTGTCAAAATGATTGCTTTTCTCCTAAACGAAGAAGGGTATGAAGTCATTACGGCTGCCAATGGGTTCGATGCACTGCGCATGGTTCGAGATACAGCCCCTGACTTGGTCATTTTGGATGTCATGATGCCATACATCGATGGACTGGAAGTGTGCAAGCAGATCCGCGAGTCTAACAATGTGCCGGTTATCTTTCTCTCTGCCAAAGGGGAAACAGGTGATCGGGTCAGCGGCTTGGAGGCCGGCGGAGATGATTATCTGCCCAAGCCATTCGAGCCTACAGAACTCTTGGCTCGGGTTAAAGCGTTATTGCGTCGTGCCGAAGCGTTTAGCGATCCCCACAAAGCCGGGCGGGTGGTCGTCGCCGGCTTACGTTTAGAACCGGTGGACAACGTCGTTGTCATGCCGGACGGCAGGCAAATTGACCTGACCCCCATCGAATTCCGCTTGCTTTATACTTTGATGCGCAACGCGGGCAGGGTACTTAGCCACGATCAATTGCTAAACAATGTGTGGGGCTATGACTACGAGGGTTATTCTAACCAACTGGCTGTTTACATGCGTCGGTTGCGGCGCAAAATCGAGGTGGATGCGGATCATCCTAAATATTTGTTAACCGCTCGCGGCGTGGGCTACAAATTTGCCAGCCCACCAGCGCGGTGAACAACGCCAACATTCATCAGACGTGACGATTTCAGGGGGTGACGGTCACTTTCTCGGTTGGGAAGGTGGAAGTCACCCGTTTAGCGTATTGTGACAGAGGGAAAGTATTTTGAACAAGATTCGTGGATTTCTCGTCCGGAAACGCCAGCACATAAAAATATGCGTTCCATTATTGTTGGCAACCTTCCTCTTAATCAGTTTTGGTTCGGTTTGGGCACAAGCGCCGCAGCAAATAAATGTTGTCGTTTGGCAAGATCAGGACGCACCCGGCTGGATAACGCACACGCCCATCAGCGTGCACGTTAAGGCAATGGGTTTAGGCGCCACACATCTGGATACCATCCGCTATGCTTTTTCCACGGACAATCA
Organism: Anaerolineae bacterium; assembly: GCA_015486845.1. GTDB lineage: Bacteria > Chloroflexota > Anaerolineae > JAADDB01 > JAADDB01 > WFQU01. The sequence goes on along the minus strand of WFQU01000114.1, from coordinate 25,831 downwards.
GGTTTCCTGGAGTGCCTGGCTCACGGATAGCCTGGCCGTCAGCAGCCCGCTGACTGGCACAGCGCTAATCAGCGTCACCCAGTTAGCGCTGCCGGACGGCGCTGGCAACTGGGTGCGCTTTCGTGAGCAAGCAAGCGGCGGGGAGGAAGCGGTCAGCCCCGGGTTTAACCGCCAAATCGATACGGTGCCGCCGCAAATAGCTATTACTTTTCCACAGGCGAGCGGCCTCTATACCGCGGTGACCGCCATTGCCGGCAATGCTTCTGATGCCACATCCGGCCTCGCCGGAGTAGCGCTTTCCCTGCAGAATCAGCGAGGGGAATTCTGGAATGGCAGCGGCTGGCAGGATGGTTCTACTTGGATCGACGCCGCGGGCACGACAACATGGCAGGTCACAGCACTGCCGACGTGGCAGGAGCAAGCCGTGTATACCGCTACAGCTCGCGCTGTTGACGTAGCTGGCTGGACGAAGCTTAGCACACCTATAAATTTCCGAGTGGATAACATCCCGCCTGGTGTGCCGCAAAGCGTGACCATCACACCGAGTGGCTGGCAGAACAGCGCTGTTTTCACAGCCACCTGGCGCAATCCGGATGACGCCAGCGGCATTGCTGGCGTCTGGTATCGCTGGCAAGCGCCCCCAACCGGGCCGGGCGACGGCGTATTCGTCGCCGGGGACGGCATCGACAGCCTTAGCCTGACCGTGCCGCAAGAAGGCGCAACCAGTTTCTACCTTTGGCTGCAAGACGGCGCGGGAAATATTGGCTGGCAAAGCCCGGCTAACGGCGTCGTGCGTTACGACAACACACCGCCGGGTGCCCCGGTCGCACTGCATGCCACCCCGACCGGTTGGCAAAACGTGAACAGTTTCACCCTCACCTGGCAAAACCCTGTCGACCTTAGCGGCATTAGCGGTGCCTGGTATCGGTTCAACGGTGAGCCGGCTGCCGTCGATGATGGCACATTCGTCTCCGGCAACGCGTTGCAGCGCATTAGCGACTTACAAATGCCCGGCGACGGCGTTTACGATGTTTATCTCTGGTTGGTGGATGGTGCCGGTAACAGCAATCCCAACACGCGCAATGTCAAACGAGCTGCGTTCTCTTTCGATGGCACGCCCCCATCGGTGCAACTGAATCTGGACGGCCCGCTTGGCGCTCATGGTTGGTACACTGGCGGCGTTCAGGTTCATATCGATGCCCAAGATGCCGCCTCCGGCGTGCAAACGCGTTACTATCGTTTGGCGTCGGGCACATGGCAAGAGGGCAATACGGTGCAGCTTAGCCAAGACGGCCTCTTCACGGTCACCGCTAAAGCGGACGATCTCGCCGGCAATGTATCGGCAGTCATTTCGCAGAGCGTTGCTATTGACAGGGCACCGCCAACTTTGGCGCTCCATTATTCAGCGTCACGTCAGGCCAGTGGCTGGTTCTACGAACCGGTCACGGTGACCGTCACAGCGACGGATAACACATCCGGGCTGGACAAAGTTATCTATGCCGTTGATGATATGGCTTGGCAAAAAGGGAAAACCATTGTCTTTAATCAAGATGGGAAGCACACATTACGCGTGCGCAGCATTGATATGGCCGGCAATTACCGAGATTCGGGGCCTATTGATGTTTGCTTAGATTCACAACCGCCAACTACCACGTATATCGTGGATGGGGTTCCTGGCAACGAACCGTGGTATCGCAGTGCTGTTAGCGTGACGTTAGTGGCTAAAGACGACGGGTCCGGCATTGCTGGTACTTTTTACCGGGTGGATCAGGGCGCCTGGCAACAGGGCACCTCTTTTGCCCTGACCGAGGACGGCCGCCACACGATTTGGTTCTATTCGGTGGATAACGCCGGGCACAGGGAAGTTAGCTATCCCACCGATATCTGGATCGACAAAACGGCGCCGCCCGCGCCGACTATTTTGTTCATTCAGCCGTCGGGCTGGACCAACCAGAACAGCTTTACCGTGACATGGGGCACGCCGGCCGACCTTTCATCCGTTGCAGGCGCTTATTACAAGGTCGATCAGCCTCCTACCGGCGACCATGACGGTCATTACAGCAGCGGCGGTCACAGCGCCAGCGGCATCACAGTATCCGGCGAAGGGGTGCATGATCTTTACCTCTGGTTGCAGGATGGCGCCGGCAATGCTGATTTCCGGCAAAATATCAGGGCGCGTAATGTGTTTCATTTTGATGCTACACCACCTCACACTACGATTACTTTGCCGCCGCCCGACACAACGGAGCCGGAAGCGTGGTACAATAGGCCAGTTACGGCGACTTTCACCGCCACTGATACCCTCTCCGGTGTGGATCACATTGAATACGCCATTGATGGCAACCCGTGGCAAACGGGAAACCAGGCTGTTGTCAATAAGGATGGCAAGCATATCCTGTTTTACCGGGCCGTCGACCAAGCGGGCAATGTGGAAACAGCTAATCGGATTACCGTGCGGCTGGATACGACGCCACCAATTCTGCGGCACGCTGCCATTGCGCCCCATGGCTGGACGACCAGCGGCGTGTACACAGTCACCTGGCAGGCACCGTTGGATGATAGTGGCATTGCCGGCATTTGGTATAAGGTGGGCAGTGCGCCGGCTTTTCCCGACGACGGCACTTTTTACGCGGGAGATAGCCCGGCCCATCTCACAATCTCAGCTGAAGGAAAGTTCGATCTCTACCTCTGGTTGCAGGATAACGCCGGTAACGCCGCTTACCGGCATGCGTTGCGTTTGCCGCGAGCGATTTGGTATGATGGCACGCCGCCGCACCTTGATGTGCAACTGACCGGGGAGCGTGGCAGCAATGGCTGGTTCACCGGTCCCATCAGCGTCAGCTTGCATGCTCAGGACACCGTTTCTGGTTTGAGCCATGTGTGGGTGCGCATTGACAACGGCCAGCCGTTCACCGACACGACTAACTTCGTCTGGAAAACACAAGGTCAACACACTTTACACGTTTGGGCTAATGATCAGGCCGGCAATGTCCAAACGGCACAACCGGTAGCCCTCAATATCGATTCATACGCACCCATTGCCTATTTGCGTCCTTTGCCTTCGTATACCACCCGGTACCGGCCGATCTTCGGCGATAACGTGCTTTTTCACGTGAATTGGGGCGGCGTCGATCCGGCGCCGGGCAGCGGCATTGCTTCTTACGACGTGCAAGTGCGCGAAGGGTGGCACGGTAGCTGGCTAATTTGGCAAGTGAGCACGACGGACAGTGGTGGTGATTATTTTGGCCAGTTGGGACACACCTATTTTTTCCGGGTGCGGGCCAAAGACAAAGCTGGGCACACGCAGCCTTTTAGCGCCAATCCGAACGGTGATGGCTACACCAATTTGCAATTGGTGGTGGACGGCGGCTTTGAGACCGGCACGTTCCGTTTCTGGTCGGGCAACGAAGACGGCTTGAAGAGAACGGTGCGCACGGGGCTATCCTACAACGGCAACACTTCGCTGGTGGCCTATTTAGGCGATCCGGACGAATATGGGACCAACGAACACCCAGGCAAAGTGCCCATCGGCGCCGCGGAGATTTGGCAAGTGTTGCGCGTGCCCGATCAGAATCAGATGACCCATCCGTATCTCTCATTGTGGTATCACATGATCACCTGGGACGTCCGTTATGCTTATTCGCACCACCGCTGGCAGGATACGTTCGAGGTTACTATTTTGACGCCAGAGGGCAAACAATTGGCCAAACCGCTCATCGACGGTTATCGAGGCCATAACCCGCCGGTGGCTGGCGTGGATTACGGCGTCGAGCACGATTTGGGGTGGAAACATTTCACTTATGATCTAACGCCTTATGCCGGGCAGATGATAATGGTGCGCTTAGCTAATTGGAATCGCTGGGATAATTTGTATAATACCTGGACGATAGTGGATGACGTCCAGGTGCAAGACAACCAGATTAACCATCATGTTTACCTTCCCACTATAACAGGACAGATGGGGAGTGCATCGGTGACAGTGCCACAACCGAATCGCCCTGCGGTTTTTCCGCCTGGCCTATTCGGCGATAATGAACGATAATGAATGCAGCGCGGGAGATGACATAAATTCTTATGACTGAACGCCCAGCCCAAGCTTCTCAGTCCTCAAAAACGATGACAACAGAGACCTCCACTACGGACGGGGGAGCCGTCTCTGCTGCCGAGCTGCTTTATCAACGTGGCATGCAGGCCTATCGCCAGCGCAATTGGCGTTTGGCGTTGGCCGCTTTTAGTGAACTGAAAGCGGATTATCCGAACTGGGCCGGCGTGGACGCACTGCTGGACGAGGTACGTTGGTTTATCCAATTGGAAGAAGTGGAGCCGGGACGTTTAGCCGCTGCCATTGCCGCAGAAAAAATAAAGCCCTTGCCGGGTGAGCAGCATAAAAAACGTGCCGGAGGCTATTTTTGGTTGCTCATCCCCTTATTCCTGGCCATCGCGCTCTTTCTGTGGGGGGCCCATCAGGGTTGGTTGCCTGGGTTCACCAATCGTCAATTACAAGACGAACAACGGTCGTTATATGATCAAGGCTTGGCTGCACTGGCTACCGGTGATTACGATACGGCTGTCTCTACTTTCGAAAAACTTTCCCGCCTCGCGCCCAACGAAAGCGCAGCCAAAGTGGGTTTAGCGCGCGCTAAACGGCTGCGCAATCTGGCTAATCATTATCGCCAGGCCCAGGCTGCCATTAAAACTAAAAATTGGGATCAGGCGCTGGCAGAACTCAACGCTATTGTTGCTATTGATCCCAATTACCAGGACGTCCAAGAACTATTAACTTACGCCAACCAACAAAAACAATTGGCGGAGCATTTCAATGCTGGTGTGACCGCTTTCGATCACGGTAAATGGGCCGAGGCTATCTCTACTTTTGCCTGGGTGCGCAAAACAGCGCCCAGTTATCGGCAAGATGCGGTCACGGAATACCTTTTCAATAGCTATTTGAAAGAAGGTGAGCGGATTGTTGCCCAGGGGGACAAAGCCAATACGGATACTATGCGTTTGGCTTTGCAATATTTTGGCACGGCATTGGCGCTTCATCCGAAGAACGAAGAAGCTGCCCAACAACGAGAGTTGGTTAGTCTTTACCTGAATGCTCGTTTAGCAGAACAACGCCATGAGACCAATACAGCTTTATCGCGTTGGCAGTTGCTCTACCAACGAGCACCGACTTACGCCGATGGCCAGGTGCCGGAACACCTATACACGCTGTTGTTGCAACAAGGGCAAGCTTATCTGTCCGCCGGGGATTATCAAACGGCGTTGAAAATCTACCGCCAGGCGGCCGCTTTGCCAGTGGCGGATACGGGGAAAGCACAACACCAGATCGACGCTTTGCTGAAAGCGTTGGCCACGCCGACGCCAACGTCCACCGCCACGGCCACGTTGACAGCAACGCCGCTGCCAACCGCCACGCCGACGCCGACTTTTACACCGCGCCCCCCGACCGCCACGCCGCCACCGCCACCGCCGCCCACGCATACACCCACGCCGCGGCCCACGGCGACGTCAACGCCGGTGCCAACGCCAGAACGATGAGCTGATCATGAAGGGGCTTCACATTCCTATCACGGGACTTAGCCAGCCTCGCCGCCGGCGATTGGCGACCTGGTTGCTGGCCGTTGCCATTTTCACTGCCCCTTTGTTGCTCATCCCCATAGCGGCCGGCCGACACACTTTCGCCTGGCAAATCATCGGAGGGAAACGAGAGCATTGGAACGGTATCCTCACCGCTCAATGGGAAGGTTTGACCCGCATTTACCTTTGGTCGGCGAACGGCGCATTGCAACGCAGTGTGGATGGTGGCATGACCTGGATGATTTTGCAAGAGGGCTTGCCGCGTGACCAATGGGGGCGCGTGCAGCTTTTGGATGTGGCCGTTTCGCCCCAAGATGGCCGTCAACTGGCCGTTGTTGCCAGTGAAGGATCATATGTCTCCCTTTACCGCCTCGATGGGGAAGATCAATGGCAACGCCTGCGACAATTGCCTGCCGGCACAAGGCTATGGCCCTTGTTGGCTGGCTGGTTCGGTGATGCGAATCTCCTTTGGCCCACAGAAGGGAGCATTTTGGCTTTCGACGAACAGGGCCATCTGCAAAAAAACATCCCCTGGCCCCTTGGCGTCAAGCCAGCCCAGTTGCTGTTGGGCCGGCAAACGTTGTGGCTGCTGGATCAAAAAGGCGATCTCTGGCAGAGAACAACCAAAGCGCAGACTTGGCGTCGTTTTTGTGCTGTGCCGTCCCGGCATGTTTTTCAGATGGTTACAGCGGAACAGAAAGGGGGGGCGCTTTACCTCTTGGGAACGGAATCTCTTTGGCAAGTTTCGACGACTAACGGAACAGTGCGCCGTCGGGCGTTGCCGCCCGGCGCACCCCTGCAGTTGGTCGTTCACCCTGTGTTGGCGGGTTATCTTTTCCTGCTCAGCAGCAACGGTCAGATATGGTTTTCGGATAACGGCGGCGCGCGCTGGCGGCCTTTACCGGAATCGCTTTCGGCTGCTATGGCTCGGTATATCGCCATTGATCCGGTGCAACCGGACCGGCTGTATGCCGTGGGGAACGATGGGCTTTGGTGGCGCCAACAAGGGCAGCCGACCGCCACCGCTACGTCTACAGCCACGCCGACGCCTACTTTTACCGCTACGCCTACGCCGACTAACACGCCATCTCCGACAGCTACGCCCACGCTGGCGCCGGCGCATCCGGCCACGGCTACGCCTCCCGTCACATTGACCTCGACACCAACAAAGACAGTGCCGCCGACCGCGACCGCGCGTCCGACACTCACAGCCACATGTACCAATACGCCGGTGCCGCCCCCTCCGGCTGTCACGCCAACTGCTATGTTGGCCCGCACGCCCACCACCACGGTGAGCCCGACGGCTACCATGACGCCGTTCCCAACAGCCACGCCGACGCGCACGCCCGGCCCGCCGCCGTCTCGATGAGGTCGAATATGCTCAAGAAGTCGGTACCAGAAGCTATTGCCACCGAACGACGAATCGGCCTTGCCATCCGCTGGCTACTTTTAGCTGTTGGCGTCTGGCTCATCTACGGCCAGCAGAATCAGCCGTTCGGCAACTGGCCTTCTCCCTGGCTCTGGTTATATGCTGTTTTTACACTGGCCAGCACGATATGGTTCCTTTGGTTCGAGGATGGACGCGCCTGGTCCCTTTACCTGACTTTCGCCGCCGATATGCTTTTCGTTACGGCGCTCATCGCTTTTAGCTGGCTTTCATCCCCGTTCCCGTTCTTTTTTGCCCTCTTGGGTATCAAAGCTGCTTATCAGGCCGAGGGTCTGCCTTCCTTACGCTGGGGACTTTTCTTGGCCGGCCCTTTGTACGTACTGGCACTTTATTGGGCTGTTGGTTACTGGTTTTTCCTCTTGGAAACGGATTTCTTGGCTCGTTTCATCCTGCTACTTTTGCTGCTCACCATCGCCACGGCGTTAGGTCGGCGCATCGCCAGTTTGCGCGCCCTTATCCACCGCTTAGAAACAGATTTAGCCGCCCAGCAAGCGGATTTAGCGCGCAACACCGAGGTCCTGCAGCAGACCGCCGGCGATTTGGGGGCCCGTGTTCTGCAATTGCGCTCGTTGCAAGATGTCTCCCGTGCTCTCTCTGCCTCACTGCATTTAGAGGATGCCGTCCGCATTATCGTGCATCGCCTATCGGAATTGACCGGCTTTGCCCGCTGTGGCCTGTTACTGGTCAATCCAGAGATTGGACAGGCACGTTTCGTCGGCAGCCAGCCGGGCACACTGACGTTAATAGACGAAAGTTGGCCCATCACGTTTCCCGATCCCCTGTTGCAATATCTTGTCGAGCATGGCCAGACCGCCTGGCAGGATTTTGGCCCCCAAGCCGGCCCTTTAGCCAGGCAATTCGATCAGCAGTTAAAGGGTAAACCGCTATTGCTTTCGCCTTTGGTTTACCGGGAGCGGTTGTTGGGGGTATTAGTGTTGGCCGCCAATCAATCGGCAGCCGAGTTGGACGAGCAAAAAGCACAGTTGGCCGATAGCTTTGCCTATTTTGCCGCCACTGCCGTGGAAAATGCCCGCCTTTACGAAAGTGTTCTGGAGCAACGACAGGAGTTGGAAGCAATTTTGCAGGGCATCGGCGATGGCGTTCTGGTGGTGGACAGTCGAGGGAATGTGACGCTATTCAACCGTGTGGCCGAGACAATTTTCGGGGCCAAGCTGCGGGCCGGCCAGCCGCCGCGACTGGCGGATTTACCTGATTTATTCAGAGAGACCCAGACCGGCGGCGAAGTGCTCAGCCGTGAATTCAATATCCCCACGCCGACAGCTGGCGAACGGGTTTACCAGGTCGTCGCAGCGCCGGTGCGCAGTCATTTAGAACGCGGCGTCGTCGCCGTCCTGCGCGATATCACCGCTCAGAAAGAGCTGGAACGGATGAAGTCCAATTTCCTTTCCGCAGTCTCGCACGAGTTGAAAACGCCGTTGCACAGCATTAAAGGGTTCGTGGAGATTATCCTCATGGGCAAAACCGGCCCTCTCACACCGACCCAGAAAGATTTCCTCACCACTGTCAGCGATCAGACTAAGATCTTGCAACGGATGATTGAAGATTTGCTGGTTTTTTCCCGCTTGGAAGCGGGGCGTATCCGCCTGCAAGTGGAAGAGATTTCCCTGGCGGCGGTGGCGGCCGGCGTCGTGCAGAAATTGGAGCCGCTGGCGCGGGAAGCACAATTGCGCTTAGAAAATCGTCTGCCGGACGATTTTCCCGATGTCGAGGCGGATTACATGCGCATGGAGCAAGTGCTTACCAATTTGACCGAGAATGCCATCAAATTCACGCCGCCCGGCGGGCTGGTGTTGGTGGATGGTCAGGATTTGGGGGATAAGGTGCGTATTTGGGTACAAGATAGTGGCATCGGCATTCCAACCGCCGAGCAAGCCAAGATCTTCGACCGCTTTTACCAGGTAGACGCCAGTGAACGCCGGGCTTACCGGGGCACCGGCCTGGGTCTGACTATTTGTCAGCATATCGTGTTGAACCATCACGGTCGCATCGGCGTGGAAAGTGAGCCGGGGCAGGGCAGCACATTTTACGTAGAATTGTTCAAGAAAATCCCGGCGACGGCTACAGAGACAGGGTTGGATTACACGACTACACCGGGAAAGTAACCCGCAGTATCATGCTCTGCCTGTTATCCGCGCCCCAATTGCCCCGCGGCTGCATAAGTGCCCCCGTGGTAAGCGAGAAACACGTTTACTGACAGAATTGTAACATAGATTTAATGACATTTTCATAATCCTGTACTATCATGGCATCGATGATGATTAGAACGAACCGGAACCTGAGTCGTTCGCGACGCGAGCTGTGCTATCGCTATAACCGGGGGCTTTAGCACAGCTTACTGCTGTCGGCGGCCCATTGTTCTTGTTAGCAAGAGGACCGGGTTCGGCGTAGGCGCGGCACAGCGTATGAAAACGCGCTCTATCCCTAAACCTTGGGGGGAGAAAAAGGGAGAAAGGAAAGAGAGAAGGGGAAGCAGACTTTCTTACCGTCCCGATTATCTATTTTCTACCTTCCATCCTCCGCTTGCCGTTACGGCGGCGGGGTATGTCAAGGTAGCATCCGCTGCCAAGAGGCTACGCAACACCAGCCCCCTTTCAGGGGGCTTCTTGGCGACGTAGCACGGGGATTTGACCCCCCGTGTGCTCGGGCGGAGAACGCTGTCGAATAGAAGTTCAACTTCTTCAAGAAGTTGAACTTCTAAAATAGCAAAATCGTCCTACGGCGATTAGCATGCAACCTGCGCAGGCAGGTTTCGTAGTTGTAGCAGCGATTTCTAATCGCCGGACAAGGCAGACTGCGTGCGCAGCCTGCGTTGATCTGCGTCCTATTTTATTTTCAAGGGAGGAACAATATGATTGAAGTCGAAGGCTTGACAAAGTATTATGGCGACTTTGCGGCCGTCCAGGATTTGTCCTTCAATGTGGGAAAAGGGGAAATTCTGGGCTTCTTGGGCCCTAACGGTGCCGGGAAAACAACGACCATGCGCATTTTGAGCGGCTACATGCCGCCATCGGAGGGGGCGGCCAAAGTTGCCGGCTACGATGTTTTCAAGCAGTCCATGCAAGCCCGCCGGCATATTGGCTACATGCCGGAGAATGTGCCATTGTACAAAGAGATGACAGTCGCCAGCTATTTAGATTACATGGGTAGCCTGCGAAGGGTAGAAAATCGGCGGCAGCGGATTGGCGAAGTGATGGACAAAGTGAATATCGTCGACCGGGCGGACGATCGCATTGCCACCCTATCCAAAGGCTACCGGCAACGGGTCGGTCTGGCCCAAGCGCTTTTGCATAATCCGGATGTGATCATATTAGATGAACCGACCATCGGATTAGACCCACGACAAATTATTGACGTGCGTCAACTCATTCGTAGCTTGCAAGGTGAGCACACGGTCATCCTGAGCAGCCACATTTTGCCGGAAGTGAGTGAAGTTTCCACTCGCATCATTATCATCAACCACGGGCGCATCGTCGCTGTGGACACACCGCAAGGCTTGACGGTGCTTCTTTCCGGCGGCGAGCGGGTCATTCTGGAGCTGCGCAATGCCCCGCCGGTGGATAAAGTGATTGTTGCGCTCAAAAACTTGCCCGGCGTGAACAAAGTCGAAGCGATGGATAAAGCGGGGAAGTTTGACTTGCGTTATGAAGCGGAGAAAGACCCCCGGCCGTTGATCGCCCGTACTATTGTTCAGAACGACTGGGACCTGCTAGAATTGCACTATGCCAGCATGAGTTTGGAAGAAATATTCCTCCATTTAGTCGTCGATGAAGAAAGTAAGGAAGAAAACCAAGAGGAAGCTGCTTGAGTAGTGCTTCCCTCTAACCATGATTCTATTGTAAAGGAGGATTTGTCATGCGCAATATGTGGATTATTGCCCGGCGTGAGTTGGGCTCTTATTTCACTTCGCCCATTGCTTATATTGTAGTGGCTGCGCTTATTGCCTTAACCAGCAATTTCTTCTCTTTGATCCTATTTTTCTCGCGAGAAGCAACGCTCAGTTATCTCTTTTCTAACCTGATCACCATTATGCTCTTCGTCGCGCCTATTTTGACCATGCGCCTGTTGGCTGAAGAGCAACGTTCCGGCACTATTGAGCTATTGCTTACCTCGCCGATTAACGATTGGGAAGTCGTTTGGGGCAAATGGTTAGCCAGCTTTATCCTGTGGCTATTCATTCTGTTGTTGACCTTGATCTATCCGTTCATTTTGAAGGTCTACGGCTCGCCGGATTGGGGGCCAATTTGGTCCGGCTATTTAGGCCTCATGCTCATGGGCGGTGCGCTGTTGGCGCTGGGGGTTTTTACATCATCCTTGACGCAGAACCAGATCGTAGCTGCTGTCTTGGGTGTGGTCATCACTCTCGGTCTTTGGATCGTCGGCGGCGGGTCGCAATTGCTTTCCGGCCCGTTGGCTTCTTTTCTGAATTACTTAGCTCTTTCCAATCACATCAGTGATTTTTCTCAGGGGGTTATTGACATCAAGCACATCATTTATTTACTTAGTGTTATATTTGGCTCTCTGTATATTGCGACTCGGGTCGTGGAAATGAGGAGGTGGCGCTGATGAACCGAGAAAAAGAGCGCTGGTTGACCTTTCTGCCCAGCATCGGTTTGATCCTATTAGCATTAGCGTTGATTGCTCGTTGGCAAAGTTTAGGGTCAGATGCTGTAGCTTACGCGTTAGCCGGCTTGGGTGTTGCTGTTTTCTTGCTTTACATCGTGTTGAATTGGCACGCTGTCTTGGCTGCTTTTTCCGGCCGCCAGGTGCGTTATGGCGGCAATGCTTTAGTGATTGTCGTCGCGGTTTTGGCTATTTTAGTGATGATCAATTTCCTGGCTAACCGTCACGATAAAACCTTCGATTTGACGGCCAACAAACAGTACACGCTGTCTGATGAAACGGTTAAAATCCTTGAAAACTTGAAAGAGCCGGTCAAGGTTCTAGCTTTCTTCCTGCCAAACGACTCCAGGCAAGGGGACGCGAGGCAAATGTTGCAACGCTATGCTGCACATTCCAAGTATTTTTCTTATCAAATCGTCGATGCCGAGAAAGACCGGGCTAAAGTGATGCAATACAAAGTCACCAGCCCCGGCGTCTTAGTTTTCGTGCGCGGCGAGCGCCGGCAGGAGACCTACGGCACTGACGAGCAAGCGCTAACCAGCACGCTGCTCAAAGTGATTCGTAACAAACCGAAAATCGTCTATTTCATCACCGGGCACGGCGAACGCAACCCGGATCAATACACGGATGTCGGCTACAGCAGCATCAAAACGGCCATGAACAACGATTTCTTCAAAGTCAAGAAACTAGACCTGGCGACCATTACCACCACTGTGCCGTCGGATGCCAATGTCTTAGTGCTGGCAGCGCCACAGAAGCCTTTGGCTAAAAGGGAAGTAAAAATCCTGTTCGACTACCTCAACAAAGGCGGCAAGTTGATGATTCTCTCTGATAACGGCTTGGACTTCTCGGCCATGAAGCCTGAACTGAAAGCCTGGGGTGTTTACCCGCGTGCGGATCTGGTCATTGACCCGCGCTCGTCTTTCTTCGGCGATCCGACTACGCCGCTAATTTCCAAATATCACTATTCCACGGTCACCAAGGATATGGAAGGAATACGCACCATATTCCCCGGCGCCGATTCGTTAGAAATCGTGTCCCCAGCGCCTAAAGGTAAAACGGTTACATCGCTGTTCGAGACCAGCTCTAATAGCTGGGGGGAAACCAATTGGAAGAATGCCAAGAGCGTGCATTTTGATGCCGGCAAGGATACCAAAGGACCGTTATCGTTGGCGGCGTCCGTTACTGCTATGACCGGCAAAGGGCGTTTAGTGCTGTTTGCGGATTCCGATTTCGTCAGTAATGGACTTCTGAATCGGGTGCAAGGCACTGGCAACGCGACCCTGTTCATGAATGCGCTGAACTGGCTGGCTGAAGACGAACAGCTCATCTCCATTCCGCCCAAGCCGCCGGCGTCGCATCCCATCAAGCCGCTGACGGCCGGACAGCGCTCGCTCATTTACTATGTGACCGTTGTGTTCTTGCCTTTGTTGATTCTCATCATCGGTCTATATGTATGGTGGGAGCGCCGGTAAGCATATTATTTCTTACCGGATGAACCGTCGCTGCGGCAGGTCGTTGTTTTGTCATGGCTTGCCGCAGCACGGGGAAAGAAACAAATTAGCGGGGAGGTACCATGAACTCACGTAACACGATTATCGTCTTAATATTGCTCATCGCGTTGAGCGCCTATGTCTATTTTGCCGAGTGGAACAAACCCGCTCCATCGGCCCAGACGACACCGACAGTAGCTGCCATTGGGCTTTTTCCTAAAATTGAGACAGCGGATGTGGTAGGTATCAATATACATCGGGGCGACAAAACAGTCGATCTAGAAAAACATGCCGCCAAGTGGCAATTTGTCGTGCCGGCAAACGGGGGCCAAGCTGATACGTCCAAAGTCAACGGTGGGATCAGTGTTATCACACTGGTAAACGCTCACCGTTCCTTTGGCAGCGTGCAGAATTTTGCGCAATACGGGCTGAGTAAGCCTATGGCAACAATAGACATCGTGCTCAAGGACGGCAGTCAACATACGTTATTAATCGGTGCGCCGACATTGGACGGCGGCTCCTATTACGTGCAGAAAAAAGGGGTGCAGGAGGTCTATTTGGTGTACAAAAGTGCTATAGACAGTGTTCTCAAATGGGCTACGTCGCCGCCTTACCCACCGACGCCCACGCCGACGGCCACCGCCACTAAGGCAGCGCCTAAAACAACACCCACGCCGACGCCATAAAACAAATGTCGGCTAACGGAAAAACACCGCATAAAGGTCTTCCAGGTTTTGAAAACCTGGAAGACCTTTCTCATTGGACTTTTGACCAATCCGGAATCGAGCTTTTAGGCGGCCCATATCTTGTGCTCGCAACCGGCTAAAGCCTCTACTCCTTGTGGCATGGGAACTGCTGTCAAAAGTGCAGTTCTCAAGTCGTTACATAAAGTCGTACACGCGCGCGGTTTCCTGCACGATGGCCAAGAAATCGTCCGCTTTCAGGCTGGCGCCGCCGATCAAGCCGCCGTCGATCTCTGGCTGGCTCATGATCTCGGCCGCGTTGTGCGGCTTCACACTGCCCCCGTATTGGATACGTACAGCCTGGGCGACATCATGGTCGTATAAGTCGGCAATCGTGGCCCGTATTACCTGCCCGATAACCCTGTTGGCTTCCTCAGCGGTAGCCGCCCGCCCGGTGCCAATGGCCCACACCGGTTCGTATGCCATTACAAGTTTACTCACCGTGGCGGCGTCCAGGCCGGACAGCGCACCCCGCACCTGGCGGGTGACCACTTCGTCCGTTTGGCCGGCGTCTCGCTCTTCCAATACCTCACCCACGCAAATAATAGGCGTCATGCCGTAGTGTACCACGGCATGTACGCGCTTGTTGACTGTTTCGTCCGTCTCGCCGAAGTATTTGCGCCGTTCGGAATGGCCCAAGATGACATAGGAAACCAGTCCGTCCAACATGTAAGCCGATACTTCACCGGTGAAAGCGCCTTCATCCTCCCAAAACGCGTTTTGAGCTCCCAGACCGATGCCGCTATCCTGCAGCATTTCCTCGGCGGCCGGCAGGACGATATAAGGCGGACAAAGCACCTTTTCCACTTTTGGTACTTTGGGCAATGTGGAAAGTAAGTCGCATATTAACAATTTCGCTTCGCTGATATTCTTGTGCATTTTCCAGTTGCCAGCAATAATTGGTGTTCGCATAATTTATAATCCTTTCTTGCATGTTCCTGATCTGTTATGACTTATTGTAATCGTAGAATCCCCGGCCGGATTTGCGTCCCAAATAGCCGGCCGCAACCATCCGGCGGAGGAGTGGTGGCGCTTTCAACCACGCATCTCCCAATTCTTCGTAAAGGACATCAGCGACATACAGCATCGTATCTAAGCCGATATAATCGCACAGTTCTAGCGGCCCCATGGGATGGCCGGCGCCTAATTTCATCCCTTTGTCAATATCATCCCGGCTGGCTAACCCGTGCTCGAAAACCCGGATCGCATCGATGAGGTACGGAATTAACAGGCGGTTGACTACGAAACCGGGCGAATCTTTGGCTAAAATCGGTTTCTTGCCCAAACTAATCACGAATGCCTGCCCCGTTGCCAGCGTTTTGTCGCTGGTGGCCAGTGCCCGCACGATTTCGACCAGCGGCATTACCGGCGCCGGATTGAAGAAATGAGTGCCCAAGAAACGGTCCGGCCGGTCGCTGGTGGCAGCCACTTCGGCTAAATTTAGGGAAGATGTATTGCTGGCGAAAATTGTTGTCGGCGGGCATATGTTGCTCAAATCGCCAAACACAGCTTGTTTCAAGTCCATACGCTCGATGATCGCCTCGATGACGAAATCAGCCTGGGCAAAATCGGCCAGGTCCAACGTGCCATAGATGCGCGACCAGGCGGCATCCCGATCCTCAGGACTCAGTTTGCCCCGCTGGACCGCTTTATCCATGGATTTGCGGATATGTGCCAATCCTTTATCCAGTAATTCCTGGTTGATTTCTCTGGTGATGACCGGATAGCCGGCTTTGGCTATCACTTCCACAATGCCCCCCCCCATTTGTCCGCAACCGACGACGCCTACAGTTTTTATTTCCATATTATCCTCTTTCATCCCCATTACGAAGCGGGGAATGCATATCGAATCGCTTTGCTGCGATTCCTGTTTACTATTTCAACAAATGACGGCTGATAACAATGCGCTGAATTTGGTTCGCGCCTTCATAAATTTGCATCAACTTCGCGTCTCGCATGTATTTCTCTACCGGGAAATCTTTGGTGTAGCCGTAGCCGCCGAAAATCTGCACGGCGTCCGTGGTGACTTGCATGGCGATATCGGTGGCATACGCTTTGGAGATGGAAGACTCAAAATTGTTCGGCAAACCTTGATCCCGCAGCCAGGCTGCTTTCCACACCATGAGACGGGCTGTTTCTACTTTAATGGCCATATCCGCCAGCATGAACTGGATGCTTTGGAAAGCCGCCAGCGGCCGGCCGAACTGTTGGCGCTCTTTGGCGTATTGTACCGCCGCATCCATGGCTGCCCGAGCGATACCCAACGCCGAAGCCGCAATCCCCGGCCGGGAGCCATCTAGCGTGCGCATGGCTAATTTCCAGCCGGTACCCTCAGCGCCTAAACGATTCTCCACCGGGACAGCCACGTCCTCGAAAATGACCTCGGTGGTGTTGGAGGCGCGCTGCCCCATTTTGTCCTCTTCCTTGCCCACTGATATTCCTGGTGTGTCGGCCGGCACAACCAATGCGATAATCCCTTTATGTCGCAAGGCAGGATCCGTGGTGGCAAACACAGTGTATTGCGAAGCCACGCCGCCGTTAGTAATGAAGCGTTTTACGCCGTTGAGGATGTAGTGATCTCCTTCACGCACGGCGCGGGTGCGCAGGCCCGCGGCATCGGATCCGGCACCCGGTTCGGTCAAGCAGAAAGAAGAAAGAATCGGTTTCTCGGTAAAAGGTTGTAAGAAACGCACTTTTTGTTCGGGCGAACCGCCGATGACGATGGGCGCTAATGCCAAATTATTCGCCAGGATAGTTGTGCCCATGCCTGCACAGCCGGAAAAAAGTTCCTCGGCGATGATGCATTCGGTCAGCG
The DNA here is from genome assembly GCA_015486845.1 of Anaerolineae bacterium. Classification (GTDB taxonomy): domain Bacteria; phylum Chloroflexota; class Anaerolineae; order JAADDB01; family JAADDB01; genus WFQU01. The sequence continues at coordinate 9,112 of WFQU01000114.1, read as the reverse complement.
CATCCGCTCCGGCGCCGCCATTTTCCTCTGGGACAATGGTGCTGAGTAAACCCACTTCGAACGCCTTGCGCACCACCGGCCAAGGAAATTTCGCTTCCCTGTCGTACTCGGCCGCCACTGGCGCCATTTCGTTCCGAGCAAAATCACGGGCCAGTTTTTGGATGAAGAGCTGTTCTTCAGAAAGAGAAAAGTCAACCATAAGAGTCAAACCTCCTTGTTCGATAGACAACCGTTGTCGAAAAATATTGCCACACACACTACAAGTCTATCCCGAAAATGCGTTTAACGCAAGCCTCTCCATGGAATTTTACCGCCCTAAGTGGCTGTCAAAAAATGACTTCCCGTTTGTGTCATTGCGAGGCTGATAGGCCGAAGCACTCCCCAAGTTTGCAAGGCAGAGATTGCTTCGGGGCTACGCCCGCTCGCAATGACAGTTGGGGGAATTTATTCTTGGACGATTACTAAGGGGGGGGGGGGCGTAGCTTACCCCGGAAATAAATTGAAACCGTCGCGTTTATAACGCGTTTCTTATATTGCTTTTATTTCCTTTTCATCTTATGATGGTTAAATAGTAGCAGCTTAGAGAGTGATTAGGTGTTTGGGTTTGAGTTAGGAGGTATAAAGAGATGGTACTGTATTTATTGTACGCGTTGCCCGGCTTGTTGCTGGGACTCTACGCCCAAATGAAGGTCAAAAGGGCCTTTAATAAATATAGCCGCGTGCGTACTCGCCGTGGCCTAACAGGCGCACAAGCTGCGCGAGCGATTCTGGACGCCAATGGCTTATACGATGTGACGGTGGAAAAGGTCAAAGGATTCTTGAGCGATCATTACGATCCTCGTAGCCGGGTGTTGCGGCTTTCACCCGACGTGTATAACGGCGTGTCGGTCTCTTCTGTTGGTGTCGCCGCACACGAATCCGGCCACGCCATCCAGGATGCCAAACATTACTGGCCGTTGCAAGTGCGCACGACTATCGTGCCTACCGTGCAAATCGGCTCCTGGTTGGGGCCTATTTTGTTCTTCTTAGGCTGGATGATCAACTGGATCGGGGTCGCCCAAATTGGATTAATCCTTTTTGGCTTGACTGTGGTTTTCGCATTCGTAACATTACCGGTAGAAATCGACGCCAGTCGCCGAGCAAAGAAGATTCTCGTCGAACAAGGTATTGTCACGGCTGAAGAACGAAAAGGGGTCAACGCGGTGCTGGACGCGGCGGCTTTGACCTATGTGGCAGCGGCGGTGCAAGCGGTAATGATTTTCTTGTACTATGCTTCTTTGCTATCCGGACGACGTCAATAAAAAGCGTACATTTAATGGAGGTTAATGATGGAAAGATCGAATAATAAAATTCTTGCTGTATTTGCTATTTTGATTCTAATCTTGCTTTTGACCGGCGTTTGCGTTGGTGGTGCCCTACTCCTGGTCAATAGCGGTGTCGCCCAGATGGCACACGGCCCGGTGGCTTCTGTAGAACGTGCTACGACGATCCCGCCAGTGCAACGGACGCCAACGCCAGTGCCGACAATGGCATCCGTGACTGGTAGTGTGCCCGAAGATGGCGTCGCTCAGCAATATATGCGCATTTACCAGAAGGTCAATCCTTCTGTGGTATACATCGACGTGGGTAATGCCTCCGGCTCTGGCTTTGTTTGGGATAAGGCAGGACACATCGTGACTAACAACCACGTGGTAAACGGCGCTAAACAGATTAGGGTCACTTTTAGTGATGATGCTTCTGTACCGGCGACTTTAGTGGGCCAAGATCCGGATAGCGACTTGGCCGTGATCAAAGTGGATCCAGCCGGCTTAAATTTGCGACCGGTCCAATTGGGCGATTCAATTCACTTGAAACCGGGCGAACGGGCTATTGCCATCGGCAATCCTTTTGGCCAGGTGGGAACCATGACGGTGGGCATTGTCAGCGCTATTGGTCGCACGATTCAGGCACCCAGCGGCTATGCGATCCCGGAAGCGATCCAGACGGATGCTGCGATCAACCCGGGGAATTCTGGTGGCCCTTTATTGGACTACCAAGGCCGCGTTATCGGTGTGACCTCACAAATTGAATCCCCGGTGCGAGCAAGCTCCGGCATTGGCTTCGCCATTCCGGTGCAAGTCGTGAAACGCGTCGTACCCTCGCTGATCCAAAAAGGACACTACGATCACCCGTTTATCGGTATGCGTGGCATTACCCTCTCTCCGGAATTGAACAAGGTACTAGGATTGCCGTTAAAGCAGAGAGGGGCTTATGTGCTTTCTGTGTTGCCCGACTACCCGGCCGCCAAAGCGGGGCTTAAAGCGGGCAATGAGGATACTGGAAAGATCCTTGGGCTGGACTCACAAGGTCAGCCATTGCATTTGATGGCTGGCGGCGATATCATTGTCGGCATCGAGAACCAACCCGTGCGGAAGTTCGATGACATTTTAGTCTACCTGTTCCGCTACGCTTCGCCGGGAGATACCGTACAATTGCACGTGCTGCGTCACGGGAAAACGGTTACTATCCCAGTCACTTTGACGATTCGGCCGAAACATTAATAGAGTAAGGAAGCTTCGTCCCGTTAAAACGCTCTGGTCAGGATATTCTTCTTGGCCGGAGCGCTGCTTTACAATCTTTGTTGTTCCAGGAGGGTGAAATATGCGACGTCGCTGGCTATATGGCGTGATTGTCTTGCTATTCAGCATTGTTCTATCATCGTGTGGGCCCATTTTGATAAAACAGGGGCCAAGGACAGCTACGCCATTGCCCGCTGTAGCTATAGCCGCCACGACCCGGCCGACCATCGCGCCAACAGCACTGCCTACTACTTCGCCGCTATCTGGAGGCCATAATGTGCTGGCCGTCGGTGTTACACCAACGGCAGAAGCTACAATGACACCTGTCCCCATGTTGCCATCAACGCTGACGGCCCCGGAGAAGCGCGTTGTCACGATTTACCAGCGGGTAAGCCCGGCCGTGGTCAATGTAACGAGCCACATCATCCAAGAAGACTTCTTCTTTGGCCCTATCCCGGAAGAAGGCAGTGGCTCCGGCTTTTTGTTTGATCACGCCGGGCATATTGTGACGAACTACCACGTAGTCGAGAGTGCACAATCGGTGGAAGTAACTTTTTCCGGTCGTTTGGCGGAAAAAGCGAAGATTGTCGGCACAGATCCCGAAAACGATTTAGCTGTCTTGTTAGTTAAACAAGTGCCGGCAGACGTGCAACCGATACCGTTAGGCGATTCTCGTCATCTCTTGGTGGGGCAAACCGTACTGGCTATTGGTAACCCTTTCGGGCGCTTTGGTCGTACACTAACTGTGGGTGTCGTTTCGGCGCTGAATCGCACTATTGAAACGAGTGACCGGCGTTTACGCCAAGCGATTCAAACGGACGCAGCCATCAACCGAGGGAATTCCGGCGGCCCGCTGTTGGATAGCAGTGGCCGGCTGGTGGGTGTGAATTCGGCGATCTTTAGTCCCTCCGGCACTTCGGCTGGCGTTGGCTTTGCTATTCCGGCAAGCACTGTCGCCCGGGTCGTGCCGGCTCTCATCCAGAACGGCTACTACCCGCATCCTTGGTTTGGCGCTGTGGGTTATACCGTAACGCCTGCCTTGGCCCACGCGCTGCATCTACCGGTGGATCATGGCTTGTTGGTAGCGCAATTGTATAGCGACAGCCCTGCGGTTAAGGCTGGACTACATGGTGCCACCCAGGCAGTCGTCGTGGGCAACCGTCGTTTGCTTATTGGCGGCGATTTGATCTTGCAATGGGATGGAAACAAGGCAACAAGCTGGGAAAATCTCAATGACTACTTGGAATTGAACAAAAAGCCCGGCGACACGCTATTGCTCACGATATTGCGGCAGGGCAAGAAGCAGGTTCTTTCTGTTATGTTGACGGTCAAGCCGCATTCTTGATGTGCTTCTCTGAAAATAAGACCTCTTTGAAAATAGGACCTCTCTCCTGGCTTACCGCCCAAAAGGGCGGCAAGCCTTCCCCTCCCCGTATCGGGGAGGGGAAAAAGCTAAGCGCAGCTTAGGGGAGGAGTCACCCCTAAATATAGCTGACGCAATGCCTTAAAATCAGTCGTGTCATTGCGAGCGAAGCGACAGTGTGACCCTCTTTTTGGTCAAGCAATCTCTAACGCCAGTGAGGGAGATTGCCACGGCCCTGTCGGGCCTCGCAATGACAAACTTCTGTGAAGGGTAGCCGAAGGCAATGCCTTCGGCTACCCTCCCCTTCGAAAAATAGAACGCAGATCAACGCAGTCTGCCTTGTCCGGCGATTAGAAATCGCTGCCATAACTGCACAACCTGCCTGCGCAGGTTGCCTGCTAATCGCCGTAGGGCGATTTTGCAGATGTTGCCGTGACTTTTAGTCACTGGGCCATCTATGCCCCCCCGGCCCCCCATTCTGGGGGTGTGTTAATCCCCCAAGGTTGGGGGATAGAGGGCGTTTTCATCCGCTGTGATGTGCCTGTCTACGTGCCCTCACAGGCAGCCCCTAGGCCCATGCCGACTCTTGAGAAGTTCAACTTCTGCGAGAAGTTGAACTTCTCGGTCACGCTCTACCGGTTAACCGCTATCAAAGACGTTGACGCAAAGCCAATTCCCACGTACAATAGGGCCTATGACGAATAAAATCACACCTATGCGACGGCAATATTTAGAGATTAAAAAACAATATCCGGATACTATCCTCCTTTTTCGGCTGGGGGATTTCTACGAGACCTTTGATGAAGACGCTAAAATTGTTTCGTCTGTTTGTGATATTACGCTGACTACCCGGCCGGTGGGCAAAGGACAGCGCGTGCCGCTGGCCGGCGTGCCTTATCACAGCGTTGAGGGATACTTGGCCAAGTTAATCAAAGCGGGGCACAAAGTAGCCATCTGTGAGCAGCAGGGTAACCAAGCCGTGAACGGGCTGGTGCCCCGGCATGTGCGGCAAATCATCACGCCGGGCACGATTTTGGCGCCTACGCTGCTACCGGATCGACGCAATAATTACATCGTTGCCGTCGTGACGGCCGGGGATCGAGTTGGCATCAGCTATGCGGATATTAGCACCGGCGAATTTGCCACCACACAGATTGAAGGTGGCGATCTCGACCGACGGTTGCGCGAAGAGATTAACCGGTTGATTCCGGCGGAATTGCTCATTCCCGGCGATGGAACGATCGGCGAGCCTGCGTTGCCCCCATCGCTGCGCGGCTTGGAAGCGGCGCGTTCTGCTTTTCCGGCCTGGCAATTCGAGTTGGATAACGCCCGCAATGGCCTGCTGCGCCATTTTGGCGTTTCCTCATTGGGCGGATTTGGCTGCGAAGGGAAATTGCTGGCTATCCGTGCGGCCGGTGGACTTTTAGCCTACTTAGAAGACACACAGAAACAGGCGCTGAAGCAGTTGGATAATTTGACCACTTACGATCTGTCCGATTTCATGAACATCGACGAAGCGACCTGGCGTAACCTGGAATTGACGGAGACTTTGCGGGGCGGCGAGAAACAAGGTTCTTTGCTCGGTGTGCTGGATCAAACAAGAACCAGCATGGGCGGACGCCTGTTGCGTCGCTGGTTAGGACAGCCGTTGTTGCAAGTCGAGCCGCTGCAAGCCCGTTTGGATGCGGTGGCGCTGGGGGTGGGAAACGGCACCCAGCGGGATGCGCTACGGGAGGCGTTGCGCGGTTTGGGAGACCTGGAACGGTGGACGAACCGGTTGCTCAACCAGTCGGTCACACCGCGTGACCTGGTTGGCATTCGGGAGGCGCTGGCCAAGCTGCCGGCCATCCGCCAACAATTGCTCAAGCTGCTGCAGCACGCTGCTGTGCCGGACGAACATCCATTACGCGCTTTAGCCGCCCGGTTGGATGCATGCACCGCAGAACATGACTTGCTACAACGTGCCCTGGCTCCGGATCCGCCCGCCGTGTTAGGACATCCCGGCGTCATTGCCGCCGGCTACGCGGCCGATCTGGATCAATTCCATCGAGAAATGGATCAGGCCAAAGCGTGGATTGCCAACTTAGAACGGCAAGAGCGGCAGCGCACCGGCATCAAGTCGCTGAAAGTGGGCTTCAACCAGGTATTCGGCTATTATCTTGAGGTCACCAAAGCGAATAGCCAGGCTGTGCCGGACGATTATATCCGCAAACAGACTTTAGTGAACGCTGAGCGCTACATCACCCCTGCCTTGAAGGAGTACGAGGCGAAGATTCTCACCGCGCAGGAAGCCGTTTTAGCTTTGGAGCGGGACCTGTTTCGCGATTTAGTGAAAGATCTGGCCCGACGCGGCCAACGGCTGCTGGAAACGGCGCGGGCGGTGGCGGAATTGGATGTTTATGCCGCGTTAGCGGAAGTGGCTGCCCGTTATAATTATGTGCGCCCAGAACTGGCCACTGATGACGCCATTGAGATTGTGGAAGGGCGCCACCCGGTGGTAGAATTGCTGCTGCACGATGAGCCATTCGTGCCTAACGACACTTCGCTGTACCCAGAAAGCGCCATCCACATTATCACCGGCCCGAACATGAGCGGTAAATCCACCTATTTGCGCCAGGTGGCGTTGATCACATTGCTGGCCCAAATCGGCTCTTTCGTGCCCGCACAGTCGGCGCACATTGGGTTGGTGGACCGCATTTTCACCCGCATCGGTGCCAGCGACGAAATCCATCGAGGGCGATCCACGTTCATGGTGGAAATGGTGGAGGCGGCCAATATCCTGCGCCATGCTACCAGCCGCTCCCTGATTATTCTGGACGAATTGGGCCGGGGCACCAGCACTTACGACGGGCTGGCGTTAGCCTGGGCTATTGTCGAATACATCCATAATAATCCACATTTGGGTTGTAAAACGCTTTTTGCTACCCATTATCACGAACTGGTAGAGCTGGAACATCTGCTACCACGAGTGCGCAACGACAATGTGGCTGTGGCGGAAACTGGCGGCGGCGTAGTCTTTCTGCATAAAATTGTCGCTGGCGGCGCGGATAAGTCGTACGGTATCCATGTGGCCCGTTTGGCCGGGTTGCCGGCTTCTGTCGTTCATCGCGCCCAGGAGATCATGGAACGGCTGGAGGCGACTGGGCCGCGTGATCCGACATTACCGGCAGAGGTCGTGCAGATGCCGCTTTTCATCGAGGAAAACCCAGCGGTGGAGATGTTGTTGGCGCTAAACTTGGAAGAACTAACACCCATAGGCGCTTTGAACAAATTATATGAATTGCAACGCTTAGCCCAGGAAAGTCGTTCGTCCGGTTAACCTACTTAAGCCGGAAAAAAGGAGGATAAAGATGACAGAACGCTTAATAGTTATTGGTGGTGTAGCGGCCGGTATGAGCGCAGCCAGCAAAGCGCGGCGCGTGGCCAAAGGAATGGAAATCGTGGTGTACGAGAAATCGGGGTACGTTTCTTACGGCTCCTGCGGTTTTCCCTATTTCATCGGCGGCGTGGTGCCGAAAATCGAGGATGTGATCGTGCGCACGCCGGAGCAATTCGCCCAAAAGAACATCGAGGTGCACGTGCATCACGAAGTCACAGCCATCGACGTGGCGGCACACAGCGTGACCGTGCACAATCTGGACACCGGTGCCCAATTCAACGATCACTGGGACAAATTGGTGGTGACTACCGGCGGCATGGCGACGCGGCCACCTTTCAGCGGCTTCGATCTGGACGGCGTTTTCACGTTGCGCACTGTCGAGGACGCACTGGCGATTCAGCGATTTATCGAGAGCAAGAAACCAGCCCGGGGCATAGTGGTCGGCGCCGGATACATCGGCCTGGAAATGGCGGAAGCGCTTTGCGCTCGCGGTGTACACGTTTCCGTCCTGGAGATGTTGCCCCAGGTTTTACCCACGCTGGATCCAGAGATCGCCGCCCTGATTAATGATGAGCTGGCCGAACATGATGTTGACTTGCTGCTGGAACAAAAAGTGCTTGGTTTTGCCGGCGCGGCGGGGCGTGTGCAGCGGGTTTTGACCGATGCCGGGGAATTGCCGGCGGAGATTGTCATCGTTGCCGTGGGCGTGCGGCCGGCGGCACGATTGGCCGCGGAGGCCGGCGTCGCGCTGGGCACCACCGGCGGCATTGCCGTGGATGACCACCAGCGCACTAATGTGCCGGATGTGTTTGCCGCCGGGGACGTGGCGGAAGCGATGAATATTGTTACTGGTCGGCCGACGTATGTACCGTTGGGCACCACGGCTAATAAACAGGGCCGGGTGGCCGGCGAGAATGCAGCCGGGGGCGAGGCTCGTTTTGCTGGTATCGCCGGAACCGCCATCGTGAAGGTTTTCAGCTTACAGATTGCGCAGAGCGGCTTGACGGAGAAAGTCGCCCGCCGGGAAGGTCTGGCTGTGAAAACATCCGCCATTACGGCGCCCAATCAAGCCCATTATATTCCGGCCCACAGACCGATGCGTGTCAAGCTGGTTTACGAAGCGGATTCACGCCGGCTCTTGGGCAGCCAGATCGTCAGTAAAGGTGGTGCCCTGCGGATCGATGCCATCGCGTCCGCTTTGCACGCTGGCTGGACGGTGGACAAGCTGCGGGAAGTGGATATGGCGTATGCCCCGCCGTTCGCCTCGGTTTGGGATCCTGTTTTGGTCGCGGCGAACGTGGCGAAATAGCGTGAAACCGCTTTATATCCAGATCGATCCCAAGAAGTGCCGCAAGTGCGGGCGTTGTCCCGCGCAGGAAGTGTGCCCTACCCAGGCCATTATTCGACGCGGGCAAGACAACACGCCAATTATCAATCCCGGCCAGTGCATAGGCTGCTTGGAATGTGTTGAAGTTTGCCCGTTTGATGCGATAAAACAGTGGAGCTAACATGCTGAGACTGCCTGACTCCAAAGTGGGGCACGTTGTCGTTGCTAACACTACTCGTAAAGACATGAACAGTTTATCGGCATGGGCCTGCGGCCTGCCTGTGCGGGCACGCAGGCAGGCGCACCACAGCGGCTGAAAACGCCCCCTATTCCCCAAACCTTGGAGGGGGGGAATTAACACACCCCCAGAATTGGGGGCCGGGGGTAGCGATTCGGCCCAGTGACTAAAAGTCACGGCAACATCTGCAAAATCGCCCTACGGCGATTAGCTTGCAACCTGCGCAGGCAGGTTGCGCAGTTATAGC
>WFQU01000113.1 GCA_015486845.1 Anaerolineae bacterium | reverse complement strand
GAGCGTTACCGAGCCGTGGTTGAAAATTCACATGAGGGCATACTCATTATGGGTGATGATTATAAATTCATCTACGTAAACGACACGCTGTGCGAGATGCTTGGCTATGCTCGCGAGGAACTTATAGGTCATGATTTCAGCGAGTTTCTTGATGAAGAGAGTAGGAAAATCGTGAGGGACCGCTATGTCCGACGCCAGCGGGGAGAGGATGTCCCTTCCCGATACGAGTTCAACATCGTCAGGAAAAAGGGCGGGAAACGGCGGGTGGAAATAAGCTCGACAGTGGTAACAGACTCAAAAGGTAGCGTCAGGACGATAGCACAAATCCTGGACATCACCGAGCGCAAGCGGGCCGAGACCGAGATCCGCCGCCGGGCCGCCCATCTGGAGGCCCTCAATGCAGTCATCGGCGCAGCGGCAGTGGCTTCCGACCTGCCCGCCCTTCTGGAAGTCACCCTGGACCGCACGTTGCAAGCCCTGGGATTGGAGATGGGCGGCATCTGGATAGGGGAGCAGTACGTTGTCCGGGGCCTTCCTGAGGAGATCGCTGTGGCCAACCGTCAGGCGGCCCAGGATGCCGGCCTGGACATCACCGGCCCCGATGCCGTGGAGGATTGGCAGCAACTGGCAGCCGGCAGCCCCCAGGGGGCGATTCGTCCGGTCATGGTCCGCTTTGGCATCCGAGCCTCGCTCATCGTGCCAGTGCTGGTCGCGGGGCGGCGCGTTGGTGGCCTGGCTCTGGCTGCCTCGCAGCCACGATTCTGGTCGGCCGAGGAGGTTGCCCTGGTCGAAGCAGTGGGCCACCAACTGAGTGCGGTCGTCGAACGACTGCAACTGCAGGACAAGACACGCCAACAGGCTCGACAAATTCAACACATTCTGGACAGTGTGCCAGATGGCGTACTCCTGATAGATGCCAATCACCGACTGGTGCTAACTAATCCTGCCGCCCGGGATCATTTGGCTATGCTAGGCAATATCGCTACGGGGGGTACGCTCACCCATTTAGGCGAACGCCCATTGGCGGAACTGCTCGTTGCGCCGCCTGAAGGACTGTCGCATGAAGTGAAAACAAAAAAACGTGTCTTCGAGGTGCGGGCCCGGCCGATGGACCACAACGTTGAAACCGCGTATTGGGTGTTGGTGATCCACGATGTGACGCAAGAGCGAGAGATCCGAGCGGAGCTCCAGCAACAAGCGCGCTTGGCCGCGGTGGGACAATTGGCCGCCGGCATTGCCCACGATTTCAACAACATCATGGCTGTCATTGTTCTTTACACCTACATGGGACTGCAAACCCCAGGCATTCCCGCCAAATTTAGCGAACGCTTGCAGATCATTTCACAGCAAGCCCATCGCGCCACCGACCTGATCCAGCAAATATTGGACTTCAGCCGTCGCTCTGTATTGGAACGCCGTCCCATGGATTTGACACCTTTCCTGAAAGAGACGGTCAAAATGCTGGAGCGCACCATACCAGAAAGCATCGAATTGAAGTTTACTTATGGTACGGAGAACTACAGCGTTAACGCCGACCCGACGCGAGTGCAACAGGCCATCATGAACCTGGTGGTCAACGCGCGGGATGCGATGCCGAAGGGCGGGGAACTGCGTATTGCTCTGTCCAGAACGAAAGAGGCAGACGAAATCCACTGCGTGGCTTGCAGCCCAGACCAGATGGTTGACAGAGAATGGGTGCGCATCACTGTAACAGACAGTGGCGATGGGATTCCGCCCGACGTGCTGCCGCACATTTTCGAGCCATTCTTTACTACCAAAGCAGTAGGCAAAGGCACAGGATTAGGTTTAGCCCAGGTGTATGGCATCGTGAAACAGCACGAAGGCCATCTTGACGTGACCACGGAGGTCGGAAAAGGAACGGCATTCACGATTTATCTGCCCGCCCTGCGGGAACAGCGGCAGGGGGGTAAGGCCTCGGAAGCAGAAACCTTTATTCAGGGACAGGGTGAGACAATCCTGGTCGTCGAAGACGAAGCAGCCTTGCGGGAAGCTCTGATGGATACCTTGGAAACATTAAACTATCGGGTACTGGAAGCAGCAAATGGCCGTGAGGCGTTGAATATCCTGACGCAGAGCCCAGAAAGAGTAACGCTTGTACTGAGTGATCTTGTGATGCCGGAAATGGGAGGACAAGCGCTGTTCCAAACGATGAGACAGCGCGGTTTGACACAGCCAGTGGTGATGCTGAGCGGCTACGCGCAGGAAAAGGAGCTCCAGAGCTTGCAGGCGCAGGGCCTGGCCGGATGGATGCCCAAGCCGCCGAGCCCGGAGAAACTATCCCAGTTATTGGCGCGAGTATTGAACGAGTAGCCCTATTCTCAAGACTGTATTCGCCTGAGAATAGGGCCCTGGGGTCAGCTGATAGCACCTCACATACAAGCCGTGGCAATGCCGTTCAGAAGATGCTTGAAGATTCGAGTCCACCCCGCATTTTTCTCACACACTGGGGATGCGAAACGGACTGTTCGTCTTGGGGAACTCAGTCCGCTTGGCCTGAAAAGAAATAGACATAGTTCTTGACTGCTTGTGTACCCATAATTTAACAATTTATTCTGGATTTCAAAGACGTTTGTCCAGTAAATCGATTCTTAAAATTTGCGAACTTTGTGTTCACTGTGTATAATTTTGTCGTATTGTTTTGCTTTCACTCGATGGATGCACCACTCTTCTTAGGAGATATACCCCTTTCAGTGAAGGATGTTTCATGCAAGACAGTAACGACAAGAATAACTTGATTGGTATCCAGTTAGACATATTACAACGAAAGTACACCAATGCAACACGAACAGAAACAAATTATTGGTCGCTTACAGCGCTATCAAGGACAAGCGGATTTCCTTGCAGCGTTAATCAGTGCTGTCGGTCGTGACCAACCGGCAAGCCGGATGACAGCTATTCTCACGGATCACATACGCCGTCTGTTCCACTGCACCGGTACCAGTGTTTCGCTGCTCAGCGAAGACGGCAAAACGCTGCTCATGGAGCACTACACGACCACCGGCAAATTTCGGAAAGTGGTAGAAAACTTGATAGGGGTACCCACCCCGCCCCCCTTACCCTTAGCTCTCTTTCCCTTGCCTAAAGCCGCCCTGGAGAGTTGTCAACCGACGGCCATTCACGATAGCGCTTCCATTAACAGCATCATCGCCGCGCTGGAACAAATCGTCCAGATGCCGGCGCCCATGCGAAAACAATTTCGGGAAAGGCCAGACAGCATCCGCCGGCTGCTGGGCATCAATGCTATCCTCTGGCTGCCGCTTTGCGCCAACGGGAAAGCTCTTGGCTTACTGGAATTAGCCAGGAACAAGCCTTTCACCGCCACTGAACGCCAACAATTGCGGAGCATGGCAACGGCGGCAAGCGCTCTCCTCCACTTGAAACGGCGCGAACAGCAACTGCTTGTACCAAGCGTTGCCTTAGAGTCGACGGCCTGCGAGGCGCGATACAGGAGCTTCTACGAAAACGTGCATGACGTGATCTATAGAACGGACAATCGTGGTGTCATCACCGACGTCAGTCCATCGCTGGAGAGATGTTTCGGCTATCGACGTGACGAAGTCATTGGCCACCCCCTTGGAGCATTCTCTGTTGATCAGCAAGGCGATGCGGCGTTACGTTCCGCTTTGCAACGTCAGGGAAGCGTCAACGATTTTGAGATCGATCTAAAACATCGAGACGGTCACTCTGTTCCCTCTTCGATAACGGGCCGGGTTGTTTTCGACGCGCAAGGTGAGCCGATCGCTACCGAAGGGGTCGTGCGCGACATGTCCGAACGCAAGAAAGCGGAAAAAGCACTGCAAGAGAGTCGGTCATATCTGCAAGCCGTTTTGGAGTCCACTGCGGATGGTATTTTGGCTGTTGGTAGAGAAAATGCAGTGCTTTATGCCAACAAACAATTCGCTGAGATGTGGCGGATTCCGATGGAGGTTATGGCCACCAAAAACGACGCCATTCTCATTCAGCATGTCCTTGATCAGCTGGTTGATTCACAACGTTTTCTTCAGAGGGTCAGGGAGGTATACCAATCGAATAAAGAGAGTTTCGATGTTTTGCAACTCAAAGATGGGAGAGTATTTGAGCGATTCTCTCGTTCCCTACTACTTGGCACGGAGCAAATTGGTAGGGTTTGGTCATTCCGTGACGTCACTGAATGGGTGCAAGCAGAGAAGGAGATCGAAAAACGAGCCGCGCGTATGGCTCTGCTCAACCGGATCATCACCGCTGCAAGCTCGACCCTGGAACCAGAAGCGGTATTGGGAACTATTTGTCGCGAACTTGCCCTGGCTTTCGACATACCCCAAGCGGCAGCCACACTATTGAATGCGTCAAACACAGCATTCAACGTCGTGGCCGAGTATCTGGCCGAAGGACGCCCCAGCGCTATGGGCATGGTATTGCCCATTGAGGGTAATCCTGCTACACAATATGTCGTGGAGAATAAAGTACCTTTGGCCATAGCTGATGTCCAACGCGATCCGCGAATGGCTGCCATTCGCGACATAATGCGGAAGCGGGGTACAGTTTCATTATTGATATTGCCGTTGATTGTGCGAGACAGGGTGGTCGGCACGCTGGGGCTGGATGCCATCAAACATCACGAGTTTAGTGAGGAAGAAATAGCCATTGCCACCAGTGCCGCCAGCGCCGCTGCCAAGGCATTAGAAAACGCTCGTCTATTCGAGGCAGAGCGCAAAGCGCGACAAATCTCGGATACCCTGAGCGAAATCGCCCGCGAGTTGAACGCCGCTCCCGATTTGAACAGTGCACTCGATCTGGTTCTTTCTTTCATGGAACGGGTCATCGCTTTCGATAGTGGTTCTGTCTTGCTGTTTGAAAACGAGCAAATACGACCCGTCGCTGTACGGGGTTTTGCTGAACCGGGACGGGTACTCAACACCCGCATAGACCTTGATAAAGCACCTCTCAATCAAGAGGTAATCAAGACCAAGCGGCCCCTGATCGTCAATTCTACTTCCGACGACCCCCGCTGGGCCCAGGCTATAGAGCCCCCCGGGCTGATCTATGAACTGGAGAGGGTTCAGTCCTGGCTTGGTGTACCACTGATAGTGCAGGATCGGGTCATCGGGATGCTGACAGCTGACAAGATGGAGCCCAATTTCTACCGGCCCGAAGATGCCGACTTAGCGCTTGCTTTTGCTGCCCATGCCGCGGTCGCCATTGAAAACGCTCGCCTTTACGACGAAGTCCGTCGTCGCGCAGCCGCATTGGAACAGAAAGTCGCAGAACGCACGGCAGAGCTGACCGCGGCCAACGAAAAGCTCAAGGGGCTCAACCGGATGAAGAGCGAGTTTGTTTCCAACGTGTCCCATGAATTGCGCACACCCTTGACCAATATCAAACTTTACCTCCACCTCCTTGAATATGGCAAGCAGGAAAAGAGAGATCGTTACATGGAGACGTTATACCGCGAGGCAGGCTTGTTGCAAAGTTTGATCGAAGACTTGCTGCACCTTTCCCGCTTGGATTTGGGTAAGGCGAAGCCGGTCCTGACGCCGGTAGACGTCAATAAAGTAGTATCGCTGCTGGTAAATGATCGGGCCACTCTTTTTGCCGACCGCGGCCTGGTTTTGGAGGCCCACATTGAACCAGACCTGCCGCTGATTCAGGCCGACGAGAAAATGCTGATTCAAGTGCTCACCAACCTGATGGCCAACGCCATGAACTATACGCCAGATGGAGGAGTCGTGACAGTGAAAACATGGCATTGGACACCAGGGGTTAGGGATAGGTTGAAATCATCGGCATCCGGTTCCCCATCCTCGCCACCTCAACCTCAGACCCCGGCCAGCGGCGCCTGGATAGCTTTCTCCGTCACGGATACCGGTCGTGGCATCCCGGCTGCGAAGCAGGAGCGACTGTTCGAGCGCTTCTTCCGAGGCGATGCGGCTCGACAGTCACGGGCGCCAGGAACAGGGCTTGGGTTGGCAATTAGCCAGGAGATAGTCCGTGCCCATGGTGGCCGGATCACAGTAACGAGCCAGGAAGGGATGGGAAGCACATTTACCGTGTGGTTGCCGGCTGCGTGAGACCATCCTCTGTAATCCGTTGTCACGCTCCACTCTCTCCTATCGAGCCGCCAGTAGCCAGATTGTTCTGCTTCAGACGAAACCGGAAAAACTGGCAGCCTTGTTATGGCCTACAACAGAGGCAGCGAACGAAGAGCCCCCTGCCGCAGCATGGGTTAAAACGCCCCTGAAACATCGAACCCGCGATCTACTTACAAGCCACTCAACGGGCGGATTTGGGCGCTTTTCCGAGGAAATTGGAGCGTTCAGGGCGAAAAAGGCCGGGAAAAACTACTTTTCCGGCCTTTTTCTTTAGAGACGGGGACGACGGGGGGTTGAGCCCTCACCTGACATCTAAATTCTGGTACCGGGAATGGCGTTTGGGGTCTTCCAGAGACATAAAAAGACGCTTGTCGTTGTGCACAATACCATTCTGACTATTCTCGGCAGTGCCTTTGAGTGTACTTTCAAGGGGTAAATTGTACAGTCTCTTGCTGATTGGTGCAGACTGCGAATGCGAAATATTCGGGGAACTGTTTCTTTCCCGTCCACCATTGCGCCCCTAATTTCGGGAAACAAGTTGTCTCACATACATTGGAACAAAGGAGTTTCCTTCAACTGGCCCTAGGAGGTCAAGCTCGTGCCAATCGGACCCTGGGATAGGTTATGGCTCGCGCCCCAGGCTACAACCAACTCGGCCAACAGAAGCAAAGCTATCAACAGGTTACGTTGAAGATTGGTTTGCGTTTTTCAACTCCTTCGAGAAAAGGCTCTTGTTGAGACGTAGGCAGCGGTCTGCGGATGCCAGTGAAAGGATAACCCCGTAGACCGGGTGTCGATCGTCCGGATTCCGGGCGGTCCGGTCTGCGGGGTCACTACTTGCATCACCCTCAAAGATGGTGGGCGAGCGCTATCCATCTATCAATCACGCGCCATCAGAGGCATGTAGATCCGCCGGATAGGCCCTTCCCACACCTGGAGCCTGGCGCCGCCCAAGATCAGTCCATCAGCGGTGTTGGTCCATATATCCACATATCCTTCGTCGCCAGGAGGCGGTGCCAACGTCGCTGCATGGGCTTGGGGGCGGCGAATGGTGACGTCGACGGTTTGCGCTTCGCCCGGCCCCAGGGTCACTGCGGAGGGCATGTCCACTTGCCATTTAGGCAGACCAACCAGTGAGTGGGTCAGTGAGATGACCTGGGTTGTGTCCAGAGGATTCCGGATCTCCAGTGAGATGGGTTGCGGCTCGTCATTTTCGAAATGCACCATGCCAACGTTGCGTATGACCTCCTGAGGCTGATAGCTATCCTGCACGATGACAGCCCGGAAGGAGTGTTGGCCGCGCCATGGGAAGGGATCGGTGCACACTCTGGTCAGCCTGCGGGGAGCAACCTGGGCTGGAACCTGGGCTAAGATCGTGAATTCGGGTGCTGTGGAGAGATACTCGCTGCGATAGAACCGCACTTAGGCCGTCAGGTTTTCTTCAGCCCTGTTGTAAATGGTAGTGCAGAGCCGAGTAGCCTGGCCATCCTCAGGATGACGGGGATCGAGTTGCAACTCGGTGGCAGCAAAGGGATGTGCGTCGGCCGAGAACTGCACCGGCGGCAGATCCAGCACGCGCTGGGAGCCAGCGAATTCGCCCGTGTCCGAGTAAGCGATGATGTCCACCGGACAACCAGAGCCGAGCGTAACGCCTGCAAGCGGGCGGATGTGCACCTGGACGTTGGCAGGTTGGCCGGGAGCGTCGGCAGGCAAAGAGTCGGGTGTTACCCTGGCCTGCCAACCGGGACAATCGACGACAGCTTCGAGATGCAGGGCGGAAGGGCCCCGCGTGTTGCGCCACACGGTGGTGGCGAAAACGCTCTCCTGGCCCGGTGTGAGCTTGAGATAGGGAACCACCTGCCGCACCGACACCTGGGGTGGCCCGCCGCCATCGGGTTGCCCCACTTCGACGGCCACGGCACTGGCCGAAACATCGCTTGCACCCGACATGGCAGCCACCGAAGCCATTACCCGTTGCTGCACGGCAATGGTCCCGTGGGCGGGAACGGTGTACCAGTCCCCGGCAGTGGCTGTGAAATCCAAGGCCGGATTGGCTGCGGCGTCATCCACACTGACGCCCCCGGGAACCATCATCGTCTTCACCAGGACGCGCCGGGCCACATCACTCTCATTGTGGATTTTGAATCCCACCATGGCCGGATCGCCCCATCGCATCGGATCATACAGGTAGATCCAGGGCAGCAACACGCCTTTGGGGTAATCCGTCCCCCACATCTTCAACTCGGGGCCAAAAACGCCGTGAGCCTTGCAGATGGGGACAGCCGCCGATTTCGTAAGACGCGGGGCGAAGGTGCTATTGAAGTATGTGTCCAATTTGCCGCTCGCATCCATGGTCGGGGGTGGATTCTCGCCGCCCCAGCAGGCCTGTAACTGCTGAACGGTCACGGCATAGTGTCCTTTCCGCGCCGTTGGCGGCAATGTCCAGGTGATGGCGCCATCTTGGTGCGTTCCTCCTGGCATCCATTGTACGGCTTTCAATCCGGAAGGCCATGCCGCGGCCAACGTTCCATTCTTGAGATTGCATCGAGGGTGATCGAAGAGAACAGCGTAATCCAAAACGACTTTTGCCTGATCTCCAACTTTGGATATCTTAACCTCACCGCCGCCAATCTTAATGGTTCCCTGCCGGCGCGGATCGGTCATATCCAGGATATTTCCGATGCGCGTGGCGTTCAGAGACACAGGACAGGCGGGTAGGAAGACCATGCGTGCCCATTCCTCGGGTTTTCCGCCCAAAGCGCTGAAAGGCCAGGCGCCCCTGCGAGCGAAGCTGGCCGGTCGCTCAATGGCGAACATGGCTCCGATGCCTCGATTCATCAGGCTTTTCTCCGCTATCGATGACCAGGGGCCGCGTCCGATCAGGCTCTTGTCGATGCGAAATTCCACGCTGCGTTCAAAGGGTGAAGTCAATGTCGTTTTCGCCGACACCAGGCCCGCAGCCACGGGGGTGTTGTACCATCCGATGTTCGGGGCGAACGAGAATGCCGTCGTTTGTGGACTTGGCTTGGTTTGGAAAGCGATTCTGAGATCGTCGCTATGGCCAATCCAACCTGGATAGATCTTGGGCAATGAAGGAACCGTGGGATCCAGATAGATAACGGCCTGTTGCGTTTCACTGTCGAACGCTGCCGCGGGAATGCCGTGCATGCAAACGTAGAGCGCATCATCGTCAAAGGCGGCTTTCACAGTCACATGATCCTGCGAGGTGTTGTTCAGGGTAAAAGAAATGACTCGCGAAGCGCTATACTCGTCGTAAGCGCACGACCCGTCCAGGGTGATGCCGCCGACTTTCAAACCTGGATCGGCGACGCCGGCCTCGATCCAGCGGTACTGGAAGGGGGCATCCAGCTCCTGGATGGAGACCTTCAGACCATACTGGCCATTTTGTCCTCCGGTGGCCGGGTATATCTTCGACGCTATGCCCCCCCCGAAGTTGTCTTTCTTCTCAAACACGAGATCAAAAGCCTGAATCTCATCGTTTTCATCCCCATAGCAGGCTGCTTTGAAGATGCTTCCCGGCAGATTGATGAAAGCATTTCCCACCTCGTCTGGGCTCAGCTTGGGAATATCATTGGCAATCCCGTATCGGTCATCGATACAATCCGACTCGAATCCTGTGGTTCGGATACGAACATGGGCATTCTCAGTATTGGGCAAGGTGACATAGGCTACCAGGTCTTTCGAGTTCGTGCCGTAGTACTGGTTCTTCGCATCTCCGAGACCATTGATGTAGTCTCGCAGGTTGAACCATTGGCCATTGATGCCCACCCACACATACCACTCCCCATCACTGATGGGGTCCGCGTTGTCTGTGATATTTATACCATGCACCTGCACTTTGAAAGTGCGCAGGTCCGGGTCTTTAGTTCGGCTCCAGCCAACGTAAATGGTTGAAGCGGTATGCAGCCTGCCCGTCTTGCCCTTGAAGGGCAATTTGACATGCAGATGCTGACTAGCTTCAGAGCCCACCTTGACGATAGTAGGAGCCACTGCCGTTCCAAAGGAATCGGAATGATCCACGCGTTTCCAAATCAACTTAGCGCCAGCGGCCCGGTTGTTCGGTGGATAGATGTCGAACTCATAGTTCTGACTGCCCAACGGTACAAAAGGCGGCCAGACAAAGGGAGGTTCACACCAACCTCCACAGTAGGCCCGGGTGCGACGGCTGCTAAAGTAAATATCGGCCTTGTTGACCAGAACAGTACCCAGGCCGCCATATCCCGAAACGTCGGCAGCTACATTTTTGCGTATGGTGACGAGACCACGCGGAGGATGAATCTCACTTCTACCGCCAGCAGAAACATCATGTCCACAGTCATAGATGAGCGGTCCGAAGATGATGGCCTGATCGCCGTTGGTTGGCCAGGCCCACATCGGCCACACCTGATGCTCCCATTCGATCTCCATCCCATCGCTATTGGCGCCTCCCATCGCCCAGGCATTGGCGTTGTTCTTCTTGACCTTGAAACAAAAATCGTGATCGTCGTGCGTGGGGGGCCATTCCTCGTAGGAAACATACGAGTCCGTGACCGTACCGCTGATCATGGCCATGGCTTGAATGCGCGCCCATTCTCGTCGTCGTGGCACGCCAGGTGGCCTGTCAGGTGCGATAAGTTGAGAGCCGCCGAGGGGGCACAAATCGGGCCTCACTGGCGCTGGCAAGGACGAAGACAATCCGGCATTTCGGCGCTCACGTTCCTCCTCTTCGGAGCTGGCTGCATGAACCCCATACCGCACTAACAGATAGGGGGCAAAGTTTTGTTCGTTGTTGCCGCTGAAGACCCGTGACCAGGGCTCGTCCACACCATCTGGTCCCAACAACTGGAAACCATAGTTGCGGCTGCGCCCGCTCACCCACCGTTGCACAGCACGCGTAACGTCCATGGATATCCAGCCCGGGCCATTCAGAGGCACGCGAGCAGAGCCTCGGGGAGCATCCGACTCTTTGTTTGCAGCCCAGACAGCATTCGCCCAGGTTGCCTTTTGTCCATTCCAGAGGCGCTCCATCATATTCGCGTTGATGAATACTGGCGTCTCATTCGTTCCCCCCTCCAGATAAAGGGTCAATTGCGCCTGGTACACTTCTGCGTTCGGGGGGATGGCGGAAAGATCAAAACTGAGCAAACGGCGTTCCTGGATAAGCTGTTTGTTATCAACGGATAGGGGGATATTGCCGGGGTCCGGCCACACATAAAACTGGTTTTCAGTTCTTTCCCAGCGCAGATAAGCCGTGTCGGAGATGGGGAGTGTTACTTCTTCGTGAGGGGGCAGCGGCGTAGGCGTGGGCGTGGGCCGCTGGATGGGCGGAACCGTGTAGGCGAGCGTCAGGCGGGGCGCGACGTTCGATTCGCGGCTGCCGAAGATACGGAGCGCACCCCCATCCGCCTGATGCACGCGTAATGCCAGGCCGTGATTCGATGCCGGGTCCTGTATCCAACGGCGCACCAACGGCGTAATATCCCAGTAGAAGGCGCGATCCGGCGCACCGGGGACCTGGGTGGAGGCCACTGGATCGGCAGAGATGGCCGGACGCGTCTGCCAGGTGACCTCCACCTCTTGCCAGGGGGCCATCACATCGGAAACGGTGATGCTGGGCAGGTCTGCGCCGTCGTATCCAGTCAACACCAGGCTCAGGTAGCCGGTCATCACCTCGGTCTGCACCAGCATATCCGAGGTATCGAACCAGATCAGAGCGATGGACTCCTCTTCGCCTTCGGCCAGCCATTGGGTGCGCAGCTCGGTGGTGGCGCCGAAATTCTCATCGGGAGCGTCGCTGGTGACGAAGGTGTCGTGTTGGGGAGCAAGGAGACGCAACGAAGCGTCCGTGCCGGCTGACGTCGAGGTAGGGCCAGGTGCCAGCATGGGGGGCGGCGTGGCAATGTTAGCAGCTTGAGCAGACGTGTCAGTTAATGAATAGGCGGCTAACTGTGCGCCCCATGCACCCAACAGCAATAGTGAGAAAATGACGATGGAAATCCATAAGCGTTTCATGGCTTGACTCCTTTAATCATTGATCGTAAACTACTGCCTCTGGCAGTGGAATAGGTAACGGTTCTTCCAGTATATTGAGTATGACTAGCACCATGAAGGTGCGAAAGAAAAATAGTGCCGGGAATATTATCTCTGGCTCAGAAAAACCTTGTTAAATCTATTGCAGGTCCATCAAGAGCACGTACAACTGGACTTTTCCTCTCCATACTTCCTCCGGCTATGAAACGCCCTGTCACGGTTGGTGCGCCTTGTTCAGCCAAATACCAATGCGGCGAAAAAAGTCCAGCATCTGATTCCAATCGAGAAACGTAGCGGTTTCACCGCTCTCCACATGTTTGATTTGACCGCGCCAGCGTGGCCCGGCCGCCGACCACTCTCGCCAGAAACGGATGACAAAGGTGCTGGTTGGCGGGGGCGATGATTCTCCAGTCATTGGAAACTCCTCATTCAGGCAAGCCGGGCACGGCTCATGCGGAAGCGTGGACCCAGGGATTGTCTCTCTCAGTCCCCGTTGGGCGATCAAGGTGACAGCCATTTTTCGCCGCAATGACTGTCACCATTTGGGGTGAACTCACGCACGACTTTGGAATACTTTCCACAGTCCTACGCCCAGGAGCAAAACTCCGCCGAGGACAAGCCCCAAGATGAGTTTCCATCTAGAACTTGAACTCGCTCCGCCAGCAGAGGCGGGCGCTGGCGTCGGACTTGGGCTCGCTACGTTGGTAGCAGTGGGCGCTGGCGTCAGACTTGGACTCGCTACGTTGGAAGCAGTGGGCGCTGTTGTCGGACTCGGGTTCTTCCATTCCTGCAGCAGCTTCAGCACAAGCGCCGCATTGTCACTGCTATAGATGAACCTCTTGTCCGCAATGAAGAGCTTGGGCATGGCCTCGGGGTGATTCTGGGCGATCCAGGGGATAAACGCGTTCAGCACTTCCCCCTCGGCCTGGACTGACTCCGGGGCTTTCGTGGCGCTGATCTTCGTGATTAGACCCGCATCGTTGAAAACGTAAATGTCACTGGTGTAGTGCGTGTCCGGAAGGCCCGCAATCCGATGCCATTCGCTCGCTTCGTAGGTGTCACAGGTGACAGTGTTGCCTTCCACACTGCAATTCGGGCTGCGCAACTGAGATTTGATACCAATAGCGTAGGCGTGCAAGCCCTCGATCATGGTCCGGTCGGTCATGGTTCCCTGACCCACCATCTCGAATTCAACGTCCGGGGCGAACATCGCCATGACGGTTTCGAGGTCACCCGCATTGAACGCCGCCTGCCAGGCCTTGACCTTGCCCACCAGGCCTTGACCTTGCCCACCAGGTCTGGACTCTGGGCTGTTTCGGTGGTGGGAATGATTGTCAGCAGCATCAGCATCACGACTCCCAAAAGTACAAGTTTGACTGTCATCAGATCCTCCTTTGGTTGAACGAAACAGTCGGTTAGGGTTTCTGATGACAGTGTAGCAAGACGGTCTCAAAGAATTATCAACGGGCCTCTCAAATTCCTCTTTTGGATTCAAATTCGGCTGTAATGGCCCGGTGTACCCGGATCTTCTCGAGAAATGTTTTGCGGAATTGGGGATTTTGAATGCTGCTCGCCGCAGTCATGAGCTTGTCGTGTGCTTCGTGAATCGTTTGTCGGCTGGCAGCAACCTGCCCACATGCCTTCAGCACCAGAGCATGGGCTCCTCCGCGGCGTAGCCAATCTCGCGGGCCGTGGCCAATGAGTGGCTATAGAACGCGAGCGCCTGCTCCAACTCCTGCCTGTACAGGTGCCGGTTACCCAACAGATCCGAGATCAGGATTTCGCCATGGGCGCAGCCCGTAGCAGCGAACAAGCGTTGCGCCGTCTGCAAATGCGGTAACGCCGCCTCCAGATCGTCCCTTCTTTCCTGAAGGAGGGCGCCTAAGTGCAACTGCGCCCAACCCAACTCCAGCTTATCGCCGGCCGTTTCCAGCGTCTCGCACGCCTGCTCCAGGCGCTCCCGCCCTTCCTGGACGTGACCGGGAAAATACAGCGCTTGTCCCTCGAAACGCAGAGCAATACCGGCCGAGCGTTCATCCCCGATCTCCTAGGCCAGCGCGGCCGCCTGTCGTGCGGCATCCACCGAAGCTGCAAAATTATCCTGGTGAAAAGTGCAGTCTGCCAGATCGAGCAACACCTGCACCTCAAGGGCTTTGTCCGCTATTTGCCGGGCGAAAGCCAGAGACTGCGCCAGATCCTCCCTGGCCGCGTCGAAGGCGCCGCCCAGCAGATGCGCCTCGGCCCGACCGCACCGCAGGCCCGCTTCCCGCGCCGGGCCCGCCCGCATTTCTTGCGCCAGCGCCAAAGCCTGCGTATAATAGCCAACCGCTTCCTCCAGCGCATAACGCATACGGGCCTGATCGCCTGCCTTCTCCAGCCAGGCCAGGGCCTTGCCCGGCTGTCCACCCTGCCGGAAATGAAACGCCAGCTCGCCGGCCATGGTTTCGGCCTGAGAGCCGTAGAGACGCGCCATTGCCTCGCCGATTTTAGCATGCGTCCGTTGCCGGCGCACCCGCGGCAGCGCCTTGTAGGCCACTTCCTGAATGATGTGATGTGTGAAGGTGTAATCGCGCGTGATGGTGCCACTCCGCTCCACAATCAACCGCTGTCGTAGCAGTTCATCCAGCGCGCCGAGCGTTGCCTCTTCGCCCTGCCCCCAGACTTCAGCAAGCAAGTCGAAATCGAATTCACGGCCGAGCACCGCGGCCAGATGCAAGACTTCCTACGCAGCGGCGCTCAAACGGCGGATGCGTGCCCTAACTGCCGCACTCACCTCATCCGACAAACGCAGCGCCTCCTGGCTGATCCTGGCGAAATCGCCCTGCCAGACGCCGTTTTCCAGGGTAATGCGCCCGGTCTCGAAAAGGGTCTTGACGAGCTCCATCAGGAAAAAGGGGTTACCCTCGGTCTCCCGATATAAGCGCCCGGACAGAGGGGCAACCGCGACGCCGGCGCCGGACATCTCGGCCAGCAACGTCGTCACATCTGCTTCCGACAGGCGGGCAAGGGGCAGGGACCGGGCCAAGCCTTCGCGCTGCAACTGCTGCCGCAAATCTCCCAGGGGATGGGGCGGAGCCAGGGCGTGCGGCCGGGACGTGCCCACGATCAGCACCGGGCGGCCTTGGAGATGGCGGGCCAAATAGTGGATCAATTGCAGCGTGGATGCGGTCGCCCAATGGAGGTCTTCGAGGACAATGAGCAAGGCGCCGGAGGATGACAATCTGGCGATGATCCGGCTAAGGCCATCGAAGAGGCGCGCCCGCTTCTGAATTGAGCGGATGGCGGGCGCGACCTTCAGACCGGGTTTCTTTTCCAGCAATGCGGGCGACAGGCGAGCCGCTTCGCCCAAAGCCCAAGTAGGGAAATTCCCCAATTCATTCGTCGTCATGGACAGAAGCATGGCGCCGAGGGCTTCGGCGACCGGCTGGTAGGGCAGCAAGCGCTCGAATTCGTAGCAACGGCCCCAGAGGATGCGGGCGCCCTGCCAGCGCAAACGGTCGGCAAAGGCCTCGACCAGACGCGTTTTGCCGATGCCGGCTTCCCCTGTGACCAGCGCCAGCGGCTCCTTGCCGGCCCGCACCCCATCCCAGACCGCATTCAGGAACGCCAGCTCCCGCTCGCGGCCCACCAGCCAACTGGGCGCCGCCACGTCGAGCGGGTCGTGGCCCGCGGCCGGTGGCGGGCGAACCGGCGCTTCTGGCAACCGTCGAGCCCCGTGCGCAGGTGCGACGGCGAAACGATCTTCGAGGACGGCCTGATAAACCTCCTGCGTTTCCGCCATCGGTTCGACGCCCAACTCCTCTTGCAGGCTCTGTTGGCAGCGGCGGTATTGCTTCAAAGCGGTGTTGCGTTGTCCCAGGCGACAATAGGCGCGCATGGCCAGGCGGTGGGCGTCCTCTCGCAGCGGATCAAGGCGCAACAGGCGCAGCGCCGTGGCCAGTGCGGCCTGGAACTCACCCTGCGCCTCGTGTGCGGCCATCAGTCGGGCCAGTAAATCCAGGAACAGTGTCTCCAGCCGGTAGCGTTCGTTGATGACCCAGTCATCGAAAAAGCCATCGAGAAAATCACCCCGGTAAAGCGCATCTGCTTCCTGCAAACTGGGGATGTCGGTGCGAGCGGCCAGGGTTTCGAATGCTTCCACATCGAGCCAGAGAGAGGCGTGGGGATTGATTTGCACCGTTTGCGAGTCGCTCACAATCAAGGCGTCATCGGGCAGGCAACGACGAATATGCCACAGGGCCGTTGAGAGCGAGTGGCGCGCTTTACGCTCCGGCCGATCCCCCCAGAAAATGCCAATCAAAGCATCCCGCGCTTGCGGTTGGCGACGGTGCAGGATCAGGTAAGCCAGGAGCGATTGAGATTTGTGCGTAGCGGGCTTGGGCAGCAGCTCATCGCCATAATGAATATCCAGTTTCCCCAAAAAGTACAACCGAAGGTTTGGCACCGCAGCGCCTCCTGCAAATCTTCAATAGCAAGCAGGCTACATTTAATGATCGGCGTTCTGATCGAACAAAAACGACGCAGCCAATCGTCGTCTCTTTTGCAATCTATTCATTCTATCTTTGTCAATCGGTTCAACGCCACGACAGTTCCTTTTGGGCGCACGAACTTCTATCTCTCCAGAGTTTCGTCTTTGATTTCCGCGAGGTGAAATTGCCCACAAGAACGGTTTTTTGGCCAAAAACGGTATTTTCGGGCTCTTTTCATCAAGAATCCCCCCTCGAATCACAAATTCCCACTTCCTTTTGGGGGACGGCGATTGTTATGAATCAGCCGTCCTGCAAGCAAGAATCAGGTTGGGAAAGAGATATCCCTCTGCGCCGGTGGCTTGAAATCCAGCGCTTTGCAGCAACTCGTCCCAATCATGTCGCAAGAACTGTGGCATATGCCCAGGTTTGAGAACCTTCAAATGGGCTGAAAGTGTGAGGATCTTGAACAAGCCTTCTTCCCTTTCATAGTCACTGATATCCAATGGGCCAGAATCGCTCACCATACTGCTCGTCTCCTTTCTCTCTTGGATTTTTGGCACAGTACTGAACTCTGGCATTCATCTTTGTCAAAGACTTTCACAGAGATTTTGGGAAGAATCGACTGCAAATCTGTGTAATCTGATGCACCAGGATAGGCCTGGCCGTTCTCGTAAGTCGAGAGGAACTTACCATGTGAATTCCTCACAGTTCATGCAGTCGATCGAGCGCAAGATGGATTACTCCATCTTGGTGAAACATCGGAAGACAAAGACGCGAACCATAACGAAAGTGAACCCGTTTCATCCTCGTTATACGAAGATGAGGGTGACCAACCTGCCAGACCGACTGAAGTCAGCTCCAATGGTGAAGAAACAAGAAAAAGCAACTGCCGGCTCAGCCAACGTCGAAAAGTAGTTGCGTCCACTTAGACAGCATAACTCATAGCCGAAAAAGGGCGTCACTCACCATCAATGGCTACTTCTGAACGAGTGGCAAGTAAATAAAAAGGTCCGATCCGGAGCATTGACCGATGACAATGTCTGCTTCGGAAGTGGCGCTCGAGCCTGGAAAGGATTGGCTACCGCCGAAGCTTCCATCCGCCTCTGCATCAAAATACTCCAGTCTGAATCCAACGGTGTCGGCTGGGTGGAGACAAAAATCCAGGGAATCACCACTACACAGCGGATGTCTCAACTCGAAATGGTTCAGATTACCTGTCCTGCCAGCGGCCCCGCCCCCATCTGAAGCGCCATCGCCCTGTACGTCCAATCTGGTAGAAGAAGACGCAGGCTGGCCGCAAATGTAGTTATCCCGGAATTGAGGGAATCCAGCACTGATGTTGAGAACATCAGCCCCCAGCGCAAATAAAGAGCCGCTGTGGTCGTTATCGAAGTCAATGCGAAAAGTGTCCCCATCCGGCAGATACTGCCCATAGTCGCTGAACTCATCGTCGTTGACCGTGATCCCCAAATACAGGTAATACCCGCTGTTCATCACGTACAAGGTGGCGGTCAATGGGGCTTCGCTGCCCGGGCTATACATTTGAAACGTCTGCTTCGAGGCGCTGCTCCATTCGCCAGGGTTGATCACGCCATCAAGGGTGGCTACGCCGCAGGCCGGGCCAAAAACGTCGCCAGAATGAGCGGATGCAGTGCCGGGCGGAAATCTCATATTTGAGACGAGAATGGTGATGACTGCAATAGCCATTACGGTGAGGATGAGTAACCAGACTGGCGTACTTCTCCTGGTCGGGATATCCATGACGCTATCCTCCTACATTGGCTGGCTGTACCCCAAGGCTTGGTACGTGACACGCCCAAGCCACTAACTACACGGACAGAACTTGTACTTGCTGGCTAATACATATGATCCGACGAACAAGCGGGGATTGGACAGGATTTTCTTGATATGTCCGCCTTCCGGCGGTACAAATGACTTGCTGAAGTTGTATGTGCGGCTTAGTCACCACACAATACGACATTATCGGGGCCTATGCGGCAAGATAAACGTTGCCGGTTGGCGATTACTTCCCCATTGGCAACTCACTTCAATACCATATTATACCACTCAGACCAGATGCTGTCAATCGTTCGCGGTCTATCGCCCCAGAACGACAGAGAAGAGATGCCCAATAGACGACAGACAGAGGACAATGCCATCGTCCATCATCTGTCGGCCTTCGTCAGCACTATACATTGGCCACCAAACTATCATTGGCCAATCTTTAGATCTCCGCTCTAATACGTGCGCCCGCGACCACCGTCATCATTTGTGAGGCTTCCATGCTACAACAGCCCACCCGCCGGCGCAACCCATCCGTCGGGCGCACTCAACTTGTGTCCACCCTTGGGCCTTGCGTCCTGTCCTCCGGTACCATTCCTCATCCGTCGCAGGTACTTGTACCGCTCGTGCATCGCGATCCGTTCCTCTTTCTCCATGGCACCCTCCGGTAACATTTTCTTTTGAAGATATCGCCACATTTTGGATGGCAGGACGCAGGGAGAAGTACGCTGCTCCCTTGCCAGCCGGAATATCCAGGTTCTCTCTGTTTGAGCAGCGCCACACGCTGTGGATTCACTCAGAACGTAACTGTTCAGGCCGGTAGTGACTCTTTATGAGGCAAGGCTTACTCATCGCACAGCCCGCTGGGTAAGCCAAGGCATCAAGGTAAATCGGCGACAAAGCTTCCCCCAGTGGTTCGTTTCGCTGATTTGCCAATTCGTTCATTCGCTGATTTCGAATCGGAACAACTTCGCCGCCTCCCGGATGAGTTCCTGGAAGTAGTCTTCAACCTGCCTGCTCAGGAAATCCATGAAAGGCTTCTGGTGCCTGCTCCTCGCCGGGCCGGTGAGAGTCCGCTGGAAGACGTTTACTGCATTCACCGTGACGCTCCATTCGTCCTGCTTTCGCCACCGACCGGGGGAACCCACGCAGCGGTAACCGACGTACGTGATCGCCGCCTTTCCTCCTTTCAGCCGGGCGTTCAGGAAGATGCCCTCCTTTGCAAGCGATTGCTAAACCAGGATCAACGCTGTCAACTCACGCTTAGGCCGGGCAAGAACAGTGTCGCCGCCTACCCGACCACAGGCAAACCCACTCATTGTTTGAGTAGCAGAGGGACGTAGAACCGGTGTCCCATGAAGATGCCTACGCTGGCGCTGGCCTCCGTTCCGCCGCTGTCGGTTGCTGTCAGGGTGATGTGATGCAGGCCGGGCGTCAGGTTTCGCGCAGCCAAGACGAGCGATTTGCCATTGCCCAGCGGGCCATCCCGGTCCGATTCCCAGACCAGGGTGTCGTCGGCCAAAGGCCCGTCCTCCGGATCATAGGCATCGCCGGCCAGGGGCACCACATCATCCGGGCCAAACAGTGCTCCGTCCGTGGGCCAGACGATGCTGGTCTGTGGCTCCCTGTTGGTCAGGGTGAACGGGGCGTCGGAATCATCAGTCGTGGTGTTCACCCCATCGCTGGCCATCACCCGGACCAGCGCCGTTTTCGAACCTATCAGCAGGCTGGCGTCCACTTTATAGCTTGTCTCCTCGATCCCCGTGGTCAGCGTCCTCCATGACTTCCCTCTATCGCTGCTGTAAAGCAGGGTGAAGGTAAGCGGGTCGCCATCGGCGTCGGCGGCGCTCCAGGTCACGGTGAACGAACCTCCCGCCACTATTTCGCCACCGTTGGGAGAGAGCACACGCACCGTTGGCGGGTGGGGGCTTACGTCCCTAACGGCCAACTCCCGGTCTCCATGCCAGATGCTGACTCGCTCTGTGTCCGGATTCCAGGGAACGAGTTCGAAGATGTAGGCCACTCCCTCAGATGTAAACACCGCAGCGGTCGCGGCACAGCTTGGCCCAGGTGAGAAGGGCTCTTCCTTCTGCACCCGGGGTGCGAAGGGATACTCGGCCAACGTTGCTCCGCTCCCATCCGAAAGGACGATGCGGTACTCGCCTGGCACCCGCTCCACGGCCTCCGGGGCGTCGGCCAGGAGAAGGAAAGGATCCAACTCTATGGCAATCCGTATCGATGTGCACCGTGCCCGCCACCAGCAGCCGATCCTGGGGAGTGTCCGAGGTCATGGAGAAGCTCAAGGGGTTGAGCATCCTGTTCTTGATGCGATTGTAGTGGAAGTCTGAGATCCACTGGTTGTTGCAGTAGCTCATCATATCCGCCCAAGTGGGTCCCATGACTTGCAGAGTCTCGACGTCCATGCCGTAGAAACGGTTGGGGTCGCTCGGCAAGCCGCCGATTCTACCTTTGGGATAGGGGTAAATGTAGCAACCCTGACCTTTCTTGTCACCGCAAGCGCCAGAATGGCAGAGCCCGTAGCCATGGCCGATCTCATGGCCGGTGTACCAGTCTCCGTAGGAGCCATCGTAGTCCCAGCCCCAAGTGGCGGCGCCGGTGGGCCCCGAAGAAGCCCCCGAATTGCAACAGCAGCCGCGCATGAAGTACGGCCCTTGGAACACCAGGCCATGGTATCGGGTGTCCGCCGTAGCCACTTTGCTCTTAACATCGATGACCTTCATCTTAGCTAACAGCTTGTTGACCTCGCCGCACTTTGGCAGTCCCTTCTTGGACGGATAGGTAGTAGTGGTACGGTTGCTGATCAGGCTTCCAATGGGGTAGGCGGCGCGTAGCCACGACTCGACCCGGCCATAGTCCAGATTGCGGGGTTGATAGGTGGCTTTGTTCTTGGTGTAACGCACCCCCACCAGCCGCAGGCGCATGGGCGGCACGGCCCAGCGTCACGACATGATCTACGCGTCCACAGTCGACCTGGAAGAGGCGTATCAGGTTGGGCGGAAGGCCGTGGAAATCGCCCTGAAAGAGGGCAACGGGTACATGGCGACCATCCTGCGGGAGCCCGGGGACGTGTATCAGGTGCGGTACGACAAAGTGCCGCTGGAACTGGTCGCAAACTCGGAGCGGCATTCCCCGGAGGCGTGGATTGCGCCGAACCGGGTGGACGTCACCGACGATTTCCTGCGCTACGCGAGGCCGCTCATCGGCGATAGCTGGCCTTCGGTGCCGCTGCTGGATGGCCGCCAGCGGTTTGCGCGGCTGGAACCGATCTTCGCCGACAAGAAGCTGCCGGAGTACGTGCCACAGGCGCGCAGGGGACGATTGATTGTGTGAAGAAATGCCTTTCTTCGCGAGTTCAGATGAGGCAGCGCTCACTACATTACTGCCGGTGCATTACCCGGGAAGACCGGCCTGATCACAGCGGTGAAGGAAACCGAGTATGCCGGCGACCCAATGGCGCATAGGACGTGGAATCAATTGTCAATCCGTTCCCCCAATTACTCCACCCACAGGTGGGCTTATTATGTGTATGCACACATTCCGCCCCAGACAGAATTGGGGAAACCTATTCGTGCCATCGTTCACGCCTGACGTCACCGAAAATGAAGCATTATAGGATACAACATATAACACGTGGACCGTGTCTGCTTGCATGGCCTGTTCTGGGGAACTCTGTCTCCGGTCACTACAGTGTGAGCCTGAATGTACCTGGAGCATCGAACCCGCGATCTACTCATGTGAACCCCCGGCGGAGCGAAAAGAACCTGCTTTCGGGGCAATTATCCCACCTGGCGCGCAAAAAGGCCGGGAAAGTAGTCTTCCTCCGGCCTTTTTCTTTGGAGACGGGGACGACGGGGGTTAAGCCCTCACCTGACATTTAAATTTTGGTACCGGAAATGGTGTTTGGGGTCTTCCAGAGGCATAAAAAACGCTTATTTTGTGTTCAACGCCGTCCTAACCGTGTTGGCGGCACCTTTGAGCGTACTTTCACGAGATAAATTGTACAGTGTCCCGTTGATTAGCGCAGCCCAACTTACAGTCCTCTTACCAAAGTCACAAACCAATACAGAATCGGTTTGCGGCATCGCAGTCGCATGTTCCTAATGGATAGAGACATGCAGACGGACACCCTATCGAAGATCCGGGTGATAATCGGAGAAAACGGCCGCCTCAGGAATTGATGTTCTCTTCCCCGCTTAGGAACGCGTGCAACAGGCGCCTCAACTCCGACGTGATCTCACGGAACCCGGGCAGGCGAGGCGTCTGTTCCCGCAGATCACGTCCCCAATACCTTTCGGCTTCGGCTAGTTTCTCGGGTACGAGGAAATCCTGAGCCCCGGAGAACGCCAGACCCTTGTGCTGACACTTGCGTCTCAGAATTCCCAGTGCCAGATTGTGGTCGAAGGCCTCATCTTTTTCCGCCAGCAGCCTCCAGACATCGTAATAGTCCCGGGACTTCGCCCTCTGCAGGATGCTGCGCAGTTTCTCGGCCAGTAGTTCTTCCAGGGCGTAGACCCTGACGGCAGGACGTGGTGCATCGAACATGTCTCCTACCACAAACCGACGAACCGGAGGTAGTAGCATCGGTTCGTCAAGGGTGAAGTCCATTAACAGCATCCCTGGAAATGCCAGGGGGCCCACGAACTGTGCGCGCAGCCGTGCTGCTCCGTTGGCACGGTGTAATCTACGCACCCTGATGGAAATGCCCCACGCCTCTCCAACGCGATCGAACCAATCTGCAATCCCAGTACTCAGTTACCCAGTATCCATGCCCGGCCATGCTGTGAAGTCCAGGTCTTCCGAATAACGCCAGTCTGCAAAGTACACCTGCCACAGCGCCGTGCCTCCCTTGAAGACCAGTCGGTCCCTAAGAAAGGGTATCTTTCCCAACGTATCCAGGGCACAGACTACCACATAGTCGTGCTCGACCTGCCCCAGGCCCACGCCGTGCCTGCGAGCTATTCGCGCCAGGGCATCACGGGTCAGCATCAGTGCTCCTTCCATTCTAACAGCGTATCCGGGTTGATGTTGACGATAATGCGCCACCGGTGG
>WFQU01000112.1 GCA_015486845.1 Anaerolineae bacterium | reverse complement strand
GGGATAGGGGGCGTTTCCATCCGCTGTGGTACGCCTGTCTGCGTGCCCGCACAGGCAGGCCATAGGCCCATGTCGACTACCAAGAAACACACCTGTTTCTTCCTAAACGAATAATTTTGTATTCAAGAATTACAGAATAGCTCCTCTGGAAATAGACTATAAAAAAAGAGCCATGCTGTTTCCCAGCGTGGCTCTTACAAAAGCAAAAATATGAGAAGAGAGGTTGTCTTAAATGCGCGCCATGAACCGGGAACTCGTTATGTTTGTTCTCGACCTGGCCCTCTCTGTACTCTGGCGCATCCATTTTACAATCATCGCTAATGCCTCTCTTTTACCGCCAGCATCGTACCGGCAATGGCTTGATTTGTCAAGAAGTGTCGCCTTAGTTTAGCGCGGCCGACGTTGTTTGAGCGCCACACTGGCTAATCTTCGATGACAACTTTATCTAAATCCGGTTCTGGTGCCGGATAATGCAAACCCATCCCCTCCATGGTCTGGGCAATGATACGAGCCACCACCAAATTCCGGTACCACTTGTGGTCGGCCGGCACCAGATACCAGGGTGCCCACGGCGTGCTGCATCGATTTAGTGCCGCCTCGTAGGCTTCCATGTAATGATCCCAGAAAGCACGCTCTTTGAGATCACCACGACTAAATTTCCATTGTTTGTAGGGCTCATCGATACGGGCCTGCAGGCGCCGTTTTTGTTCCTCCTTACTAATGTAAAGGAAGAATTTGAGGATGTAGACGCCATTTTCGCTCAGCAAATGTTCGAATTCATTAATCTGGTCGTAGCGCTGACTCCAAACATTCTGGGGTACTAAATTGTGCACCCGCACGACTAACACGTCCTCGTAGTGTGAACGGTTGAAAATGCCGATTTTACCTTTCTCTGGCACGGCTTTATGCACACGCCACAAATAATCGTGCGCCATTTCCTCCGGTGTGGGGACTTTGAAATTAGTGATTTGGCAGCCCTGCGGATTGATGCCGGACATGACATGTTTGATAGTGCCATCCTTGCCGCCGGTGTCCATAGCCTGTAACACGATAAGCAGCGCATGCTTCTGGCCGGCATAGAGCTTAGCTTGCAAGTCCCGCAACTTTTTCTTATCGGCTTTCAGGATTTTTCTGGCGTCTTTTTTATTCATGCCGCCGCAATCATCCGGGGCAAACTCCGCAAGACGCACCTCGCCCTTCGGCTTAATCAGGTAACGCTCTTTCATGGCGATCTCCTTTCATTTCCTTGGCTTCGATTACTTCCCGACCGGCGTGGTCATGGCCACAGGATGCCACTGCAGCAGGTAAGCATTACGCACTTTAGCGATCGCTTGTAATGACGCTTTGCCCTGTTTGTTGGCTAACTGACTGCAGATTGTGTAATCACGGCTGGCTGCCGCATATTCACCGGCGGCCTCATGCACTTGGGCAGACAAGAAATACGCCTCGGCGGATTGTGGATTGCTCCGCAGTAAGGCTTCGGCGTCTTTGCGCCCGGCGGCTAATTGTCTCGTCTGTAAAAAGAGTGTTCCCCGTTGCCACAGAAAATTAGCCGGGGTTATTTTCCCCATGGTCTTAACTTGACGGTAAAGCCGTTCGGCCTCTTGATGATGTCCTAATCGATCGGCTAAGACACCCCGCGCTAACAAAATGCCGCTATCGTCCGGCGCAAAAAGTTGCGCCTGGTCGTATTCTTTTTTCGCGTTTGCCCATTTCCCGTTCTCCAAAGCGCGTTCTGCCGCCATTTCGTGTTGGTCGCGGGCTACCAGACGCGGGTCCCTGTTGACTTCGTAACGATGTACAACGTACCAAGCGCCAAACAGGAGCAAGGCCACAATGGCAAAAATAG
Source organism: Anaerolineae bacterium (assembly GCA_015486845.1). Classification (GTDB taxonomy): domain Bacteria; phylum Chloroflexota; class Anaerolineae; order JAADDB01; family JAADDB01; genus WFQU01. The sequence goes on along the minus strand of WFQU01000112.1, from coordinate 9,127 downwards.
TCACTGCTTTGCGCAAGCGCTGACGAAATTCCGCGGCGGCGATTTCATCCAAGAACCACCACCATTGCTCCAGCCGGGGATGAGCCGTTTCTCGAGCTGTTCGCAGCTTCTTGCGGCCCACCTCGGATACGAAAAGTCGTTTTTGTGCGTCGATGTTTTCTTGCAACACTTGCCAGCGGCTGCCGGCCACGGCAACATCAATCCCTTGCTGTTGCAACGTTTCGTACAGGTCGTCGATGGCATCGCATTGTGACAAAAGGACAAGCGCCGCTGGGCCGCTACCGCGCAAATTACGCAATTGCGCTTGTGCTTCCTGGATGCGACTTTCCAAGAGACTAATGGCTGTCTGAGGCCGGTTGCCGGATGCCATGACGTCAACCATGCGGCGTGCTTCTCGTTCAGCCAAGGTCTTCTTCGTCCTCTTGGATCTCGACTTTGCCGGCCAACTCGTGAATAGTTTCGTTGAAAACTTTGCGCACACCCTGTTTGATCTGTTGCGTGATGCGTGAGCGTCGTTCCAATGGCACAGGATATAGCGATAAGAGCATCGGGGCTAATATGTTAGCAACCTCTTTGCGCCCTTTCCCTTCCTGAACCAGCTTATAAACCTCGGCACGCACGTATTCGATGTAACGTTTCGTCTCATCCACAGCTTCCAAAGTGGTAGGCGAGCCGTGGCCTGGCACTACAATAGCCACATCCATGCGCTTGATCATGGCTAACGCGGCTAACCATTGCCGGGTATTGGCCTGGCTCATATAAGGATGTTCGTTGCAAAGTACATTATCGCCAGTGAACAGGATTTTCTCTTTTGGTAAGTAGACCAGGGAAGTCGCGACAGTATGTCCCCCGGTGTGAATGAATTCGACGAATTGTCCGCCTATGCTGAGAGCCATCTTATCGGCAAAAGTGATTTCAGGAACGATAATCTGGATATCAGTAAACTCGGCTTGGATTAGTGGCTCTCGCTTGAAAAACTGGCGCACGCGATGTTTGTAATTGTCACCGTATCCTTTCATATCTTTCCAGGCCAAATCATGACTAATAATGGGACAATCAAAAAATTGGCTGCCTAAAATGTGGCCGCGGTGCATGTCGGTAATTAAAATGTACCGACAGCCGTTGTCGCTGCCGCTGAGTCCCTCGACTTTGTTCCGCCATTGGATGGCTTGGCTGGGAACCATAGGTGTGTCAATGCAAATGGCACCTTCAGCAGTGATCATGGCAGAGACATTTGCCCCCCGATAGCCAGTTTCGACGATGACGCCCGGCGCAATCTCGTAAAACATTTTTTCCCCTTCTTATTCATACATACTCTGGAACCGAAAAAAGATCATTACTACTTCGGCATTGTCAAACTACGCAGCCTCTCCTAAAAAAATAGAACGCTGATCAACGCTGATGCGCGTTGATAAACACAGTCTGCTCCGCCCGAGCGCACGGGGGGCAAATCCCCGTGCTACGTCGCCAAGAAGCCCCCTGCCCCCTGAAAGGGGGCTGGTGTTGAGCAGCCTCTTGGCAGCAAACGCAACCTTGACGTACCCCGCCGCCGTACCGGAGTGGAGGCTTTAGCCGGTGTTGACGCTGCCAAGCCGCTTAAAGGCTCGACGCCAGCCGCAGATTTTCATCCGCTGTGGTGTGCCGCAGGCTCACGCCGACTCCTCTGGGAACAAGACATAGATTAGTGTTATCGCGAGGAGCGTAGCGACAAAGCAATCTCCAAGCCGATGAGGAAGATTGCTGTGGCTCTATCGAGTCCCGCAATGACAGCCTCGTCCGGCGATTGAAAATCGTGGCTACCATTGCGAAACCTGCTTGCGCAGGCTACATGCCAAGCGTCGCAGAGCGATTTGGCCGCCGTTGCCGTGACTAATAGTCACGGGGCTGACTATCCACAAAAGACCATGATAAAAATGCGTAGCGGTCACGTACTTTCTGTGCTATTAGCTAACTGTTGTACCAATTGCATGCGTTCTTGCAATTGGTATGGAATACCTTTAGGCTGCTCCAGCATCTTTTGGTATAAAGCAATGTATTGTTGTGCAGACTTTCTCCAGGAGAAATCCGCTTTCATACTGGTTGCCTGTAATGTCCGCCATTGTTTCGGTTGTCGATATGTTTCCACCGCCCGTACGACAGCTGTGTAGAATGCTTCCGGCGTGTAGTCATGGAAAGTAAAGCCGTTTCCTGCCCCCGTGGCCGGATTGAAATTGTGAACCGTGTCTGCCAGCCCCCCTGTCTCGTGTGCGACAGGCACAGCGCCGTAACGCATGGCAATCATTTGGCCTAGCCCACACGGCTCGAAATGCGAAGGCATCAAGAAAATATCGCTCCCACCATAAATGCGATGGGCTAACGCTTCGTTAAAAGTAATATTGACAGCAATCTGTTTCGGGAAACGCTTGGCCAGATCTAAGAAAAGATTCTGGTAATATTCCTCACCAGTGCCCAAAATGATCAATTGGGCATCCAGATAGCGCACAGCCCATTCGGCGATTTGGGCCAGCAGGTCGGCGCCTTTTTGTTCCACCAACCGGGCAATCATAGCCAGGAGCGGAGCATTTGGTGCAGATGGCAAGCCGGATAACGCTTGTAAAGCCTGTTTGTTAGTTTGACGCTGCTCCAAATGCTCGCCATCATAAGTCACGGATAAATAACGGTCGCTGGCCGGATTCCACAACGCTTGGTCGATCCCGTTGAGAATACCGAACACGGTTTCGGCACGATCACGCAGAATGGGGTCTAAGCCTTCCCCGCGTTCAGGTGTCATAATCTCTTGGGCATAGCGCGGGCTAACCGTGTTGACGGCATCAGCAAAAATAAGAGCCCGTCCCATTAAGTCGACGACATTATTGAGATCATATAGGTCTGGATGCGCTAAAAAGCCGTGGTGAGCGACGCCGGCAATCTCTAAGACGCGATGGCCGAAGATGCCCTGGTAAGCCAGGTTATGGATAGTGAAAAGCGTGCGCGTGTTAGCAAAAAACGGATCATCTCTGTAAATCGTTTGGAGCCAGTTAGGCACCATGCCGGTGTGCCAATCGTTGCAGTGCACAATATCCGGCTGCCAACGAAGCGCTTTCGCCATTTCCAGCGCGGCGCGGGCATAATAGATGAAACGCTCGGCATCGTCTGGATACATGTAAATGCCATCCCGATCAAATAGACGCGGGTTGTCGACAAAATAAATGGGCACGCCATCGCCAAGGTGTCCCTCCAAAATGTCACATTTATCCTGTTCTTTGCCAATCGGAACAGCTAAATTCTTCAAGATCCGCTTGCCATGCAACTGTTCGCGGTGAATGAAGCCGTATAAAGGCATGACAACCCGAATGTCATGTCCGAGGGCTCCAATGGCTTTCGGTAATGCACCGGCCACATCGGCTAAACCGCCGGTTTTGGCAAAAGGTACGACTTCGACCGAAAGATAAAGGATTTTAAGCGGTGTATTTGTCACTTGCGCCTCCATGCGTTCTGTGTAAAGACATTTTAGCACAGGAAACCTGAATGGGCAATCACCCTAAGACAATGGGGCAGCCTGAAAAACTATTGGCAACCCGCTCAAGACCGCCCGCATTGACACGAAATTAAATCGACGAAGGTTTTGTTGTGCAGGAATTGCTGCGAATGCACACACCAAGCGTAGGCCAAGTCATAACGGCTATGAATGTTTTTTCGGTGCGACACCAGCGTCAGCGCCGGCAGCGATGCGCGGCACTTAGACGCCCAGAATAGCTTTGGCTATTTGCAAGTAGATAAACAGGCCGGTTGCATCGACTAATGTGCTCATGAACGGTCCCGAAACGATAGCCGGGTCAATATGCAATTTCTCCGCTAAAAGCGGTAAGACGGAACCGACCGTATTAGCCCAAAGGACGACCATCGTCAACGCGACAGCCACGGCTAAGGCGATATCGTAGCCGGTGCCCCACATCAACGCCCGGGCAAAGCCGACAATGCCCATCACGGCGCCCAACATAATGCCGGTGCGCATCTCGTGCCATAACACGCGTAATGCGTCGTGCCAATCGATCTCGCCAACGGCTAAAGAACGGATAATCGTAGCGGTCGTTTGGGAGCCAGCATTACCGCCGGTGCCGATGAGCAAAGGGATGAAATAAGTCAGTGCTACTACCGATTCCAATTCCCGGCTGAAATGTCGCAGAACGGTCCCGGTGAACATCTCGGTCACGAAAAGTAACAATAACCACCCGACGCGTCTCTTGGCGATATACAGGGTGGATGAGTCAAGATAGGGTTTATCCAACGGCTCGGAACCGCCAATGCGCTGGATGTCTTCCGTGGTTTCTTCTTCCAGGACATCGACTAAGTCGTCGTGGGTGATAATACCCAACAGAATGCCTTGTTCATCCACCACCGGCAGGGCAACCAGGTCATAACGGGCCATAATACGAGCGCTTTCTTCCTGGTCTATCGCAGCCCGCACGAAGATCACATCCCGATCCATGATCTCTCCAATGCGGGCATCGGGGGGGCTCGTGATTAATTTATAGAGGCTAATTACGCCAACTAAGCGCCCCTCGGCATCAACAACGAAAAGATGGGATAAGCTTTCTTCGATTTCCGGTTCTGGTGCCCATAAACGGATGGCATTGAGTGCTTCGGCCACGGACATGCGCCGGCGCAAAGCCAAAAACTCAGTAGTCATCACGCCGCCGGCGCTTTCGTCAGGATGAATGAGCAGCGGCCTAATTTCGTTGGGGTCTGACAAAGCAGAGAGGATACTTTTAGCGCGCTCTGGTGGCAATTCGTGCAATAGGTCTACAGCTTCGTCCGGTTCCATTTCGTCGATAATCCGGACCAGATCGGCATCATGCAAAGATTCAACCACATCGGCTGCTTCTTCATCGTGAAGCTCTTCCAAGATGTCCGCAGAGTCTTCCGCGTTTAATTTGCGTAATACCTGGGTTTGTTGCCCTTCGCTCAATTCCGAGAAGACTTCTGCCTGATCGGCCGGCCGTAAGTCAGCGATAGTTTGAGTAGCGTGATCGATATCTCCTTGTGCGAGATATTCCTTCACATGCGCCACGACTTCGTCTATGTCCAATAACCGTTCCATTTTTCCCCCCTTGAAAATAGAACGCTGATGCGCGCTGACCCTATTTCCATGTGCTGTGGTGTGCCTGTCTGCGTGCCTGCGCAGGCAGGCCGCAGGCCCATGCCGACGCCCTGGAGAAGTTGCACTTCTAAGCAATGCAATCCCCAACATCAATGAGGAAGATTGCCATGGCATTAACAGGTCTTGCAATAACAAGCTAAGGACGAATGATTGTGCGCCCTTTACGCATCACGCCTTTTCTTCAATGGCGCGTAACCGTTCCTCCAGCCGTTGTTGGCGGGCGGTTAAAGTAAGATCTCCTCGGGTGCGTTCCAAAACACCTCGCAAGATATCCGTTTGCCGGCGCAGCCCCCGAGTCAGCGCATCGGGGAAGTCTACCGTGACCAGTACCCCGTAGATGTTATCCATCCACGTCAGTAACTGTTCACCGCGCACCATCTGATTATCACGAATGAGGTCCAAAATATGGCGACGCAACTCGGTTGCAGCTTCCGTCAGGCCTAAGAAATACACGTTACCAGGAACACCGAGACTTTCTGGCGTGGGTAATGCTTTGTCCGTGACAATGGCCAGTAACGTATTAGCCTCTACAACTTCCTTTAGCGCGTCTAAAGCATAGCCGGTATACAGTAAATCCGGATGCATTTGGAGTAGGTCATTCATCTTCTGTCTACTGTGCTGCACGTCGACCAGCATGCGCCGGGCTTCGTCATATTCGTGGCGGTGAATGGCTCGAATACTTAAAGAACACTGGCGAATGAGCGACCTGGAGAGTTTCAGTGCTTTTTCACGAACTTCGTATTTCTCTTCGAATTGTGCCAAAATGGCATTGGAAATCTGTTCCAAAGTTGCCAATGATACACCTCCATCAGGATATACTGCGTGCTAAGCGAGCGCATTTTGGGTGCTAGACTGAACTACGGCGAGAGGGTGTAGCTTCCGCTCGGCGTTGGCCACGGTGTCGGCGTCGGCCACGGTGTCGGCGTGGAAATTAGCTGTGTTTGCCGCCAAAGTAGCGGCAAGTACAGCCAGTTGGTGGCCGGTACCGCGTCATGGCAGGCGATGATAGAAATGTCGTCCACGTAAAGTGCCGTTTTGCCGCCAATGCCGTCGTTGCGTGCCCCTACGTAAAGTTTGATCGCTTTGCCAGCATAAGGCGTCAAGTCGTATGTTTTCCAGTGCCAGGCCGGCGCGTTCTCTAACGCCCAGTACGAGGATTCTAACCATTGATTGTTGGCAGCATTGCGCACGAGCACATATTGTTTGTCCGACATATCAGCAACGGTGAAAGGCATGGCGGCGGCGTGGGCCGGGCCGGGAACATTTATGGCCATCGCACTTTCTGTGGAAAGTGGGTAGAGGAACAATTGCAGCGTGATGCTGACCACGTTGGCCGGCAAAGTGATCGTCTGCCAAGCAGAAGAATAGCCTTCTCGATTTACTTCGTCGGGCAAGATACCCAATAATGCCGCATTTTGGCCATGGTACACCGGCGCAGCCACAATACGCAAAGGGATGTCGCTGTTGCTGACTGCCCAACTAGCTTTGCCGGACTCGAAGCTACCGTTTGGTAACAACGCGGTGCAAAGCGGTGGTGCCGCAATCTGTAATCGATAAACGCCGTCATCTGCGGCAGCGAAGAGCTGCTGCGCACCACCCCGCAGGCGCACCGCGGCAATATCGTGAATAGCTATGCTACCGCCGGCGATTTCCGGCAAAGGTTGCCAGATGCTGCCTAAATCGCTGCTACGGTAGATCCTCGGTTTACCATCAGTGGAGGCGCCATTAAGGATAGTGAAGAGCGTGCGATCAAGTGCGTAATCTTGGGAGAAAGTAATGCGTTGTGGATAAGGTTCATTCCAGCCCGGCAAATGTCCGCTGGCCAATTGCCAACTGGCGCCATTATCGGTGGAGCGAATGACGCCGCTGCGCGGGTACAAGCTGGAAGGCGTCGTTTCCCGATAAGCTGCGAAAAGTGTATTGCTGGTTGCGACATCAGGGGCGAAAGCAACGGCAGTATGCGGGCCATGGCCACCGCTCCATTGCCAACTATAACCGCTATCGTGGGAAAGATAAATATCCCCAGCACCGGTAATGGCTAACGTATGGTCCGTGGCAAAAGCTGGCGAAATGGCCAAGCCGCTGATATAGCTCAAAGTCGGCAAATTTGTCTGATCAGTGAGCACTTGCCAGTGGTCACCATTATCGTGCGAGACCCAAATAAGTCCCGGCGCTAGTAGATCCGCGGCGGCAAAAACAGTGCTGTCATGGGCGTAGTCCGGCGAAATGACTACAAAGCGCAAGTGCCTTTGCCGCCAAAGCGGCTTCCAGGTCCGACCGGCATCTGTGCTACGGTACAAAAGGCCATCCGTGCCCCAGGCCTGGAGTGCGAAAAGGGTGTAATCAACGCTATAGGCCGGGGAAATGGACAGAACGAGGACATTGGGCAGCGGCATCTGAGCAGCAGGCTGCCAGCTCTCACCGGCGTCAGTAGAACGGTAGACGTTATCCGGCAGCGCCGTGAACAGAGTTTGATCTTGGTGGTAACTGGGAGATAGAACGACTTGTTGGGCCAAGTGCCGGGGGCCCACAGGTTGCCAGGTCGGTGCATCGGCTCGTGCCGGCCGGCCGGTGCCGAGTAATATGACAAAAATCAGTGCCATCAAGCTGGCGATAAGCCAGAAGAAACGTCGCATAGCCTATGCCTTATCTGGCGCCACCCGCCAGATAAGCCCTCCCATGCTTGTCGTATCGCCGGGGTGGCCCGCAGTATCAATCGGCCCAAATTGCTGCTCGTAGTGCGCTATATTTTCCCCTAAAGCGTGATGGAGTGATTTAGCGTTGATCGGAGTCAACAGCACCCGTACTTGCACTTTAGCTCGGGGCACATTAGGCAAAATCTGGGCGAAATCAATGATAACTTCTGATGGCGTGTGATTGATAATAGCAAAATTACTGTAAATCGCATCTAACTGGGCCGGAATCTCAATCTGAATGCCTGACTTTGGTTTGTCATTTGTTTCCATGGTTGCCTCATTGGTGATGGTATGGATAAAACCGATGTGACTGACACTAAACTAAACCCATGCCGGCCATCATGTGAGCGTATTCGTAAGACGCTTACAGCATGTCAAAGCCTGTTCCGTCTGTGACTGCTCAGGCCATTAGCAATCAGCGGCAGGAAACTGTACTTACACTGGCGAAGTTGTCCACAGCGAAAGCCCGAGCAATTACTTCATATTATAACACAAATATACGGTTTGTCATGAACGCATTCCGTCTTTTCTGCGCGCAATACCAAGTTCAGCACAGAAACCGACCATAGAAGCGCTGGTTTCATCACGCCTGTGGCCACGTGTGCGTGCACAGCAACTACTGCGTATTGTCTTTTTGCCACTGATCTTCATTCCTATTATAATAACATACGTTATGCCTCTACTTGGCATGTTGTGTGTTAAGCGTTTATGTTATTTCTACGAAGGAGGATGAAGATGAGAAAACGATGGATGGTAGCCCTGAGCGTGTTATTGGTATTCGCCATGCTCTTGAGCGCCTGTGGAAAAGCGACACCGGCCCCGACTAAAGCGCCGGAGGCCACGAAAGCGGCTGCAGCTGCACCAACAAAAGCCCCTGAGGCCACCAAGGCTGCACCGGCCCCAACCAAGGCTGCACCGGCCCCAACCAAGGCGCCGGCCAAGAAAGTGTTCAAAATTGGCCTGGTTACCGATGTGGGCGGCGTCAATGACAAAAGCTTTAACCAATCGGCTTGGATCGGCGTGCAAAAAGCGATCAAAGAATTAGGCGTTCAGGGTAAATACATCGAGTCGAAACAAGTCACCGACTACGAGAAGAACATCGACGCTTTCGCCACCGAAGGCTACAACATGATTATCACCGTAGGCTTCCTGATGGGCGATGCTACAGCGAAGAAAGCACAAGAATACCCAAACATCCAGTTTGCCATCATTGACTACGGCTATTTCCCGGCGAAAAAAGGTGATCCCGATCCGTACAAGACAAACCTGAAGAACGTCACCAGCTTGCTCT
>WFQU01000111.1 GCA_015486845.1 Anaerolineae bacterium | reverse complement strand
GGGAGGGGAAGGCTCGCTGCCCATTTGGGCGGTAAGCCAGGGGAGAGGTCTTATTTTCAGGGGAGTTATCATGAGCCTGCGGCACACCACAGCGGATGAAAATTAAGATCAGCGTGCATCAGCGTTAATCTGCGTTCTATTTTCAGAGGAGAATCTGTTACTAATTTCTTGACCATTGTTTTTTATCTGCGTGCGCAGCCAGCGTTGATCTGCGTCCCATTTTTATTTTCAGAGGAGGTATCAAGAATAGTGACAGCGACACAACAGCCAGCAAAAACACAAATGCCAAAAGTGTTGCGAATTTATCTGGAACTCTCGCAATATCCAATTCTGAGTCGCAAAATTCGGGAACGCATGCGGGAAGAGATCTTCGCCCGCGGCGTGGTCACCCAAGAGCGGTTCGAACAGGAAGCGCGAGAAAAAGCGATACTTTCCCAGCGCCGGGAAGGCATGATTGCACCCTGGGTCGAAGAGCCGGCTACTGTGTGGGAAGAGCGGTTAGCCATCATCCGCGAGAACCTCACGGACTTCTATTTCGCTTACAATTTGCCCCACGCTTTGCTGGAAGAAATCGTGCGGGATGTCATCGGCCAGGAGCAAAATGATGAGAAGCGCCCTGTTTTGTCAGTCCACCCGGAATTGGCACCATGGTCTGTGCTCTTTGCCACGGCCGAGCGTTACGAAAGCTACCCGCCGAAAAAGCGGGCACAAGTCCAACACCATTTAGAAGAGATCATCGTCGTGCTCATCAAGAGCATGATTAGCGATCATCTTGGTTTCGTCGGTGTGGCTAAGAAGTTTTTCACTATCGAAGACTTAAAAGAAATCCGGCGGCGGCGCATTGGCCGGGGCAAAATCGGTGGCAAAGCTGCCGGCATGATGTTGGCCTGGAAGATACTGACCAGCCCGGATTCAGCAGACAAGCTCCGTTTGCAGGATTATTTGGATATTCCGGATTCTTATTTCATCGGCGCTGACGTGTTTTATGATTTCCTGAATATGAATAAGCTTCTGGACACGGTTAACCAGAAATACAAATCGCGCGAAGTCGTGGAAGCAGAATACCCGCAAGTCCAGCAACGATTTCTCCAAGGGGAATTTCCCAAAGGCATTGTCGACCGGCTGAAAGGCGTGCTATCGCATTTGGGCGAACAACCGCTCATTGTACGTTCTTCCAGCCTGTTGGAAGATAGCCTCGGAACAGCTTTTGCCGGTAAATACAACAGTTATTTTTGCCCAAACCAGGGTACGATAGAAGAGAACTTGCAGGCACTGTTGCAGGCCATTGCGCTGGTGTATTCCGGCGTGATGGGGCCGGACGCGATTTTTTACCGGCGGCACATGGGGTTGATTGATTACGATGAACGGATGGCCATTTTGTTGCAGAAAGTGGAAGGCACGCAATACCGCCATTTCTATTTCCCGGCGTTGGCAGGCGTCGCTTTCAGCCATAATCCGTTCCGCTGGACGCCGAAGATCGAATGTGAGGCGGGGCTGCTGCGCATGGTAACTGGCATTGGCACTCGCGCCGTGGATCGCGTTGCCAATGATTACCCGCGCATGGTCGCCCTGAGCCATCCCACATTGAGGCCGGAAAGGACAGTTTCGGATATGCGCCGCTATGCCCAACACCTGATGGATGTTATCGACTTAGAGCGTAATGCATTCCGCACAGTGCCCGTCATTGACGTATTGCGGTCGGATTATCCTGGCTTGCGCTACTTAGCTTCCATTGACCAAGGCGATTACCTCCAGCCCATGTATGCGGCCGGAGGCACTTTCACGCCCCAGCAGATTATCCTAACCTTCGATAATTTACTAGCTAAGACAGACTTTCCTCGGCTGATGTCCGCTATTTTGCAAAAATTGAAACGCCATTTCCAGTACGATGTTGATACCGAGTTCGCCGCCGATATTAGGCTGGATTACCCGAAACCGTCATTCCGCTTGCATCTCTTGCAGTGCCGTCCCCAGGCCAGCAACGAGAATGAGGCGGAATTGCAGGTGCCGGTCGTGCCGGTGGAACGTCAGCTTTTTTCGGCCCATAAACTGGTGCCTAACGCTGTGGTGTCTGATATCGCATTTATTGTTTATGTGGATCCATTGCGCTATCAGGAAGCAGCATACAGCGTAAAAACACGAATTGGCCGAACAGTAGGCCGGTTGAACAAATTATTGGCTGATTCCCGCTTCATTTTAATGGGGCCAGGGCGTTGGGGTAGTTCTAATATCGATTTGGGCGTGCGCGTTTCTTATGCCGATATTTACAATACTAAAATGCTCATCGAAATTGCCCGTAAGATGGCCAGCGGCACGCCGGAGGTTTCTTACGGGACGCATTTTTTCCAAGATTTGGTGGAAGCGCACATTGTGCCATTGTCACTTTATCCTGATGAGCCCGGAAATGTCTTCAACGAAGCGTTCTTGTTAAACAGCAAAAACAGATTGGCCGAACTTTCGCCACGGGACGCCGATTTGGATTATTATGTGCGCGTTATCGATGTGCCAGAAATCACTGGGGGGCCAAAACTTCAGGTCGTGATGGATGGCCGCCGGGACGATGCGGTGGCTTATTTCAAGTAGGGACGAATGAGATTTTGTCCGTCCTTTTCTAAAGAAGCCGTTGTTGGCCTGCAGCCTGCCTGTGCGAGCACGCAGACAGGCGCACTACAGCAGCTGAAATGATGTAGCTGGCGTCAAGTCTTTAGGCGGATTGGTGGCTCTATCACCGGCTAAAGCCTCGATTCCTCTGCAATGGCTCTGCAAAGGGGCTGCTCAACACCAGCCCCCCTGAAAAAGAGTTTTGGCTGCGCCGGATCTGGTTCGTTGCGGGTAGCACACGCTCCCGTCACGCTGCCGTCCGCCGCTATCCTGATGGCAAACAGTTCTGAAATATTGTTGGCAGTTTGAGTCCCTACCAGTTTGATGCTATTCGATAGCGTGAACTGGGCTTAATAACAGGGATTTTCATATGGCTGGCGTAACATATTAGAGATCAGCGTTTTATTTTCTAAAGGAGGAATTCTTATGAAGAGAGAGATTATTGCCACAAAGTCGGCACCGGCGGCCATCGGGCCTTACGCCCAGGCTAACCGAGCCGGCGTATTTCTGTTCACAGCCGGCCAAATCGGTCTTGACCCGGCCACGGGCACGATGCAATCCGGTATCGAGAACCAGACCCGGCAGGTATTGGCAAATCTGCAAGCCATTTTGCAGGCGGCTGGCAGCGATCTGTCCCAGGTAGTCAAGACAACAATCTTCTTAGCTGATTTAGCCGACTTCGCCACGGTGAATCGCATTTACGGGGGGGCGTTCCACGACGCACCGCCAGCCCGATCCACCGTGCAAGTGGCGGCTTTGCCAGCCGGCGCCTTGCTGGAAATCGACGCAATAGCCATCGTGCCGGGAGCGTAACTAATGACTGCAGCAGAAACCGCACCGCAGCACGATTTGGTCATCGTAGTTGACTTCGGGTCGCAATACAGCCGGCTCATCGCCCGGCGGGTGCGGGAAGCTAATGTTTACAGCGAAATCATCCCGTGGCAAGAAGCCGGCAATTTGCTAATGCGCCGGCCCAAAGCAATCATTCTTTCTGGCGGGCCTAACAGCGTTTACGACGCCGACGCACCGACCTTGCCCGCGGATATTCTAAAGGCCGGCGTGCCACTGTTGGGTATTTGCTACGGCATGCAATGGATAACCCACCTGCTAGGGGGCAAAGTCGCGCCGGCCGCGGCGCGGGAATACGGCCATGCTAAACTGCGCGTGTTGCGCACCGATGACCCACTTTGGCGCACACTTCCGGAGGCTATGACGGTCTGGATGAGCCACGGTGACCGCATTGATCGTTTGCCGCCGCACTTCGTGGCCTTGGGGGCGAGCGACAATTCCCCCTACGCGGCCATGGGCGATCCGGAACGCAAGCTGTACGGCCTGCAATTTCATCCCGAAGTGGCTCACACGCCTTTGGGCAGCGAGATCATCAAACGATTTCTTTATGACGTGGCTGGTTGCCGTCCTGACTGGACGCCCGGCCAGTTCATTCAAGAAAACATAGCAACGATCCGGCAACAAGTTGGCGATGCTGGCGTCATTTGCGGGCTCAGCGGTGGCGTTGATTCTGCCGTGGCCGCTCGGCTGGTACATGAAGCGGTTGGTGACCGGTTGACGGCTGTTTTCGTGGATCACGGCTTGCTGCGTTTGGGCGAGGCAGCGCAAGTGCAAGAAACCTTTGGCAGCATTCGCGGCCTGAGGCTGAAAAGTGTGGAAGCCAGTGCTCTATTTCTGAACGATTTGGCCGGGATCAGCGACCCGGAGGAAAAACGGCGGCGCATCGGACACCGTTTCATTGACGTTTTCCAATCCGCGGCTGCTGAGATTGCGGCAAAAAGCGACCTGCCGGTGCGCTTTTTGGTGCAAGGCACCCTTTATCCCGATGTCATCGAAAGCGCCAGCGCCCAGGACACGGCCACAGCCCACAAAATCAAGACCCACCACAACGTGGGCGGCCTGCCGGAAAATATGCAGTTCGACCTGATCGAGCCGTTGCGCTATCTGTTCAAAGATGAAGTGCGCCAAGTTGGAGAAGCGCTGGGTCTCCCCCCGGAAATCGTCTGGCGGCACCCGTTCCCAGGCCCCGGTTTGGCCATTCGTTGCCTGGGCGAAATTACGCCGGAACGATTGCAGAAGCTGCGCTTGGCCGACGCGATTTTCTTGACTGAGCTCAACGCCGCTGGCTTTTACCGGACGACGGCACAGGCTTTTGCCGTGCTCTTGCCGGTGTACAGCGTTGGTGTCATGGGGGACGCTCGCACTTATGCCGAGGTGGTGGCATTGCGGGCAGTAACCAGCGACGACTTCATGACGGCGGATTGGGCGCGTTTGCCGGACGAACTACTGGCGCGGGTGAGCTCGCGCATTGTCAACGAAGTCCCCGGCGTGAATCGGGTCGTTTACGACGTCACCAGCAAGCCTCCCGGCACCATCGAGTGGGAATGAAGGGAGAAATGAGACGTTCAACTTCTCGCAGAAGTTGAACGTCTCGTCTTCAGAAAAGTTGAACTGCTTCGCTTCATATCAGAGCACGAACTGATCGCCGCGCGCCGGAACGATGGCTTCCGCAAACCCGAGATCGCGGATGCCGGATGCCAATGCATTGGCCGATTCCAGTTCACCATGCACGACGAAGAATTTGCGAACCTGCTTCCGGTCAAAATGGCCGGCCCAGGCTATCAGTCCATTCCGGTCAGCGTGGGCGCTGTAGCCATCGATTTTCCGCACTCGGGCGCGCACTTTGTATGGCTCGCCGAAGATGCGCACTTTCTTTTCGCCATCGACCAAACGCCGGCCCAACGTGTTTTCGGCTTGATAGCCCACAAAAAGAATGCAGTTATCCGGATCCTCGACATTATTTTTCAAATGATGCAAAATGCGGCCTGCTTCGCACATGCCGCTGGCGCTGATTATCACCATGGGTTCCTTGCGGTGGTTCAAGGATTTGGATTCCTCCACATTACGGATATAGCGTAGCCGCTGAAAACCAAATGGATCGTGGTTGCTCAAGCTGGCGGCAAACGAGTTAAGCTCAGAGTTGTAATCTTCCGGATGCAGCCGAAAGACTTCGGTGACATTCACGGCTAAAGGACTATCCACGAAAAAAGGTATTTCGGGAATCCGTTGGGCCAGGATCAAGCGGTGTAACGCGTAGACCAATTCCTGGGTGCGGCCTACGGCAAAAGAAGGAATGATCACCTTGCCGCGCCGCTGATATGTTTCGTTGATGGTCTCTTCCAGCATTTTCTCGGCTGAGTCCAGGCTTTCGTGGAGCCGGTTGCCGTAGGTACTTTCGGTCAACACGTAATCCGCTACAGTTCGGTAAGTCGGCGGTCGCAAGATCGTCATGTTCCGACGGCCTAAGTCCCCGCTAAAAACAATCTTCAGGGGTCGGTTGCCATCTGCCTGGTCCATGATGGATAGCTCAACGATAGCCGAGCCTAAGATGTGACCGGCATCATAGAATGTGAGCTGCACACCCGGGGCAATGAATATAGGGCGTTCGTAGCTGATGCTTACGAAATGCGGCAATGTGCTTACTGCGTCCTGTCGCGTGTAAAGGGGCGGCACAGGGGATTCCCCTTTGCGGGCGCGCTTTTTGTTCAAGTAAGCTACATCCGATTCCTGGATGTGGCCACTGTCCAAAAGCATGGGCCCGCACAGATCACGGGTTGCGCTTGTGGCCCAGATGCTGCCCTGAAAACCCTGCTTGACCAAATTAGGCAAGTTGCCGGAGTGATCAATGTGGGCGTGGGAAAGTACGACGACATCAATGTCGGTAGGATCGAAGGGAAAGTTCAAATTGCGTTCATACGTATCGGCCCGATGTCCTTGAAATAGTCCACAGTCCATTAAGATTTTTTGACCGTTGACTTCCAGAAGGTGCATGGAACCGGTCACAGTCTGATCGGCGCCCCAAAATTGTAAGCGAATCACGATTTTTCTCCTTTTGTCGAACGTTTCCTGTTCAGCAAGGTAATGATTTCCGCGCCATATTGTGCCCGGCGCCACGGTCCAATGGCATCGACCTCTGCTAATTCTCTCTCGGTATGAGGATCAAGACGAGCACAAGCACGCAGCGCTTCGGTGCTTAGAATGACGTCTGAAGAAACGCCTCGCTGTTGTGCCTTTTCTTTGCGCCAAGTACGGAGCCGTTGGTAGCGTTGTTCGTAGGCAGGATCCCGCCGCGGCACGGGTCGCCGTTTGGGCAGCGCGTCAGTTTCGCCGACTTTGATCTGCTCCAAGAGCAACGCTGCGCGCCGGCCAAAGCGATATGGCCCCAATATCGTCAGGTAGCGCAACTGGCCACGTCGATGTGGGGCTTTCTGGGCCAACAGGAGCAAGGCATCATTAGATAACACTTTGAACGGTGGCCTGTCAAGACGTTGCGCTTCACGATCACGGAAAGTATAAAGACGCGCTAAAATGGCCCGTTGACGTGGTTGTAATTTCTTTATCCCTTGCATACGCCAGAAGCCATCTGCCTGGAATTCGTGGGTATGGAAACGGCGTTGCGTCAAGGCCACGAAGTCTTCTTGCGCTTCAGCCAGCAAGCCTTTAGCCGTTAGTTCACCGTATAAACGGTTCCTCAATTGTAATAAATAGTGCGTATCGAACCGGGCATAGGCAATCTGTTCCGGAGGTAACGGTCGTTTACCCCAATTGGCGCGCTGCCATTTCTTATCCAATTTGATGTGCCAAAACTGAAAAAGCAAGGAGGAAAGCCCAAGCCGGGCATAGCCTAAATTACGTGCCGCGATCATGGTGTCAAAAAGGTTGGCGAATTTGAAATCGAAGTCAGCTTTTAAGACGGTGATGTCGTATTCCGCGGCGTGGAAAATCTTCTCTACAGATGGATCAGCAAATAGGGTGCCTAAAACAGAAATATCCATCTGCTCGGCCAGCGGATCGACGATGTAGTCGGTCTCCGGCGTAGAAAATTGAATCAGGCATACTTGCTCTCGGTAAGCGTGTAGGCTGTTTGCTTCAGTATCCACGCTGATAATGGGCCACGTTTGCAGGTCGGCGAGACAACCTTCTAATGCGTTCTGTTCTACAACAAAAATAGCTTCTCCTGCTGCCGCTGGTGCACTGGCTGGTTCTGATTGTTCCATAAAATGAATTGGGTTCCTCTGTTAGGCTAATCTATATTGAGAGTATACGTCAAATAAAAGGGCGTGGCAAGAAGCAAGAGGCATCGGCATGGAACGACAACATAAAACTGCATCTGATACGCGATTACAGTGCGTGTTCACGCCCTGGCCGTATCAGCAATGTCGCCGACTGAGTCTGGCGCATCCCCAGTCGGAGAACTTGGTAACCATTGCACATCATAGCCCTCCCAGCCGCGTTTCCCCTTCTGCACATAGAGCGAGAGGAGCACGCCGCGCCTTAGGTGCCGACGTTGCGCCGGGGCAATCTGTGGCCGCCTGATGTATACATTGCGCCCATCACGGGTCAATACGATTCCGAAGCCTTTGCGCCAGTCGAACCAACGCAATAGGCCGCGGACTTGCCCCGGTGGGGGTAGTAAACGCCGGCAAACAGGACAGTAATTACTTTGAGCGTCTTCATCCGTCAGCACGATAAACAACACACCGCACCGTTCACAAAGACGCTCTTTCCGCACAAATTCAGTCGTGGGCGGCATGTTATGAATGTGTCCCGCCGCCGGCTGTCCGTTTTTCGTGAATAGGCAACAGGAAAATAGGGCAAGTGGTTTGTTGCACAATGCGGTCGGCAACATGTCCCATGAACACCCGGTCTAAGCCGCCCCTGCCATGGGTTGCCAACATAATTAAATTGACCCGTTCCTTTTTGCTCACCGCGGCGATGGTTGTAGCCGGATTGGTGCCGGTCACTACTGTTTTGACTTGGAGGCCGTTTTCTTTCAAGACATCGGCAATGCTTTCCAAATAAACCCGTGCTTTAACTTCAGCTTGCGATCGGTATTGTTCGATGACATCGGCCATGGTCCCGTATAATTTTGGTTCGGGAACTTCCGGCACGGCTAAGAGTAAGATAACGCTCTTGAAAGAAGGGTCTATGGCGCGCACGTAAGCTAAAATGCGTTCGGAGAACTCAGAACCATCCAAAGGTACTAGTATCTTCTTAAAGGAGATAGGCTGCAGTGCGTCCACGTGCGCTTGTGGGCGGATCAATATAGTTGGGATATCAATGTGCTGCAAAACTGCGCTGACCGCGCTGCCTAAAAGCAAACGGTGTAAACCTGATCGTCCGTGTGTCGTCATGATAAGCCGATCAGCCTGTATCTCTTTAGCTATTTTATTAAGCGTCTCTGCAAATGGGCCAATGCCAATAGTATATTTTGCTTCAATTCCTCTGCCTTGTAATGAAGCAACTACCTGGCGTAAATAAGTTTCATCTTTGGCGCGAATGGCTTTAATTTTCTCTTCAGCTTGAGACAGCGGACCTAAAATACCACGTGCCCGGACGATCGAAGTCAAAGTAATCTTAGCATTGTAAACGCGGGCTATTGTGATCGCGGCACCTAAAGCTTGTTCTGCCAACGGAGACCGGTCCAAGGGCACTAAAATGTGTTTAGGAGGTGTTTTCTTTTTTCGCCACAGTTCTGTCCGTTCCGTCGTGGGCTGAAACTGTTTTACCAAAGCGGATACGGCCTGGATGGGTTCCGGTTTTCTGGGCGGCACTGCACGCGTTGCCCACATAGCTTCTTCGATGCTACCTACGGCTTCTGCCAACGGTGAAGGCGCACCCAATTGTTTTCGGAAGAAGTCGAACACAAAATACAGCATTGGGATCAAAATGAAATAGACCCAGGCGCCGGACTTGAAGCGCTCGATGAAAATAATCAATGTTGCGCCGGTGGTCAAGAGCGCTGCGAGGACCGAACCGATCAACGTAAGTAAATGGCCGGTATCAAATTCGGCCCGGATTTCTCTGAGCAAACGCTGGCCGGCGGCCCAGCCAGTCATGCTCAACAAAATGAAGACGCCGGCGGCGTAGACGGACAAATACAGCTCCTCACTAGTGCCCAAGAAAAGAAAACAGATCGCGGCAACGCCTACTTCTACCCACACTGGAGCGGCCGCGACACCATGTTTGTTGCGCAGCCCCATAACCTTCGGCGAATAGTGTCGATCGGTCAAACCTAAGAACAAATTTTGTAGCCCCTGGGCACTGGCCGCGGAGGCGGAAAGCAGCACGGCGATCCCGATCAATGTGCCAAGGTAAGAGAGCCAATGCGGCAAAAGGGCATTCATGGTTTGTGTGAACACGGACACATCCGGATTTGTCGGGTCTGATAATTTCATGATCGCAGGGCCGGCAATGAGCATGGTCAGCGCCGTGGTGCCCATGATAATAAGCAAACTGCCAAACGCTTTCTGACTTCTCTGATGTGGTGTTCCGTCATAAGCGGCCACTAAATTAGCGAAGACTTCTACCCCGGTCATAAGGGCCAGAATTCGGGCATAGCCGGCCAGTGTGAAATGTAGATACCCTGGCGTGAACGCTTCAAGATGCAAGGCCGGAATGTGCAAGCCGAGTTTCCAAATTGTGGCTATGTTGATAACCCACAGTAAGAACAACACAGCCAATGTTGCCGGCCCGAAGACGGCCGCGGCAGCTTTCGGGCCGCGATTGACAATCCAGCCGGTAATACAACTTAAAAGAATAGCCACGAAAACGCGATATTGAATAAGCCCGAGAAAATGCTGGTTAAGCAGCGGCAACCGGTCAGCGATAAAAGTAACCAACGCCGCCATACTCACTAAAAATGTTAAAGTATATTCAATAACTGTGATACTGGCATTGATTTTTACCGCCCAACCACCAAATTCTTCTTCGGTGAGGCCGCTACCCCCGCTGCCGTCGGTGACCCAACTCATAACCAGTCGATACATGGCCGATACGGCCGCGATGGTAAAGATCACAAGCCAAATGCTGGCACCAAAGGTGATTTTGGCTACGCCCGCTACGACAATGAGCTTAAGAAATGGGCCGAAAACATATAGGGGAGAGCTAGCCGGATCACCTCCGCCCGCTAATGCGCCCTCAAATGAATTGGAGAGCTTATGAGAAACTGAAGCCGACATAGTTGTTACTACCCCTTTCAAAAGTACCGCAAACGGAAAACCTCTCTTGCTGGCCATGCCCTGTGCCGGGCCCCGCAAATAGGGTTCCTGTTAATAGACGCGAAAAAACACGCTCTACAACGCGTGTTTTTCTTTTTCATCTATCGTTGATGTGTCGGGGCAACACGCTTTAACACATTCCCCCGGTGAGACAGTTTATATAAATTGTGAAGAGCCGTCAAGTTTTCCTATTGAAATCTGATTGCCCGGCATTACCACGCACTCAACCCAGGTTGCAGCTCAGTGTACACGCATGGAATTTTAGCAAAAAGAGTATTCAGAATCAGTGAAAGTCTTTTCGATAGAACATTCGGTGGATTAACAAGCGTATTCCCCGGCTTTCCAGTTTGGATTTAGAGACGAAATAAAAACGACACGCCTTCGTTCATAGCAGCTTACTGACATAAATTCTCAATCCATCTCGCTATCAAGACGGATATGCTCGTGGTGATAGACAGTTTAGGGGCGATTATATCGGCACGCTTTCAAATAGTGTTGGATAGCGAACATATTGTACCCGGGAAGGGTGGGTACTGCTTTAACTCGTCCGTGCTGAATCTTGTCCTTGTCGGGATTGTGTTTCCTTCAACGCTGCCACCAGCGCTTTCATGCCATGTTTCAGGTGTTCGTACATGCATGTGTTGGCCTGCGAGGCATTCCCTGTCCTCAGAGCAGCCACAATATCTGCATGTTCTTTTAGAGCCCCATATTGGTCTCTTATCTGCAGAAATTGGTAGCGTCCCTGTGCCAAGAAATTCACCATTACACCTAATTGATGAGCCCAGAGTCGATTCCCGGACATGGTGGCAAGCATGTAATGAAAATCAGCATCGGATTGTAACATCTGTGAGGTGTTTATTGCTTCTATGGCTTGATGCATGCGTGCTAAATTGGCTTCTAAGGCCTGTAGTTGCGTCACAGTAATATGTCCAACGAAGGCTTCAATCATTACAGGCTCGACTAAAAGTCTTAGCTGGAAGATTTCTTCCCAACTTTTAGCATCTTGCGCGAATTCAGCAGGGAAAAGTGTGTGTTGCGCATAAAGTGTTTTGGCTTGTTTAACGAAAGTGCCATTGCCGGGGCGAATGTCTATCACGCCTTTATACTCTAAAATACATAAAGCTTCGCGTAGCGTCGGCCGGCTAATCTTGAACTGAAGTGCTAACTGGCGCTCTGTGGGTAGTTTGTCTCCACTTTGTAACTGTTGCTTGCATATCATCTGCTCGATGACGCGGGCGATGCGCGCAGCTTGCCGTTCCCTGTTTCTTTGGTTGTGTTCCATTTGCTTTCAACCCTTTCCGGAAGCTAACAAATTATCTATCCTGCCTATACGGGAATGTACTGGCCCTTGTATCACGGTGGCCTGATTTTTGTTTGGGCGTGCACATATCCGCTCTGAAAATAAGACCTCTCCCCTCCCCGATACGGGGAGGGGGGAAAAGCTAAGCGCAGCGCAGCTTGGGGGAGAGGTCTCCCCTCAAAATCAGTTGACGCAGCGGCGCAAAGGCGCAGGGCGTCTAAAAAAATTAGGCTTCCAAGAAGTTCAACTTCTGCGAGAAGTTGAACTTCTAATCGACGGCGTTCTCCGCCCGAGCGCACGGGGGTCAAATCCCCGTGCTACGTCGCCAAGAAGCCCCCTGAAAGGGGACTAGTGTTGAGCCCCGCCCGGCGATTAGAAATCGTTGCTACAACTGCAAAACCTGCCTGCGCAGGTTGCATGCTAATCGCCGTAGGGCGATTTCGCAGATGTTGCCGTGACTTTTAGTCGCTGGGCCTTCTGCCGTCATCAACTAACGCCATGCCTACCCCTGTAGCATGACTTCTTAAGCCCGCCCTGAAAAACGCTCCCCGGCCCCCAATTCTGGGGGTGTGTTGCCCCCCCCCCAAGGTTTTGGGGATAGGGGGCGTTTTCAGCCGCTGTGGTGTGCCTATCTACATGCCCGCACGGGCAGGCCGAAGGCTCATAATGACTCTGTTAGTGATATGTATATAACACTTTGTTATCTTTTGCAAATATAATTAGAGAACAAGTTATAGGAGAAAGGTGAATACACTTATCTCTATTCATATAGACAACATATAGTGACAAAAGTCACAATTCCCCTTGCTCGTTCCCTAATTTGGCCGATCAAGTACTGAAAAATGTAACGCCAAGTTGCCGAGAAGCCGAGCCGCAGTTGTGTTTTCAATGTCCATCCTTAGCCAGGCTTCGCTCACCCCGGTTCGGACTTAATGCCCTCTACGTCGGCTAATTAATTAGTAAACTCATGTTTTTCATTGTGTCTTAGCGCTCCTGGCAGCTTTGCGTGGAATGCTTGCTCGGTGCACAAGAATTTCACTGGTAAGGTATTAACCCAGTAGGCCAAAAGGTTTGCACGTTCGTGCGCTCTGCGGTAATATGTTGTTATTCGCCATAAGCGTGCAAAACGCAGCGCAGTTATCTATACTAACACAATGAGGTTGCTCATGGCCCAAGAAAGTAAGTTATCGTTATTGATGGATGCCATCATGGAAGCAGGATGGCTGGCGGCCGTTATCGCGGTGCCTATTTATTTCGACATTTACTCCAGCCGTGTTTTCGAGCCAGATAAAATTGCACTGCTGCGCTCTATTGTCATTGTGATGGTCGCGGCTTGGCTGACCCAACAGGTCGATGCGCTTTGGCAAAAACATGGCCCTGTCACGGCTACGCAGTCATCATCGTCTTGGTGGACATGGTTTCGGCGCACGCCGCTATTTTTGCCCATAGCGATCTTTGCTTTTCTCTATTTGGTAAGTACCCTTTTTTCTGTTGTGCCCCGGACGAGCTTCTGGGGCTCATACATGCGCTTGCAAGGTACGTATACGACTTATACTTACATCGTGCTTTTTGCCATCATCGCCGCCAAGTTGCGCCGGCGAGAACAGTTGGAACGGCTGGTTAGTGCTATCGTCATTACCAGCATTCCCATTTCTATTTACGCCATGGTACAACATACTGGCCTCGATCCTTTACCATGGGGCGGCGACGTGACCCAGCGGGTCGCGGCCAATATGGGCAATGCTATTTTCGTTGGTGCCTATCTGATTTTGGCCAACTTTTTCACGCTCTACCGGCTATTGCGTTCTTTTGCATCAATTTTGTCGAGTGATAGAGGTGACAGTACAGCCTGGAGTGATACGCTGTTAGGAGGGATGTACCTGACGCTGTTCGTGATCCAGTTAGTAGCGCTGGTTTACACCCAAAGCCGGGGCCCATTCTTAGGCTGGTTGGCTGGCATGTACACCTTCGTGTTGGTCGCCCTGGCGGCATTTCGCCCCCGACACTATCGCAAGCTGAGCGCAGGCTGGTTGGGTTTAGCCGGGCTGTTCATTGCCTTTTTGGTCGTTTTCAACCTGCCCAATTCGCCGCTGGAACCGTTGCGGGAACAAAGGTACATTGGCCGCTTGGGGCGCGTGCTGGAAACAGAACAAGGCACCGGTGCCGTGCGTGTGTTAATCTGGGAAGGCGCCGTGCAGATGATTTTGCCGCACGGCCCGTTGCAGTATCCACCAGATATGCACCCAGACAGCTACAATAGCGTGCGCCCGTTGATCGGCTACGGCCCGGAATCCATGTGGGTGGCCTATAACCGCTTTTACCACCCACAATTGGCCCATATTGAGCACCGCAACGCATCGCCGGATCGGTCGCACAATGAGACTTTTGACAGCTTGATCATCACCGGGGCTTTCGGTTTTTTGGCATACATAGGCCTCTTTTTGAGTGTTTTTTATTACGCAATGAAGTGGTTAGGCTTGATACGTGATCGGAAACAGTTCTGGTTCTTTCTCGGCCTAACTCTCGGCGGAGGGATCATTGCCCCTCTGTTAGCGCATCAAATAGATCAGGGACGTTGGCGCTTTTTCGGCGTGGCGGTCCCGGTGGGCTTAGTGGGCGGCTTGATCCTGTATTTAACTTATGCTACGTTGCGTTTGCCTTCTGTTGCTCCCGAAGAACAATCTCGCAAGCGTTATTTATTCCTATTAACGATACTTGCTGCAATTATCGCTCATTTCGTAGAGATTCATTTTGGCATTGCCATCGTCGCCACACGCATGTATTTTTGGGTGATGCTGGCTTTGATGCTGGTTGTGGGTAATAACTGGCTACGCGAAAACGAGGCACAGCCACAATTGGCGGTAGCATCATCATCGACAAAAGCACAAACTAGTGGGCGGCGCAGCCGACGACGCAAAGCACGACAGCGAAGCAAACGTTTGGCGCCAGCCTCAGTGACCCGAAAAGCATCATTTTGGCAAGAACTTTCTGTGCCGGCCATCTTGATCGCTTTCGTTTTTGTGATTCTGGCCTTCCTTTATACTACGAATCAGTTCATACAGGGCGAACCAGCCAATAAGAATAGTATTTCTATTATCGCCAATAGTTTATTCACGATCATTCGACACAATCATCGCGAGAATAGCCCTTATTTGTTTTATCTACTCACATTTAGCGGTATCTTCACCAGCCTGGTCCTGTTGGGGGAAGAAGGCCGGCAGCAAAGGAAAAAGATCAGATGGGGTGGGTTGGCTTTCCTTCTGTTTAGTGGCGCCGCTATATTAGGCTACCTTTGGGGAGCGCTGTTTCAGGCGCTGCAATTAGCCCACGGTGCTGCTTTTCAGCAATCTGTGCACACGCCGTCAGCCTTGATTGCTTTGGCGCACATCGTGGGCGGCTACGCAGTGAATTTCTACTGGCTGTTCTTTTTTTTCTTGTTATTAATCGCCTTCGCACTTTGGTATCGCAGCGGTGGTGACCGGCCAGCGCAATGGAGCCGCAATGGTCTCACCGCCGGCGCCTTAGTCCTTTTTGGTGTTCTCGCTTTTTACTTGATTGTTTCAGTGAATACCGCTTTAGTGCGAGCTGATGTTTATTTCAAGCAAGGGCAATCGTTCACCAGCGCCAAGGCCTGGGATCGAAGCATCATCCTTTACCAGGAAGCAATCAAAACAGAGCCCAAAGAGGATTACTATTACCTGTTCCTGGGACGGGACCAATTAGAGATAGCTAACCGGGCCACCAAACCGGCGGACGCGGAGAAATTCTTTGCGGCAGCGCTCCGCACATTGACCCGAGCACAATCATTGAATCCGTTGAACACGGATCACACGGCTAACCTGGCCCGTTATTATAACAATCGGGCGCATCGCACCACGGACAAAGCGGAACAGAAGGTACTTTTGCAGAAAGCTGAACACGATTACGAAGAGGCAGTCAGCTTGAGTCCCCATTCAGCTCGGCTGCTGGATGAATGGGCTATGACGCTTTTAGAATTAGGCCAGAAAGAGAAAACCAAGGAAATTATAGCGCGCTCTATAGCTATCGACTCCGGCTACAGTTTGACATACGTGATTGGCGGTGACCTGGCGCGAGTGGAAAAGGATTACCCCCGAGCTGTGACCATGTACCAGAAGGCGTTGCAATTGAGCCCTAACAATGCCAACATTTTAAGCTCTTTGGGCGTGGCCTATGAACGTGCTGGCCAACTGAGCCAAGCTATTGGCGTTAATCAGCAAATTGTATTGCTGCGCCCCAACGATCCGGTGCCGTACAGGAATTTGGCTTTGCTGTACTGGAAAATAGGACAGAAGCAGATGGCCTTGCAAGAGGCTAACAAAGCATTGCAATTGGCTTCGGACAAAGACAAACCAGCCATTGAACAATTGATCAAGCAGATCAAAGGATAAGCGATCCGCTCGTTGACGCTGTTTGCTGCTTGAAGTTCAATTACTTTGGAAAGGGCGCGCTCAGGTTAGGCAAGGAAATGATTCGTTTACATACTTTTTTAGGCAATGCAATGATTGCTTATTTGCTGATTATGTTGATGGCGCTCTTTTTAGCCTGGAGCTTAGTACCAATAGCCCGGCGCGTGGCCCGGCACACCGACATGGTTGATCAGCCTAATGCCCGCAAAATACACACGACGCCCACGCCGCTGTTAGGCGGCGTAGCCATTTATGTTGCTTTCATGGGCGCATTGTTGCTCTTAGCGGGGAAATTTTACATATCTCAGGTCGTTGGCATTTTTCTTGGTGCTACCTTGGTATCATTCTTAGGCCTGTGGGATGATCGTTTTTCGCTTTCTCCCGCCGTAAAACTGTTGGGACAGGTTATCGCTGGTCTCATTCTAATTGCGACGGGTGTGCAAGTGTTGCTCTTCCATAGCTGGCTGCTAAACTGGGCGTTAACCCTGTTTTGGGTCGTCGGTTTGACCAATGCTATGAATTTATTGGACAATATGGATGGCTTAAGTAGTGGGGTGGCACTGATTGCATCATCAACTTTTGTGTTATTGGCGGCTGGCAGCGATCAATATTTAGTGGGAGCGTTGGCAGCTGCTCTGGTCGGCGCTTCGGCTGGTTTCTTGTTCTACAATTTCAACCCTGCCTCGATTTTCATGGGCGATAGTGGAAGCCTCTTCTTGGGCTTTATGTTGGCGGCGGTGGGAATTAAGTTGCGTTTCCCAACCAACGTACCTACTGTGACCTGGATGATTCCGCCCATTGTGCTGGGGGTGCCACTATTCGATACAACGTTAGTTGTGATTTCGCGGTTGCGCCGTGGGCTAAATCCGCTGACGACGCCAGGCAAGGATCATTTTTCGCACCGGCTGGTGCGTTTAGGCTACACGAAACGGGAAGCCGTGCTTTTAATTTACTTATTGACCGGTGCTTTAGGGGAGATCGCACTTTTTATGACCCACGCTGGTTGGGGAGAGAGTTACTTGATTGGCGGGTTGGTCTTGTTAGCCGCAATTTGGGGAATTTGGCGTTTGGAACAAGTACCGCTACACTAATGCAGGAATGGCGTGGGTCGATGATGGCTGACAGTCTTTTATATTTTCTTTCTTGGAGGGAAAAATGGAGAAAGGAAAGAGGAAGGGGGAAACAGACCTTCTTACCGTTCCGATTATCCATTTTCCACCTTCCATCCCCCCCTTGCCGGCGCGACCGGCTGGCCTAAGCAGCGAAAAATGACCTATTTAATTCGTTTTACCATCTTAGCCGGGGGAACGCTTTTCGAAAGGATTGGAGGGGAACCGTAGGGGTTCCCCTGCCGGAAGCTCGAGGGTAGCGCCCTCGAAGAAGAAAAAGGCGGCGATATTATCTTTGATTAGAAGTTCAACTTCTTCAAGAAGTTGAACTTTTGAAATAGGGATGGGATGGGATTGGTTGATGGCGGCTGACAATCTATTTTATTTTCTTTCTTGGGGGCCAGCCCCCAAATCCCTACTGGGGGCGTTTCACCCCCCAGACCCCCTGAAAAAGGTTCTTGGCTGCGCCGTGGCCGGTTTGTTGCGGGCTATCACTTCCTGCCGCCGCGCTGCTGTCCGCCGCCATCCTGTCGGCAAACAGTTCTGACATATCGTTGGCGGCTCGAGTTCGGATCAGTTTGATGCTGTTCACTAGTGTGGACCAGGCCCGAGAACAGAGGTTATTCGTATTGCCGGCGCGACTGGCTGGCCTAAGCAGCGAAAAATGACCTATTTGATTCGTTTTACCATCTTAGCCGGGGGAACGCTTTTCGAAAGGATTGGAGGGGAACCGTAGGGGTTCCCCT
>WFQU01000110.1 GCA_015486845.1 Anaerolineae bacterium | reverse complement strand
TGCCCGAAGCGCCCTGGGGCCGGCACAATCGCTGGCTGACGGTGATCACCATCGACCCGGACGAATTCGGGGCTATTCGCGAGGACGTGCGCCTGGCGCTGGAAGCGGAGAACATCGAGTCCCGCCCGTTGTGGAAGCCCATGCACTTGCAGCCGGTCTACCGCGACTGCGAGGTCGTAGGCGGCGCCGTGGCCGAGGAACTATTTGCGAAGGGACTCTGTTTACCATCGGGCACGGCCATGAGCGAGGCGGACATGGCGCGAGTGGTGGAAGTGATTAGGACACAGATTAACACAGGCTACGCACACAGATAAAACTCAAAAAAATATATGGGACACAGATTTACACAGGCTTCGCACACAGATAAAACCCGAAAAATATATGGGACACAGATAAACGCAGACTTCGTACGCAGATAAAACCCAAAAAATATATGGGACACAGATGAACACAGGCTTCGCACACAGATCAGAAAGAAGTATAGGATGCAGATAAACGCTGACTTCGTGCGCAGATAAGAAGAAAAGAAAAAATCTGTGTATATCTGTGTGGGTCTGTGTCCCATTCTCTAAGAACGCAGGCTACGCACGCAGATAAAAACAAAAGGAAAGAATCTGTGCAATCTGTGGTTCAATTCGTGCAGTTCGTGGTTGTCACTGTCTAGAGTTCAGCCCGCTGTGGTATAATTGAGTAGCTTAACGGCGATCACCTTCACCGGGAGCGATATCATGTTGACCGATTATATTCAACGAGCCATGAATAAGGCCCGTTGCGAAATCCTCGAGGACGGTGCGTATTACGGTGAAATCCCCGGTTTCCAGGGGGTTTTCGCCTATGCCGAATCTTTGGAGGCCTGCCGCCAGCAATTGCAAGAAGTGCTGGAAGGCTGGATTCTGCTGGGACTGCGGCTGGGCCACCACTTGCCTGTCGTGGACGGCATTGCGCTTGAGATGCGCAAAGAAACGGCCTAATGACACTGTTCGGGCCCACAAGCGCAAAGACCTGATTCGAGCATTACGTTCTCTGGGTTTCGAGGGGCCTTATTCTGGAGGCAGGCATCAATACATGGTCAATGGTGAGATCAAACTCTATATCCCCAACCCTCATGGCGATGAGATCAGCCGAGCGCTTTTAGGGTGAATCCTTAAGCAGGGCGGCATCACCAGGGCCAGGTGGGAAAAGATATGAGGACGTTGCTTTCATGCCCGAAGCGCCCTGGGGCCGGCATAACCGCTGGCTGACAGTGATCACCTTCTTCGCCCCTTGCACTTATGAGCCTCTCGTGCTACAATATGGTCATCTTGACCGTTTGGAGGCAAGCCATGAAGCAAACGATTGGTATGACCACAGCCAAAAGCAAATTGGCCGAGTTAGTGGGGCAGGTAAAGTATGGTAAACAAATTTTCATCTTGCAGCGCCGCGGTCGACCGATGGCTGTCCTGATCGGCGTCGACGAATATGAGCGCCTGCAAGCCGCTGCCACCCGACCTCGGGCAGACTCACCGACGCCCCTGCCGCCACACTTGTTGCGTCGGCAACGCATACTGGTGGATCGAGCGCAACACTTGCAAGAACGTCTGGGCCCGCCCGAGGAGCGTCTTGCTGAGCTGTTCGCCGACTTGCCGCCTCAGGATGATGATTTTTGGGTTGAAGTGCAAGAGGCGATTTGATGACATTGTTTGATCTGGCCGATCCAGCGATTCCCTTGCCCGCGCAACTCGTCCTGGACACTTCTCTCTTGCTTGCGTGTCGCACAGGAGATGATAACCCCAATGCGCAAGTAGCGCAACAGTTTATCCGTCGTCTAAGACGAAAAATCGCTGATTACCAGACGATCGGCTGGTTATTGATTCCGGTTCTCCAGGAATGCTATCATATCATCCTCAGCCGCAGCCTGCGTCGGACATGGGAGGCC
Source organism: Anaerolineae bacterium (assembly GCA_015486845.1). GTDB lineage: Bacteria > Chloroflexota > Anaerolineae > JAADDB01 > JAADDB01 > WFQU01. The sequence continues at coordinate 957 of WFQU01000110.1, read as the reverse complement.
CTGCCCCCGTCGGACAGGCGCTCAAATTGGTTGGTCACTTACAAGCATCAGCCAAACTTTTTGGCGGCAGGATTCGATGATATGGCAAAATTCGATGATATTCTGGCGGCTATTCCCCTCACGCTTACACAGCCAGATGATATGGCCTCTTCGCTTGGCCATTCTTTGGATGCGCGGATTCGCTATTTCATCACAACCTACTATCTTTTGCCCCAGGATGCTTTGATTTTGGCTGAGGCGGAACGCTTGGGCGTGACCGCCGTGGCCACGCTCGATCACGATTGGCGTCGTGTCACCGAGTTCGACATCTACACCACGCCTATCTGAGAGAACTTGCCCTCCGCTGCTGCCCCCCACTACCAGCACTCCGAGATCGGTTACAACTATCGCCTGAGCAACGTGTTGGCGGGCATCGGTTAGGTACGAGCGCGTCGACGGATAGGTGGCGGATGGCGCTGATGGACAAATGCAAGGCCAGGAGCTATAATAGAATTGCCATGGCGTTATTTTCTCATCATTAGCCAGATCATGTTGCCTCTGGTCCAGTCCATCGGCAGGTTCAAACGCTCTTGAATGCAAGGAGGTGAGCAGGAATGTCTGCTACAGTACCTATTGAAATACCCCGCGAGATCATGCGCTCTACGCGGATGACACCCCAAGAGCTGAAACGGGATCTGGCAATTCTCCTGTTCCAGCAGGGCAAGTTATCTTTTGGCAAAGCCCGGGAGATGGCTGGCATGACTGGTTGGGCATTCCAACAACTTCTTGGCAGCCGAGGGATTCCTGTGCACTATGATGTCGAGGAGTATGAGGAAGACTTGCAAACGCTGCAGGAACTCGGCCGGCTATGATTGTCAGTGACGCTTCGATCTTCATCAACCTGGCTCGCATTGGCGAACTGGAGTTGCTGCGGAAGCTGTACGGTGAGATCACCGTTCCGGAAGCTGTGTGGCAGGA
>WFQU01000109.1 GCA_015486845.1 Anaerolineae bacterium | reverse complement strand
TCTTGGCAGCGGACGCAATCTTGACGTACCCTGCCGCCGTACCGGAATCGAGGCTTTAGCCGGTGGTAGACCCACCAACCCACCTAAAGGCTTGACGCCAGCCGTAGATTTTCATTCGCTGTGGTGTGCCGCAGGCTCATGATAACTCCTCTGAAAATAGAACGCTGATTAACGCTGATACACGCTGATCTTAATTTTCATCCGCTGTGGTGTGCCGTAGGCTCATGATAACTCCCTTGAAAATAAACTTCTCTGAAGGGTAGCCGAAGGCATTGCCTTCGGCTACCCTCTCCTCCGAAAAATAGAACGCTGATTAACGCAGTCTGCCTTGTCCAGCGATTAGCTTGCAACCTGCGCAGGTAGGTTTCGCAGTTGTAGCATGACTTTGCCTAAGGTGATGTCTGGCCAAAAGATAATCTTGCCTCTTTTTTCTCTTTCGAGGGCGCTACCAAGAAACACACTTATTTCTTCCTAAACGAATAATTTTGTATTCGAAAATTACGGAATAGCTCCTCTGAAAATAAAATGGGACGCAGATCAACGCAGGCTGTGCGCGCAGATAAAAAATTAGCCCTCCCCTTAAGAAGTTCCACTTCTCGCAGAAGTTGAACTTCTATTCAACGGCGTTCTCCGCCCGATCGCACAGGGGTCGAGTTCCCGTGTTATGTCGCCAAGAAGCCCTCTGAAAGGGATCTGGTGTTGAATCGCCTCTTGGCGCCGGACACTACCTTGACGCGCCCCGCCGCCACACCGGCATCGAGGCTTTAGCCGGTGGTAGACCCACCAACTCGTCTAAAGGCTTGACGTCAGCCGCTTCATTTTCAGCCGCTATGGCGTAATGTATCACAGGGAAGGCTTTGCGTCAATCAATGCGCTGACTGACGACCATAGCACGGCACGCGAAAGGGGGCGTTCCGAAACCGGAACGCCCCCTTGATTCGCTTCATTTGGCGTGATTTATTTTAGAAATTGTCATTGCCGACCCAAACAGATCCACCACGGCGGTTGCCAATGTAAATTCGGTTGGTGTTGGTGTTGATTGCTGCGGCAAAAGGATCCGTGCCAGTGGTGAAAATGGCCAACACGGTATTGGTGGCACCGTCGATGACTGAAACGCTGTTGGACTTGCTACTGGTCACGAAGATGTGGTTCGTGTTTGGATTTACTACAACACCGCCACCACCATCGTAACCCATGCTGTCAATGGCGACCATGCCTGCACGGTGCAGTCCATTCGTGTCAGCTCGGGCTACCGCAACCTGGGCATAATTGAGTCCGCCGGCTACGTATAGACGTTTTGTTACCGGGTTGAAGCCCAATCCATAAGGCGCACCGCCGGACGGAAATGGCTTGAACCACTGCGACGAGAGCTCATGATGCGTTGATAGATCAAATGTCGTGACGATACCGGAATCGCGCGTGCTCACGTACAAACGGTTTAGCCCGGGGTTGGCAGCAATCCCCCACGGCGCCACAGCGCCGGTGTGCATCACGTGCGTCAAGCGGTCGGTCGTGCTGTCAATCTCATCGACGACATTATCCGCGTGGGACGTCACATAAACCTGGTTCGTGAACGGCTGCACGGCCAGCCAGCTTGGTTCCCGGCCAACATTGATGAGCGTCTTTAACGTGTTGGAACCGCCGTTGATGACAGCGACTTTGTTGTCGGCGAAACAGGCTACGTACAGTTTGTCGTTATTCGGGTTGGCCACAATGCCGAACGGTTGAGCGCAAACCGGTATAGCAGCCAGTTGCCGGTTCGTGGCACCGTTGTAAACGTAAACTAAGTTGTTATCTCGGCTTACCACATAGACCCGGTTCAACCGTTGGTTGACTGCAATGCCTTTCACATGGAGCAAGCCGCCGGTAATGAGTTGCGGTAGCACTAAGTTCCCTGCTGTCGTTGGTGTAGGCGTTGCTGTTGGCGCCATGGTTGGATATGGACTTGGCGTTGTCGTCGGCGTTGTCGTTGCTTGTCGGTTCTTGAAGCGTACACGGGTGCAGTCAGGCCCGGCGTAAACCGGTGCGTCGAATTGCGGTACGGTAACCGGCACCCAGCGCTCTTGCATTTCCTCGTAGACAACCCAGCGCCCCGGCGTTAGATTCTCGAAGCGGAAATACCCGGTGCCGTCCGTGGTCGTCGTCAGCAACGGCGTATTCGAACCCAGCGGATGCGTATGGATAACCCAGCCGGGCAAACCGATATGGAGATCATCGATCTTATAGCCGTCCAAACAGCCTAACGGTTGCGGTGTCGGTGTTGGTGTTGGCGCGGGGTGCTCAATAATCGGATCGTAAGTGTTACGCCGTCCTGGCCCGACATCCAACTTTACTTCGTAAGTCGAGCAATGACCTTGCGCGGTATAGTCCCGAACCATGAAGTAATAACGCCCCGTAGCAGGTGCCGTCCACACGATCTGTGATGAAAGATCGGTAACGCCCGGCGCATCGTCATTCATCTTCAACAAGGTTACACCATCTGGATCATACAATTCCAATACTGTGTCCGTGGGTGGCACCAGGTTGAAAGTCGTGATGGTGTACGTTGTGCCAGATTGTGCTGGGAAATAGTGCCAATCCTGGTCTGAGAAGACGGCAAAATTATGGAAAACTGGCGATCCGTCCAGCGGGATCGGATTGGCGTCCTCCCAGCGATTATCTGGTTCATAAGCATCGACTAACGTACAAGCTGTGATTTGGTGGTTTGCCGACACAGCGACGGTGTACTCACTCCCGCAACCGACGGCGTCCGGCGTCTTGGGCCGGATACGCACGTAGTAAATCCGGCGATGCTGAGGGATAAAAGTGATGGAAGTATCACCGGTGGCCACCACGGTCGACGTCGCTGAGTCAATAAGCTCCATGGTGACATTGCTCTTGGCGCCTACATTTTGGGCTGTAATGGTGTATTGCTGGGCCACAATACCTTCAAATTTCACCCAGTCCTCATCGCCGGCCTGATGTAAAGTATGCTGTTGTGCCGGATCGTTAATATTGATCCAGTGTGCCTGGCTGGCGCTGTTGTCCACCTCATAACTATCCGGTGGTTCAATACAAACTGACGTTGTCGGCGTCGGTGTTGGTAGCGGCGAGGCCGTCGTTGGGGTATTGGTTGGTGTCAATGTTGGCGTATGCGTTGGCGTCCAGGTGGGCGTTGAGGTATCGGTGGGCGTCCAGGTCGACGTCGGGGTATCGGTGGGGGTTTCTGTAGCAGTTGGCAGAGGCGTTGGCGTCGGTGTCAGTGTCGCTGTTAGCGTGGGTGTCCAGGTCGCCGTGCTGGTCGGCGTCGGCGTATCCGTTAATATGCCGGTGGGGGTGGGCGTCGGTGTAGCCGAAGCCAGGCCAAAGTTCTGATCTGCGAGCACATAACAGGCGGGCGATAGCATCGTCACGTGCAACGGGTTGGGAGAAGTAGCTATCATGCCGGTCGGCGGGGTAATTGTAATGGTGTAATCGCCGGTTGGTACGCCGACAAAAGCGTACGTGCCATCGTTATATGTCAATGTGGAAGAATTCACAGGCCCTTCTATTGTGACCAAGACGCCGCCAATGCCGGCTTCTCCGTTATCTTTCGAACCGTTAAGGTTGGCATCTTCGTAAACATGGCCATAGATAGAACGATAACACTGCGTCGGGGTAGCGGTTGGCGTCGGCGTAGGCGTACCGACCTGAGTCGGCGTGTGCGTCGGTGTATTTGTCACCGTAGGCGTCGCCGTAGGCGTAGGCGTGGGTGTAGAGGTAATAATAGCCGTGGGCGTATCGGTCGGCGTCGCTGTCGGTGTATCTGTTGGCGTGGCCGTTGGCGCCTCAATGATAACCGTTGCCGAGCTCGGCGGCACATTAACAGGATCGCCATTCTCGTCGACAACATCGTGGGCTGTTGCCGTGTTGGTGGCCGGGTCACATGCTGCGGCCGCAGTGAATTGCACCGTAATCGTCGTTTGCGCCGAGGTCGCCAACGGCCCTAAATTGTTCCAGTCCAATTGGCCACTACTCATGCTATCAGGGGACGGGTTTGCTGATACATAGGTCAAACAGCTTGCATCGTATGTATCGCGTAATGGCAAAGTCGTGATATTCGTCGTACCGGTATTTTCCAGCAAAATCTGGAAAACGACGGTATCGCCGACGGTAGCCGTGCCACTGGAAGGCGTCGTCAGGCTCTTGGTCAGATTCAATCCCGGCGAATTGACAACGAGGGTGTCATCGCTGTCAGTGGCATCCGGCGCTGTATCAGGCGGAGCGTCGCCATCTTGAGCGCCGTGCACTAACGCCGTATTCACTGTGGTATTCGGCGCCGAAACGGCAATCGCCTGGAAATTCACCGTGACATGAAATGTGTTACCCGGTGTCAAATTCCCCAACGCAGTGACCAGGTCGTCCCAGACAATGGTGCCGCCGCTGTGACTGCTTTCCGTCGGCGAAGCCGAGGAAAACTGGAGAATAGCACTGTCGAACGTGTCCGTCATGGGCAAATGCGTGATGGTCTCGTTGCCGATGTTACTAATGGCCACGTCATAGGAAACAGAATCGCCGACCAGCGCCGTGTGGTCGGAAGGGGTCACCAATTGCTTGGTCACGCTGACTTTCGGGCAAGCGGCATCCATTTGCATGGTCTCACCGACCCAATTTAACTGTGGCGTTTGCGGTGAGCCGGAACGTACTTGAAAGGCAAGCCAAGTCGCATTTGCCGGCACCGTTGTTGTCACGGCGATGTTGTCCCAATAATCACCCTTGTGGGAACCCAACGGATCCGTTGCTATTTTCGTGCCAGTATCGTAGATATCTTTGTCACCGCTGTATGAGAAAGACGGCGGTGTACCGGAGCCAGTTTGTACCCAAAACTCTGTATTGTCGCCGCTGTGCACGTTACCAACAAGGCTGGTCAGCGTGGCAATACGATCGAGATTAGCGTCGTCAAAAGTGAAAACGATGGGTAGTGTGCCGGCGCCACTGGAAGGCGCATTATCACCTTCCGCTAAATCTTGTCCGCTGGCCAAAGCCACGTATTGCGGCCAATGCGCGCTATCTGTGATTTGGTATTCTATGACTAAAGAGGCGCCATAAAGAGCTACGTCAAAGCCGCTTAAATCACTGATGGTGTATGTGTGGGTGCCTTGTGTGACATCAGCTGTGACGTCTACTCGATAGGTGTAGTCGAAATGGGCGCTGGGGGAATCCCACAAGCTGGGGCCATAGGTATCACTGGCGGCGGCATGGATGGCATGACTATTGCCATCTTCACTAAAAGTGACATCTGGGTCACCGCCATTTTGGTTTGTGTCGTCGGAGCCACTCCAATATAGATAGGCTTTCAACGGCGGCCCGGGGATGGTCAGTGTGAAAGTTCCACTGCCAGTTGCCGTACCGGCACCATTGCTTACCACACCCACTGGCTGAGACGCGTCTGTGCAGGATGCGATGATGTCATGTGTTTGCAATGGAACATCGGGATTACCCGCATAAACAGGCCTAATGACAAAAAATAGCATCGCCAGCAATAAAATAATGACTCCGCCCCAAGAAAATTGGTATCGATGACGGTACACGTGCATAATGACCCTCCCACTTGAGCCTTGTCTTGTTGAAAGATTTAGACTGTTATTCTTAAACGCGTCATAGACATAGAGCAAAATAGCCCACACTACACCCACAAGCATAGACGGTAGACATGGCAAATAGTTACGCGATTACTTAGAAACGGCGTTGTTTTTTGATAATTCAGCCCAAACTGCGTTGCTGTTTTGGTCACCTGCATAAATGAGCAGTCGTCTGGTGGTAGAAAGTAAACTACGTCTAATGTCGTATCGAGAAAGGCAAAAAAACGTGATAAGCTTCTCCTTGTGAGATTACATTCACTACGCGGGGGCCGATGGCTTGCGCACAGGCACCGTCCGACAGAACGGGATAAAGCCAGTAATACCACGAACCATCAGCCGGCGGGGTGTCCTTGAACGTATAAGCTGTTCCAGCGCCTCCCGTGGGCAGCAACGCCGAGATGATCGGCGCTGTTGCTATCGTAGTACGGGCGCGTGCCACGTAAAAGCCAACAATGCCGTCTTCGTTCGCCATCTGCCAGTGCAGCGTAACCTGTTTTCCGTCAATGGATGTCTTGAAAGCAACAACTTCGACAGCTGTGGGCGAAATATAACCGAAGTCGGCCGCTGTTGCATCGTTGGTTGGTACGGCCACGCTGCGGGAGGCGGGGGTTGTGTGCACGTAACCGGTCATGTCTGCGGCCGTGACTGTGTACGTGCCGGTCGGCAATGTCAATGTGTAATAACCGCTGCTATCCGTCAACGGTGAGGCGACCGTCGTGCCTTGGTCATTGCTGACCTCAATTTGTATGTTAGCCAGTCGGCCTTGCTCATTGGCATCGAGTACACCGTTGGCGTTGGCATCGTTCCAGGTCAGGCCGGATAAATACCCACTGTTTGCCGTGTTATTGACGGCTCGCGCTGTATTGTCGGCAGGATCTTCATCGGCCAACGCAGAAGTTACGGTAACCACATTCGTTATCACTGTCGGATCGGTCAGGGCGGATGATGCTTGCGCCGTTAGCGTGATCCAGGCATGTTGTCCTACATCGAGTGAGAGCAGATTCCAAACGTATGTTTCGCCGGCCTGGGGCAAAATGGCGCTGTTGCTGGCTGTCCAGGAAGCATTTTCCAATAGCGAAGGCAGTGGATCGCTGATAACGACATTAGGAGCCGGCAAAGTGCCGTGATTGGATATTTGCATTGTGTAGGTTAGCCAGTCTCCGGCGGAGATGGGCGAGGCCGGAGAAACTTGCTTCGTTACCCGCAAATCCGGTCGAGGTACCTGCATCACTAACGCCGGATCGCCGAACAGGTTGTAACTTTCTACTAAATCTTTGAACAGGCTGCTGCTGTCATACAAGGCCTGTTTTGCATGTAGAATGGCATCACCCATGACCGAAACGCCATTCTGGAAAGTCGCTTTGTAGAAATTAGTGGATAGAACAGTATGGCCGGTGGCAACCCCAAAGCCGGCTGGCGACCAACTCGCCACGCCGCCGACTGGATGGCCACTGCTGTCCATAGCTCGGGCCACAGATTCCCCGACGCTGGGGTAGCCTGGCGTCGAGAATTGTCCTTCCAGGCAAGTCATTGGCAAGAAGATGGGCCAGGCGTCAGAGTTCGTCAAGGCTTCCACGTCAGAAGTATCGAAGAAGTCTTCGCCGCCCCATTTCCAGGTGGAAGCGTGGCCATTGTAATTCACAAAAAGGGCGCCGTTATTGATGGCTGTCTTCAGTTTGTCCTTGACATCGTTGCTGCTGGAATCGGTGTCCCGGTAATAAAGTTTATCGGCGCTGATGCCGCGGGGCAAATAGCCCGACAAATCGACTTTCTGCCAGTCAGCGCCGGTGGTCACGACCATGCCGGCCAGCGCACCGCCGCCAGCGAAATTACTGCTGTCGATTTCTACGAAATATACATAACGACCCAAGCCGGCGAAAAGATAGCTGCCGTTGCTGTCGGTCGTGGTCGTCATGACCAAACTATCCTGGCTGTCCAGCGTGTCATTGCCATTGGCATCCAGCCAGAGGTTCAATAATACCCCGGCAATGCCTGTTTCGCTGCCGTTTAATGTACCATCACCATCGCTGTCATTCCATACTAAGTCGCCGATTTCTCCCAAGCGGTTCGTTGTTGCGAACCGGCCTGTTCGCTGAAGCTGTGGTTGGCCTGTTGCCTCCGTGATAGGAGAACGACGGGCCGGCGAACGGAGGGTCGTGCTGTGATAGCCAAAGTCGACATCTGTGTCGTGTTCCTGTCCTGCCACCATGTCGCTATGTTCGGTGAAATTCCCTGCACCATCGTTGTCATCCGAGACAAAAATCGCTCGGGTGTTCCAACCTGCCGGCGGGTTCAGCGTGCCGCAAGCTGGGTCGGTTGGATCCTCGTAGCAAATGGTGCGATAGACCATCGTTTGCGCTTCCGCGGTGCTGTTCACAGGGAAACGTCCCACGGCCATGAACGGCATGGCCCATTTTTGGCATTCCGGCACGTTGGGATCGGAATTCGTGCGTGCGCCGGCTACGTAACGGTTGTCCGCTGGAACTTCGCCGAAGAAACAGTCCACCATGTCCATGTAAGGCGGTATGTAGATTTTATCCGGATAGCCCTGATAATTGTGGTAATCGTAACTGCCGTCTCCGACTAAAAGCAGGTAGCGCGGGGCCGGCTTTTGCCAATTGTTGTAAGCGTAAGCTACAAAGTCGCGAATGGCCTCTGGATTGAGCACGCCGCCGCTGAATTCATCGTAGACATCCTGGACGTCCACCACCGCCGTGCGATAGCCAGAAAAACTCTGCCGGTGGGCGGCCAATTGCTGCGTTTCCGTCATGAAATCGGCGTGGGTAATGGCTATCCAGTCCGCACCGTGGCTGGTCGCACGCAGGTCCGAAGGGGTATCCAAGGTAATGGAAGATACAGACAGGTCAGCCGGCGCGGCGACGGCTAAGAAGTGCGCCGGCAAACTGTTTACCGTCAACGATGCGGTCAGATCATAAAGGGTTCCATCCGGCGTGACGACAGCGTCAGTCAGTTGCACCGGGTGCTGCGGATCGGTAATGTCCAGCAGCCGCACATCTGGGCTGCTAAAGCCGGCCAGCGTCGCTTGCCAGGTGCCAGTGGTGTCGAAAGTGAAAGCCAGGCTGTCGTTTTCAGCGCTGTAGACATCGTGATAGTCTACTTCCAACCAGTTGGTGAACCCGGCATCGTCACTAACGCCTAAATCCAGCGGAATGTGGTAAGAAATCGTATTGGTGCCGGTAATGAGAAAGGTTTGGTCGAACGTGAACGTGCCGGTGAATTCGTCGGTGCCGTCCCAGTATGCGTCGCCCAAGAAGTGTCCGTTGAGCCACATTTGGGCATGGTGATCCGGATTGGCGCTGTAGCTGGTCGTGCCGCGCAGACGGGGGCGCAGAGTCGCCGTATAAGCGCCCGTTGCCAGGTTGGCTAAGTCGAATGTGTAAGTCTTGGTGGCTTTGCAATTGTAAGGGTTATAGCAAGGCGCTCGGAATTTGTCCCAATACCAGTGGTCGCCGCCTTCGGTCATGGGGATGCTCGCCGAGTATTCGTGATTTTCTTCCATGTGCAGCGTGCGCAGGAAAGATGCCGGCACATTGCCGCTGCCCGGGGTAACCGATTGAGCGGCCATGCGAGCACCATTGCCGTTACCGTAAGTTAGCCAGTAAACGTTTGGGCCAGCGTAACGCGTGTTAGCAGCTTGTCCGTAGAAAAGAATGTAGTCACTGCTGTTGAACTGTCCATCCGCTTCGCCCACTACCTGAATATTGACTTCAGCGCCGTTTAGCCAGAGCTTGAAAGTGCGTGGGTCTAAGCTGGATACTGGCAGACCCGCGCTTTGCAGTTCGGTGTACGTGACGTGATACAGACCATCTGCCGGCACGACTAGTTTATAGCTGTTGGCCATGGTCGCCGGTGGGTTCATGCCGGCCCACGCGGACGACGGCGTGAGCCCCAGCCAGAGCCAAACACCGAACAATGCGGCCACCGTGAGCAGGAGAGATATTCTATTGCTATGGCGACGATGATGTGTTGTGTCGATTAAATGATTATCGTGCGTAACAATGTGCATTGTGCTCCATTCTCTCGTCTTGTGTCTAATAGTATATTTAAGAGTTTGATAAGTCGTGGGCGTATTCAAAGTTACGCCCACGACTATTTTGCGGAAGATGGTCGAAGCGTCCGGCGCTTTTTGTCTTCCGTCCTACCGCGATACCAGCGGCATGAAGATCTGGTTGGTGTTATCTGATCCGGGGCCAAGCCTGCCCGGCACACGCACACGAATTGGACCGAATGCGACAGCGCCCGGCATGGTGCGCAATTCGTACTCGTACAACGTCCGGGCAGCCACCTGGTTATCCTGATACGCATAAGACGCACCGTTCCCGCCAATGCCTTGCGCCGGGATGAGCTGTTCTGTGCGCAACGTCCAATCACTCGCACCGGCCAGCCGTCTCCATACCTGAAACCCGCTTACATTATCTTCTGACATGGTTTGCCAGCGTAAAGTAACACTATCAGCCGAAGCTGTAGCGTCAAACCGGGTGATTTGCACGGCTGTGGGCGTAATGAAACCGAAATCGACAGTGTTTTTCGTCTCGGTGGGTGCCAAGGTCACGGTGATGGTGCGAGCGCTGGTCAAGACGTAGCCCGATTTGTCGCTGACAGTGGTCACATACGTTCCCGGCGGTAAGCCGATCACGTGGTAATAACCGTTGCTGTCCGTCACTTTCGTCGCGACGATGTTATGCGCTGCATCGCGCACGGTGATGGTCACGTCGGGGATACCGGTGGTTTCGCCGGTCTGCTGTGTTCCGTCACCGTTAGCATCTTCCCAGACGAAATCACCCAGCGCGGCATTGTCATCGTAACCGTAGTCGGCATTCAGATAATTGTCGCCTTCCGCCACAGTAATCAGTTCCGGTTCCGGGTTGCCGCCGGTTTTCACCATGCCGGCCGGCAAAGTCGTCTGATCCACATCGACCCAGTAGCTGCCGGGGAAGAGGTGATCGAACAGATAGTTGCTCGTCGTGTTGCCGTTCGTCGTTGTGGTTTTTTTAAACACATCGTCTGTGCCGCCTTCGAAAACGTCATCGCCATCGTCCAGGTAGAGCCGCATGGTAACACTGGGTATGCCAATTTCGCTACCGTTTTGCGTGCCGTCGCGGTCTTCGTCGTGCCAAACCGTGTCGCCGATGGAAGCCGGCGTCCAGATCTTCACGGAAGCCGTGTCGGAATCATTCGGGATGTTGTCGCCGTACTGATCCGTCGCACCGTTGGTCGCAGCGGTGTTGATGCTGTCGGCACCGTGGGTACTGCCAATAGCCGTGAAAGTGACCGTCAGCTGTACACTGTTACCTGGCGCCACGTCACCTAACGCAGTGGTCAAATCATCCCAGTGCAAGGAACCGCTGCTGCTGGAAGTCGGTGCCACCGTGGCTGTCACGTACTGCAAGATTGTGCCGTCGTAGGTGTCATCCAGCGGGAGTACGTCGATGCGCGTGTCACCGGTATTGGCGATGACAATTTTGTATGTCACGGTATCACCAACCAATGCTTTGCCGTTAGCGGGTGTGAAGATGGTTTTGGTGATCTGGAGAGCCGGAGAGGTCACGATCAAAACGTCATCCTCGCCTTGCCCTTGCGGCACGCTGTCGCCGTTTTCGTCCACAACGTTGCTGGCCGTGGCCACATTGCTAACAGCGTTGGGATTACTAGGTGCCGTCGTCGTAAAGGTCACACTAATCAGGAAAGTCTGTCCGGGGAGCAGATTAGTGCCCATAGTGGTAATTAAGTTATTCCAGTCCAAAAGACCGTTCGCTTCGTCTATGCTGTCCGGCGCAGAAGAAGCCGAGGCATAATCCAGGTAACTGGTATCGAAACCGTCGCGCAGCGCCATCTGTGCAATGGCCGTATCCCCGGTGTTGGTAATAGCAATCCGATAAGTGACTTGTTCACCAACGACAGCCACGCTATTAGTCGGATCAACCAGCGTTTTCTGAATAGCATAAGACGGGTTCGTAATGCGCACTGGCGCCGAGGAGGGGCCATCGCTTACTTTGTCGCCGTTCTCGTCCGTCGCATCCGTCACCGTCGCCTTGTTTTCCGTCTGCTTGTTGTTCAGGCTGTCCGTCACCGCTTTGGCCTTGAAATTGACGGTGATTGTTTTCGACGCGCCGGCGTCCAGCGGCCCCACATTGTTCCAGTGCAACGAACCGGCACTGCTGCTGGTTACATTGGGCAAAGCCGAGTCGAAAGTCAGGTAGGTGGCGCTGTAGCTGTCATCCAGCGGTATCGTGTCTAACCTCGTGTCGCCCGTATTCTGCACGACAATCTGGAACTGCACCGGTTCGCCCACCACGGCAACGCCGTCGCTCGGTGCTGGTTGAATCAAGCTCTTCTCCACGCTCACGTCCGGCTCGGTGATGCGCACCGGCGCCGAGGAAGGCCCGTCGCTCACCTGGTCGCTGTTCTCGTCCGTCGCATTCGTCACCGTCGCCTTGTTTTCCGTCTGCTTGTTGTTCAGGCTGTCCGTCACCGCTTTGGCGGTGAAATTGACGGTGATTGTTTTCGACGCGCCGGCGTCCAGCGGCCCTACATTGTTCCAGTGCAACGAACCGGCACTGCTGCTGGTCACATTGGGCGTCGCTGAATCAAAGGTCAAATAGGCCGCGTCGTAGCTATCGTCCAGCGGCACCTGGTCCAGCCTCGTGTCGCCCGTGTTGTGCACGACAATCTGGAACTGCACCGGTTCGCCCACCACGGCAACGCCGTTAGTGGGGCTGTGCAATGTTTTGCTCACTTCCACGCTGGGGTTGCTGATTTCCACCGGCGCGTCATCTTGAACTGTTTCCGCCGTGTGGTTGTTTTGGTCCGTCACCCCGCTCAGACTGACATGGTTAATGGTTTGGTCGTTCTGCTCACTCTGTGTGCCATTCTCGGCAGTGAAAATCAACAGGAACGATGCAGTGCCATTGGGCGCCAGGTCGGTGTTGATATCCGACCAATTGAGGGTGCCGTCATCAGTCGTGTCGTCCGGCGTCAAAGTGGACGTGGAGTAGCTTAAGAAATTCGTGTCATAGGTGTCTTCCACGGGAATGGTGACTAAATTCGTGTTGCCGGTGTTGGTGATGTTAATGCGGTATTGCACCTGATCGTTGACGAGGGCTGTCCCGTCCGACGGCGAGACCAAAGTCTTGGCCACAGCCACATGCGGGCAGGCCGCTTCCATCTCGAACGCAGCCGTTACCCATTCCAACTGGGCATCGGAAACGGATTCCGGCTGGACAATGACGTACGTCTTACCGGCCGGGACCGTGATTGTGTCTTTGTAAGTATCCCACCGCGCGCCGTCAGCGCCAGTGTACGGATTGGTACGAGTGATGTCGGCACTGCTGTAAATATCAGGCGGCGAGCTTGGCGGCGTGCCGGTACCGAATTTGTAATATAAATTGGTCGCTTTGCCGCTTTCCGCCCCGCCGACGCCGGTCTCGACAGCCAGCTGTCGGTCAACAGCGGCCGCATCGAACGAAAAGACAATGGGGTGAATGCCGGGGCCGGAAGCCGGCCCGTTATGCCCTTCGCCCAAATCCAGCCCGTCCCAAGTCTCAACGATCGTGGGTGGCTTGGCACTATCGCGATAGACGACGATCAATTCTGCGCCGTTAGCCCCCCACTCAAAACCACCGCCTACGTCGATCGTGTAGTCCTGCTGGGAAGCCGTCACATAACTGGTGACATCAGCGCGATAACCGTAAGCAAACCGGCCAGTACTCCAAAAAGCAGGGCCGCCGATATTCGTGCCGCTGACAAGATGCCCGGCAAAAGTAACACTTTGTGCTCCGCCGGCGGGACCGTTGTCATCATCATCGCCGTTCCAATAGAGGAACGCTTTGACGACTGTAGTGCCGCTTGGTATCGCAACGTGTAATGTCCCTGTCGGCGATAATAACAGGCCTGTGCTGCTGGAAACCAGGCCTAAGCCGCCGGTATCGCTACAAAACCCGTTGACATAGTAAATCTGCAACGGATTGTCCGAATCACCGGCCAGAGCAGCCGGTGCAACAAACAAAGCAACGAAAACTACCAGAATTAAACTTACACGCCATAACCTTCTCATTGTGTGCATCCTTTCCCGAAATCATTGTAACAATACTTCTGAATTCATCTTACCCTACTTTAGCAAGATTAACGTCGACATGCAATACATTTTCCTTGCAGTTCTTTAACATCAAAACAGATGGGCGGAATGTATTTGTATCTAAGAAATTATGTAAGCAAAAAGCAAGACGTAAGTGGTTATAGTACAGTTACGCTAAATTGCGCTAAAATTCAACAAAAGAATTATCACACGTGATATTTCTACGGCTGTGTAGTCTGGATGGAATCTTACTGACGGAATGTTTGTAAGCTGGAGAATGTATGGAGAAGAATGCGTTAGTTTTACTTTTCCTTTGTTTTTTCGTGGTCTCGCATGGACTTCTGGCCCGGCAAACCAGCACACCAGTTCATAGCCAATGACCTATGGACACCATATCTGATCGATATCCACAGGCCATTGGGCAAAATTAGTTTATCTTAAATCTGTGAGGGAAATCCGGTAGATTTACACTCGACTGCTATTTACGCATTGCCGCCAAAGCATTGAATGCTGGTAACGGATCCCAATTAGGGCCCACGATGCCCCATTGCGCTTTCTCGGTGCCATTAGCCACCACTCGGAAGTTCAAATTCCAGAGGAATGCGGTACCCACAAAGCCCCAATTGCGCATCATCTGGTAAGCTTTCACTGTCCAGGCAGCCTGTTCGTCATACGTATTGTCGTTAGCGTACAAATACCGATTATCGAAAGCACCACCTGCCGCCCAACCAAATTCCGTTGGCCAGATACGCTTGCCGCCGTCGCCGTATTTCAACATGATGCTGCGATACCCTTCCATCGTCGAGCGGAAGCTCCATGAATGATGGGGACTATCGCAGGGCCCGGTGAAACTAGAGTGTTGTTCTCGGATGAACTGGCAAGCTGCCGAACCGCCGCGCACCCACGGTGCCACGTTGTAGCCGCTGGGATGGGCACCAATGGCGTCGCTGTAACTACGCAAACCATTGCGGTACATGCCTTCTAAATAAGCAAAATCGTCCATTGCCGCGGGTGGCGGGGCGCCGGTGGGCGTCAAAGCGCCGCTGATTACGATCATGCTGGGACAAGCGCGCTTGATAGCCAGATAGGTAGGCTTTAACAAGCGCATGTAAGCGGCCGGGTCAATCGTTTGATTGCCCCATTCGTAGTGTAAATTCTGCTCATTCCAGACTTCCAAGGCTTTAACAGAAGAACCGCAATAGTGTCTGGATAACGCGGCCATGAAGTTGGCAAAGTCTTGCGGGTTAGCAGGCGGTCCGCCGACGCTGAGGTCGCCGCCGGGTCGGGCCCAATTGGGCGCCGAGACCACGCTGAAAAGTAATTTGATGCCAGCGCCGTTTGCTGCTTGCACAGCCGGTTCCAGTGGCCCGAAGTCGTAATGCCCCCGGCTGGACTCGAAGCGTTTCCATTCGACTTGCTGTTTGACCCAGCCAAAGCCCATCCGTTTAGTCATCTCCATCACTTTTGGCGCCTGGCCGTTATCCACCATGTGTGCCTGAACGCCGTAGCCGAAACGACCCGCTGCCACCAAGCGCGGCGATGGTGTTGGTTCCGGTGGAATGTTCTGTGCCACTTCAACGGTCGAAATTGCCCCGCTGATTTTCGCCAGTTTACCGATAATCCAGCCCGGTTTGTCTCCAAACTGAATTTGCCACCATGTGCCTTTCTTATTTTTGCCGATAACGCGGTAGTTAGTTCCTGCTTTGGTCGTGCCTATTTTGCGATAATTGGTCGAAGGCCCTTCGCGCACGTTGACTGTGTTATTCACTGTTAACTGTGCGAATTCCGGCGTTGGAGTCGGCGTGGGTGTTGCCGTCGCTGATGGGACTGGCGTGGCGACCATGACTGCTATCGTTGACACCGGCACACTTTCGCCATTGCTGTCTACGATGCTGGCGGCAATGACTAAGTTACCCGTGCTCGGCGCCTGTACCCTGTAGAGAGGATGGCTCAACGACGATTGTCCGTTGTTGAGGAGCTTTCCATCCTGCTGTACCGACCAGGCCAGCGCATACTTGCCGACCGGCGCATTTAGCGGTTCGCCTTTGGCAAAAGTTTGTAAAGTATTCCACGTGCTGGGGTTCACGTCGTAAACTGTCAAGCTGCGCACCGATGTGGCGCTGATGTTGAATTGGCGCAACAAACTTAACTTATGGGCTAAACTGGTCGCATCTTCGAGCCAAACTTGTCGCTCTTGCCCGTTTTTATCCACGTAAGTGAAGGAATATTGTTGCAAATCGGCGTCGAAATGTAACGGTGAGACGATTCGTTGCCCAACCAGCGTCGCATCGACACTTTTGTCCGGCGGCACAATGCCGCCAGTGGTATCAAGCTTGATGGCGCCGGCCAAAGGCGTCAACGTGTCGTTATAAGCTGAAGGTAGGAAATAAGGACCTGCTTTCTCCACGCTGGTCGCTGGTAAAACGACAATAAGCTTTCTCCGGTTAACTTCGCCGACACTCCAGCCCAGCAAATCCACAAATGTGCCATGGCTGCTGTAAGCGGTTGGTGTGATGGGTGCCGGGATTTCCAGGAAATCGGCGGCCTTACCCAGCCCGCGCCAACTGTATCCTCCGGTATCCCATCGGTTTGCAGCGACAGGACGGGGCGCTTCCACCCGCACGGTCAACAGTTTTTTCTCTTTGTGTAGTCGTTCGGCCAAACGGCGGATGTAATGAACATAGTCGGAGCGTAGTGCAGGCTCTACACCGCGATAAGCTACCACAATGCCGGGATAGCCGTTGTCGGCTAAGACCTTGCTGATGGCTTCGATATTGACATCCTGCCACGTTTTCTGTGTGATGACATTGTAAGCCAGGTCACTGCGCACGACGCCGTTTGCTCCTTCATTGCTCAGCACCGGCCAAATCTGGTATTTCGCGTTTGCCGGCGGTGTTCGCATCGTGCTGCCAGTCACGGCACCTTCCCCTGTCAAAGAAAGGCCGAATGCGTCCACAGCCGTGATGGTCGTTTGCAAAGAGGTCGGCAACGTCGTGTCCGCCGGCAAATCGACGTGCACAGCGGCTTGCGTTGGCGCATTGCTTTGCATCAACATAAAATTGGCCGGAACCTGAGTTAACAAAGCCTCCATCTGACGATCCGCGACGACGTAATGGCTGGGTAGCCAGTGCCATGTTTGGGCCGTATTATCCCACGTGTACAGGTCTAAAGTTGCACCTGGTCCGGCTTTTTCCGGTACCGGCAAGATGATGTAAGCCAGTTGAGGCGTCGCACCGCGCGTTTTTATGCTATACAGCGCACTCACTGGCGTTAGATTGGCCGAATCGACCGCTTTTGCTGCCGCGGTGTATGCTTTGCCGGCATTTCCGTTCAAGAAATCGTGTAGCGAAACCTCATTCAACTTCACGCGTACGGGGACGGCTATCCCCTGTGCTGGAAATTCGACCCGCACGCCGTCCGCTGTGGCTAAAGCTCCGCCATTTTTGTCGATCTCGGAATATCCTAAATTCTGCAGATAGCTGCCTAAGCTAATCGGCGGCACTAGAAGCGCCACAATCAGTAAAACAAGCGCCAGGGCACCTAATAACCACGGGGCAGCTTCTCTACGCCACCAGGGAAGTAATTCAACATTATTTTTTCCGTCCTGCATGCTACCTTTCGTACTCCTTTCCCAATTATCTTGCAATTAAAGCACAGCATATCTTGCTTCTCGTATCTTGTCCAAATTATTTATGGCCGTACAGGTTGGCCAGGCTGGCGAATTGAACAGTTCATTTTAGCATAGGGTGATGTAGGGGACAAAGGTGGAATGGAGGGATACGACAATTCTAACTCTGACACGGGGCGCAAAATATTTGAGAGTCGTTACGACTCAGCTTGCCTTATCCGACAATTAGAAATTGTGTTGCAATAGTTGCAAAACTTGCCTGCACAAGTGGAATGCTGATCGCTGCAGGGCAATTTTGTAGACATTGCCGTGACGCATTGCCGACTTTGCCTTGATTTTAATCTCTGCGCCTCAGCGGCTCCGCGTCGAGCTTTTGATTCCGGATTGTCCAGGTTAAGATTGACACAGTTAGAATTGCCGATTGCAACCACGACCTCTGGACATCAATGTGGTATAATAAGCCAGTGTAAGCAGGTTTCAGGCCTTGACGACAGTTTTTAGAGGAAAATAGCATCATGGACGAACCATCAGAAAGCCTAACTGCCATTATTCACAAGCTTATCATTGCTCGGGAAACGATGCCTCATAGCCGGCGTTGGGAAGCGGCGCGTCAAGAAACGTTGTTCCGTTACTTGCAGCAATGGCAACAGGAGCAAAAGGTGAATGGTTGGACAGCAACGAAGGAAACTGGGGAACTTGAATAGCTATCGTCCATTGAGCCCGGGTAGTGTGCTGCGCAAGCGGTACAAAATCATCTCGCTCATTGGCCAGGGTGGCATGGGCGCTGTGTATCATGCTCAAGATTCTCGTTTAGCCGGCCGTGAGTGTGCTGTCAAAGAGGTGCTGCCGACGCCTAACGTGTTTCCTGAAGAGCAACAACAAACGCAAGAGCAGTTCTATCGCGAGGCCAGCATGTTGGCCCGTCTGGACCACCCGGGCTTGCCTAAGGTTTCCGATTATTTTTCGGAAAGTGGACGGGAGTATCTGGTCATGGATTTTGTGCCCGGACGTGACCTGCACGAGATCCTCAATGAACAAAAGCGACGCAATGAGTTTCTCAGCGAGGCGGTTGTGTTGACCTGGCTTAGCCAGATTTGTGACGCGTTGAGCTATTTACACAGTCAGGAACCGCCTATTTTGCACCGTGACATCAAGCCTTCCAATATCAAGATCACGCCCAGGGGGGTCATAAAATTAGTAGATTTTGGTTTGGTGAAGGAGCTCTCGGAAGATGACAATCGCACGATAACGGTTGTACAGGGCCGGGGCACGTTGCAATATACGCCGTTGGAGCAGTACGGCGGCGACACTGGCCACACAGACGCCCGCTCGGATATTTACGCTTTGGGGGCGACGCTTTATCATTTGCTTACTAATTCGCCGCCGGCTGATGCCAAGAGCCGCTTTTTGACGCCGGGCGACATGGTACCGCCGAGAGAAGTCAACCCGGCCATTTCGCAGCAGACAGAAAAAGCGATCTTCGCGGCCATGGCAATGCACCCGGACGACCGCCCTGTCAGTGTAGAAGCTTTCCGAGAGATGCTTTTGGGCAGCAATGACAAGATTGCCTTAGTTGAAAAGCGGTTGCGCCATTTAGCGTGGCAACAAGCTCTGGATAATAACCGTTGGTGGCTGCTGGCTGTTGGGTTGTTATTGGCCTTTAGCGTGATCATCACGTTGTATTCGCCTGTTATCAAGCCGTAACAAGAGATGTAATGGGGTGCAATGGAGGCTTGCCGGCGGTCGGAAGTTATCCGGGCCTGGGGTGAAAGCTGTGCCAGCGTGTATCTCGGGCCTGCAGGCTCTTTCAGCGCGTAGCCTATATGTTTGACACATCAGGGAGGCGGCTAAGCCGGCACTCGTGCCGAGAGGATCAAAAAACTACTGTGCCAGTGGACGGCCTGGTTGGTGAGTTGACGACGGAACAGCGTCTCCACTTGGGCAACTTCGTCAGCGCTCAACTGGGCGCGCAGGCGATCGGCAAAAGTGGGACGGACGGGCGGCAACGCCGGGTGAAACCAACGGTCGATCTGCGCCGGTGTGAGCTGCCAACGCATTTCATGGACGAAAGGCGTGGCGCGGCAATAGCGGAACCCGGCCCCCTGGCAAAAAGCGATCATTTCCGCCTCCCCCCAGTTCACCCGCGGGTCAGCCGGATCGCTGTACAGCGTTTCTTCGGCCGCCAATAACTTTGTCACCAGGGTATCCGGCAGCAGGCGCAGGTCCATCCACTGCGTTAGACGTTGTCCCCGGCGCGGGAACGGCTCTGCCAAAACGATGCGCCCGCCGGGACGCAGCCAATGCGCCAGTGCTGCCAGAAATGCTTGTTTGTCCTCTCGCTGGAAAAGGACGCTCTTGCCCAACAGGGTGTCGAAGAGCGTTCCCATCAACGGCATGGCGGGCGGTCGGGCCACCAACACGACCGGTTGCGCTAAACGCGGCAACTGGCGTGCCAGTTCCGCCAACGCAGCCCCTTGCTTTTGCTGCCAGGCCAATGCCCAAACGCCGCCCTCTGGCGTGCGTCGCACCGCTTCCCAGGTCAGGAATCCACTTTCGGCATTGAGATCCAGCACCAACTGATTCCGCTGAAGTTTCGCCTCGGCAAAGATTTCGTCTCGCAGCTTTTCTAGCCCCGCGCTGCGCTGGCTGATGGTTCGTTGCAGCCAACGCTCGCGCTTTTGCTGCGGCGGCGCAAAAGTAAGAACCTCAGCGTGTGCTTCGCTTTCTTCCATCATGGCCGCGATCTGGGCTTCCCGGCGCCGGGCGATGGTTGCTTTGATCTGCCCCTCATAGCCCAAATCGCCGGGCTGGTAGAAAACGACCCCTTGCCAGCCGTTGGGCAAATATTGTTGCGCCACCCAGTGATCCTGGTAGGCGTGGGGGTAGAGGTAGCCCTCGCCGTGGCCGAATTTCTGCTTATCACGGCTGCCGTCCTGCAAATGCGCCGGCACTTCTCCGGCTGCTTCCTCTTCCACCGCCCGCAGCGCGTCGAAAAAGGCGAAGGCACTGTTCGATTTCGGAGCGGTGGCTAAGTAAAGGGCGGCTTCGGCGAGGTGAAAACGTCCTTCTGGCAGGCCAACCCGGTCGAAAGCGGCCGCGGCGGCAGTTACGACGGTCAGCGCCTTGGGATCGGCCAAGCCGACATCCTCCCCGGCAAAAATCAGCATGCGCCGAAAGAGGAAACGCGGGTCTTCCCCGGCATAGACCATTTTCGCTAACCAATACATCGCCGCGTCCGGGTCAGAGCCGCGCAGCGACTTGATGAAAGCGCTGATAGTGTCGAAATGGTAATCCCCCTCTTTATCATACAGCACAGCCCGCTTTTGAATGGACTCTTCGGCCACGGCCATATCAATGTCAATGGTGCCATTTTCAGCCGGTAAGGTCGTCTCCACCGCCAGTTCCATCGCGTTGAGCAACGCCCGAGCATCACCGTTAGCGACACGCACTAAATGCTCCAGTGCGTCCTCCTCGAGGTGCACGTCGAGCTTGCCGTAGCCGCGTTCCTGGTCGGCCAAGGCTTGCTGGGCAATGCGGCGCAGGTCATCATTGGTCAATGGCTTAAGCTGAAAAACCCGGCTGCGAGAAACCAGCGCCCGGTTGACGGAGAAATAAGGATTCTCCGTGGTGGCACCGATTAGGATAATGGTGCCGTTCTCCACCCACGGCAGCAGCGCGTCCTGCTGGGCTTTGTTGAAGCGATGGACTTCGTCTACGAAGAGGATGGTACGCCGCTGGTACAATTTGCGTTGTTCCTGGGCCTGGGCGATGGCGGCGCGGATATCTTTGACGCCGGCTAAAACGGCATTGATGGTCGTGAAATAGCTACGGGTGCTGTTGGCAATGACCCGCGCTAACGTGGTCTTGCCGGTTCCCGGCGGGCCGTAGAAAATGAGCGAAGAGAGTTGATCCGCCTGAATGGCTCGGCGCAAAAGCCGACCCGGCCCGACGATAGCTTCCTGTCCCACAAATTCGTCTAAAGTGCGCGGCCGCATTCGGGCAGCTAATGGTGCTTCTCGCTGCAAGCGTTCTTGCGCGGCGACGTCGAATAAATCCATCCTTGTTCTCCTGACTTGACCGAGCTAAAACCAAAAAGCTGACGCAGAGACGCCAAGATGCAAAGAAGGCAAACTCAGCGAATCAGCGGGCAGTAGGGCTGATCGACTTTGGCGCAATTTCGCTGACCGTCCAAGACTACCAGCGCTGAAGTGTTATTTCCGCGGACAAAGTTTCATCCCAGCCAAAGCGGGTTGCGAGCGCGGGTTGATCTCCAGCGCTTTGCGCAGCCAGGGAATGCCTTGATCGCATTTTTGCAAGTAAATATACGAAAGCCCCAATTCATAATAAACTTCCTCGGACTGGCTGCCTAACCGGACAGCTTGCTCGAAAACGGGAATTGCGCCCTCGTAATTGCGGTGCATGTAATAAGCGGCGCCCAAGTGTTTGTAAGCTAAAACATATTTAGGATCGATTTTCATTGCTTTGCGTAATTCGGCAATGCCGCGCTGGTAATTATCGTTCAACACGTAAGTCCAGCCGATGGCATCGTATGACTGCGGGGCTTGTGGATTGATGGCGCGAGCGTGTTGAAAAGCGTCAATGGCTGAATCCACATGTTGGAGCGCCAATTCATTGCGTCCCATAGCCATGTAGACATAAGCAAAATTGGGTAGCAATTTCAGCGCTTCTTGGTAAGCCGCGATAGCTTTTTGGTACTGTCCTGCTTTTTCTAAGACATAGCCGTAATTGCGCCAGATGAGCGGCGATTTGTCATCTAAATTGATAGCCTGTTGCACTTCCTCTCGTGCCCGGGGCACATTGCCTTCGTCAGCATAAATTTCCGCCAAATAGGCGTGGGCAAAGGCCGAGTTATTGTCAATATTGATCGCTTGCAGGGCGTTATTCATCGCATCGTCGTATTGGCCGTTCCAATCCAGCGTCATGGCAAAAGTGCTGACCACATCTGCGTTGTTAGGTGCTAATTCTACCGCTTTCTGCGCAACTTGTACCGCTTCTTTCGTGTTGCCGCTGAAGACCATGAGCCGGGCCAACCAGGTGTAAGCAATCACGTTTTTCGGTTCCAGGTCAATCACTTTTTGATAAGCAGCGATGGCTTTATTGAACTGGCCGGAGCGGTAGAAAGCCTCGGCATTGGTCATCACGGTGGCGGCGCTGCGCGTTGGGGTCGGTGAGGGCGTCGGCGTCGCAAAAGGGTTGCGAATGAGGTGGCTTTGTTTGCTGGCGATGTAAATTAAGCCCACTGCCAAAACGCTCAACATGATCAACAGAACAGGCGAACGGCGGCGTTTGACGTGCGGGCGCCAACGATTCGGATCCAGGTACATCGTTATTGCATCTCCTGCCGGGCTTGTCGAATGATATCCAGAAGTTGTTGGTGGAGCAAGCCGTTGCTGGCCACGATTTGACTCGCGCCGGGGTGCCATGGTGTTCCTTCGTAGTTGCTGACCATGCCACCTGCTTCTTCTACCATCAGGACGCCGGCTGCCCAATCCCAGGGCTGCAAATTGGCTTCCCAATAGCCGTCCAGCCGGCCATCGGCCAGCCAACAAAGATCGATGGTCGCCGCGCCGGCGCGGCGTATCCCTTGCACCTGGGGGATAAATGCGTTGAATTCGGCTAAGTTATTGTCGTTGCTGGTGGCCCGGGTGTAGGGGAAGCCGGTGGCCAGCACAGATTCTTCCAGCTTGGCTGCCCGGCTGACCCGCAGCCGCCGGGGTTCTTGGCCATCCTCTTGCACCCAGGCGCCGCCCTCTCGCACGGCCCAATAAGTTTCGTGGCAAGTTGGACATCGGGTCAAGCCGAAAAGGAGAGCTCCGTCTTCCTGCAGGGCGACAGTAATACCGAAAATGGGTAGCCGGTGGGCGAAATTAGTGGTGCCGTCGATGGGATCGATGATCCAGATGCGCCCGTTGCCGGCGCTGGCGCCGCTCTCTTCGGCCAGGAAGCCGTCGCCGGGGAAACGTGCTTGCAGTCGGCTGATGAGCAACGCCTCGACAGCTAAATCCGCTTCAGTGACCAAATCCACATTGGTAGACTTGTGCCGGATTTGGCGGGCGCCGTGCTGAAATGTGTCTAAGGCTAAATTGCCGGCTTCATGCCCTAATTGTTGTAAAAAGGCAATGTGATCTTGCATAATTAGCTAAGTCGCTCCTCCGAAAGTAAAAATGGGACGCAGATAAACGCAGGCTGCGCACGCAGATAAAAAAACAATGGTCAAAAAATTAGTAACAGATTCTCTCCTGAAAATAAACTTCTCTGGAGGGTGGCCGAGGGCATTGCCCTCGGCTACCCTCTCCTCCGGAAAATAGAACGCCGATCAACACTGATGTGCCTTATCCGGCGATTAGAAATCGCTGCTACAACTGCAAAACCTGCCTGCGTAGGTTGCCAGCTAATCGCCGGAGGGCGATTTTGCAGATGTTGCTGCGACTTTTAGTCGCTGGCCCATCTGCGGTCATCAACCAACCCCATCCCTCTTTTAGAAGTTCAACTTCTTCAAGAAGTTGAACTTCTAATCAAATGCGTTCCCCCGGCTAAGACGGTAAAACAAATTAAATAGGTCATTGGTCGCTGCTTAGGCCAGTCGGTCGCATCGGCAAGGGGAGGATGGAAGGTGGAAAATGGATAATCGGAACGGTAAGAAGGTCTGTTTCCCCCTTCCTCTTTCCTTTCTCCATTTTTCTTCCCCAAGAAAGAAAATAAAAAAGATTGCTGTCGCCATTAACCCACGCCATGCCTAATCAGTTAATGTTCATGATAACACGAGAATAAGTCTCCGTCAAAGCGTTATCTTCCGGGTAAGGGCGTGTCTTTGTTGGCGCAGCCTTTGGCCGAACGCCGGCCAAAGGCCCTGTTTGTACGGGTTCAATGCGAGCGCAGCGAAGCAGTTCGCAACGCCCAGGAGGGAGATTGCTTCCTCGGCTTCGTCCCTCGCCATGACAATGAGCTGGCTAGCGGCTTCTTAGCCGCCGTGCGAGTGCGTCTGGCCGCTGTGGTCAAGTCGCAGTTCACATGGTATACTTGGGGGAAAATAGCGGCCGGGCGTGTGGTGAAATGGTTGGCGACTTGATTGTTTTCCTGCCCGCCATACAGCTCCGCTCGCTTGGGAAACAGTTGGGAAACAGTGCCTATGAAACTCATTATTCAAATTCCATGCTATAACGAAGCGGAAACGTTGCCGGCCACATTGCATGACATTCCCCGGCAAATCGACGGTGTAGACGTGGTAGAGCTGTTGGTCATCGACGATGGCAGCACAGATGACACAGCCAAAATAGCGCGCGCTTCAGGTGTGCATCATATGGTAAGATTTCGCGCCAACCGAGGTTTGGCGGCGGCATTTTCGGCTGGCATCGACGCCTCTTTGCGGTTGGGGGCCGATATTATCGTCAACACCGACGGCGACAACCAGTACGCCGGAGCGGACATTCCCATGCTCATCGCACCGATTCTGGCCGGGGAAGCAGATATCGTCATCGGCGACCGGCAAGTGGCACAAATACCTCACTTCCATCCTCTGAAGAAACAGCTACAGAAAATGGGAAGCTGGCTAGTGCGCAGAGCGTCGGCCACGGATATCCCGGACGCACCCAGTGGTTTCCGAGCTTATAGCCGGGATGCCGCGTTGCATCTCAATGTAGTTTCTGCTTACACGTACACTTTGGAGACGATCATCCAGGCCGGCAAACAGCGGATGGCTATCGCCCACGTGCCGGTGCGCACTAACAAAGTCATGCGCCCCAGTCGGCTCATTTCGTCGCTACCGGATTACCTGCGCAAATCGGTAGAAACCATCGTCCGCATTTACACCATGTACGAGCCGCTCAAAGCATTCCTGGTCGTGGGCGCACTGTTATTGCTGGGTGGGCTGCTGCTTTCCGGCCGGTACCTCTATTTCCTGGCCTACCATCAGGGCAAAGGACACGTCCAATCGGTCATTTTAGCGGCGATTTTGTTCATTTCCGGCTTTCAAGTCATTCTCATCGGCTTTGTTGCGGACTTGATTGCCATCAACAGACGTCTGGCGGAAGAAATTTTGTGGCGCGTGAAAAAACTGGAACTCAATAGGCAGAAAGATGAAACGGATCTTTAACTGGTTCTTGACTTATGCTGCGGCGCTGTTGATCATCGTCCTGCTATTGAGCAAAGCCAATCCTCTACTCATTTGGCAATTGATCAAACAGGCGGCCCCCCGCTGGCTGCTCGTTGGAATTGGCTACTATTTGCTCACTAACGTGCTGCGGGCATATCGCATGGCCGAATTGTTGCAGCGGCCGGGACTGTTATCCCCGCTCCGTTTCTTGCCAGAAATGTTTGCTCTCAGCGTGCTGAACAACGCCTTGCCGGCCCGCAGCGGCGAGCTTTCCTTGCCCTATTTTCTACACCAGAGACATCGCGTTTCTGTCGGCACCGGTGCGACGGCTTTGCTCATGGCCCGCGTTTTCGATTTCATGGCGGTCGCCTTGCTATACGTCATTTTTGCCTTCCTGGAACTGGATAACTTGCTGCCAGGGACCAGGAGCAGCGTGCTCATCGTGGCCGTCCTCCTGGCTCTCGTTTTATTGCCTTTGTTGGCCGCGCCCTGGGTCGGAAAAACGATGCTGTACGCCGGCGAGCGACTTCTGGTCAAGGTGCATTGGGATGAAAGCGCTAAAGCGAAAAAAATGCTTCAGGTTGGTGAAGACGCGGTCGTTGCTTTAGCCGACATGAAGACACTCCGCACCTACACATTGACCTTCCTCTGGACGCTTTTGGCCTGGATGGGCACTTTTGCCTGGTTTGCTGCTTTCATGCGCGCTTTGGGTTACAATTTTTGTTACCCTTTGATGGTGGTTGGATCTACTTTTGCCATTTTAGCTAAAGCGATCCCCTTCGTGACCGTAGGTGGCTTCGGCGCTTACGAGGCCGGTTGGGCGCTGGGCTTCCATGCGGCCGGACTGAACGGCTCCCAAGCCATTGCCACCGGCTTTGCTGTGAACATCTTCACCTTGGCGATTTCCTTGCTCTGCGGCGGTGCAGCTTTGTTATACATGAGCATTGTCATTGGCCGGGACAAATTGCCGGCACCTCCGACGGAGAAAGAGATCGCATGAAACGACTACGCCAGAGACCAATTTATGCCTTGCTGGGCGTATATTTTCTGCTTGCCTTGCTTTACAGCACGACCGTCCCCGTGTTGGAGGCGCCGGATGCCATCTGGCATTTCCAATACGTGCGCTACCTGGCTAATGGGCACGGACTGCCACATTATCAAGGCCGGCCGCTGCCCATGGAACAGGAAGCCAGCCAGCCGCCACTTTATTACCTTTTGGGCGTGCCGTTCATTGCACCATTGAACACAACGGATGTGGACCGCGTCTTAGAGAAAAACCCGCAAGCGGCAGTGGGCGACGCATCCACTTTTGCTAACAAGAATGTCGTGGTGCACCCGCCATTCGAGCGCTTTCCCTACCGGCAGACCACTTTGGCCATCCATTCGCTGCGTTTACTCTCCATCTTCCTGGGCCTGATCGCCGTTTATTATTCGTACCAAGCGATGGTCTTGCTCTTTGGGGAAGCTGTTGGGCTGACAGTGACGGCTATGATCGCTTTCGTGCCTCAATTCGTATTCATGAATGCTGTCGTTAACAACGACAATTTAGTAACCACATTGGGCATCGTGACTTTCGCCTTGCTCCTGACTTTCTGGACCAAAAAGCCGAGGCTGCGACAAATCGTTGCTTTGGGGATTGTTTTGGGTTTGGCCGCGTTGGCCAAATTGAGCGGCTTGGTGTTGGTGGCCTTGGCATTTTTGCTCCTTTTCGGTACGGCCTGGAAATATCGGCTCTGGCGCAACCTTTTGGTCTGGTACGGGAGCATCGCTTTGACGCTGCTGGCTGTGGCCGGTTGGTACTATTTCCGCAATTTGCAATGGTACGGCGATCCCACCGGCTTGCGGGTGATGTTTGCCATCTACCAACGCCGGGCGCATTCACCTTCCTGGCCGGAGCTGTTGGCTCTTTTCGACGGCGTTTTCAAGTCGTTTTGGGCAGTTTTCGGTTGGTTTAACGTGGTGGCGCCGGATTGGGTTTACAAATTGCTTTACCTCTGGTCGGCCTTGGGCACAGCCGGATTTGTTCTTTTCCTGTGGCGGGTGGCCCGCCGCCACGCTTGGGAGCGTTTTTGGCTGTGGGCTATCGTTGCCATCTGGGCGCTGACTTACCTGCTGGCGCTGGTCAAATGGTCACAAATGCGCTTTCCACAGGGTCGGATGCTTTTCCCCGCACTGCCGGCCATCATAGCGATCTGGGTGCAAGGCTGGTTCACGCTGCTTCCGGTACGGGCGCGCCGTCACGCCGCGCTCAGCATGGCGGCACTCTTGTTCCTTTTCGCTGCCATCGCAC
The DNA here is from genome assembly GCA_015486845.1 of Anaerolineae bacterium. GTDB lineage: Bacteria > Chloroflexota > Anaerolineae > JAADDB01 > JAADDB01 > WFQU01. The sequence goes on along the minus strand of WFQU01000109.1, from coordinate 1,288 downwards.
CGTTCGCCATTATCCGGCCCGCCTACGCCCAGCCTAAGCTGGTGCATGTTTCCCGAGTTCCGCCGGCCATGCGTCAGGTTAATATTACGTTCGGGAATACGCTCCGGCTCTTGGGAGCCCGAATTACGCCGCGTTATGTCAAGCCGGGCCAAGTGGTTTGGGTCGAAGCTTGCTGGGAGATGTTACGACCAACGGAAAAGGAGTATTCACTGACGCTTCGGGCTTGGGGGCGCGGCGGCGCGGCGGGCGGCGATCCGGTTATTAGCAGCGTTGCTTACCCCGGTAATGGTAGTTTGCCCACGACTTACATCCCGGCGGGGAGAGCATTTTGTGAGACGCGCCAGGTGCGCGTGCCGTCGGATTTGGTCGCACCGACCAGGCTAACCATCGAATTGGGCGTGTACGACGTGCGAGCACAACGCGCCTTGCCTAAGTTCGACCGTAGCGACCGGCAACTTTCATTGGCGCTAGTGGGTGCAACGACCATCTTGCCGCGTCGCTGGCCGGCGCTGCCGAGTGGCGCGACGCCGCTTGCTTACGACTTCGCCGACGGGATTCAGTTGCTCGGATTCGTCCGGCAAGGCAGCACTTTGCATCTTTATTGGCGGGCAACGCACACGCCGGCGCACGATTACACTGTCTTCGTTCATTTAGTGGACGACCTCGGCAAAGTGGTGTGCAGCGGCGATGCCATGCCGCTGGACGGCGACTTTCCCACTTCGTTGTGGCCGCGCGGTGTTTTGGTGCCAGATGTAAAATCGTTGGATTTGACAGCCTTGCCGCCGGGACGTTACACCCTGAAAGTGGGACTTTATCGGCTGGAAACGATGCAGCGGCTGCCCGTCTCCGGCCCGGGGGGCGTTGTGCCGGACGGAGCGGTGCCTTTGGCCCGGATTGACTTGCCCTGAATAACGGCCTTGCCGGGACTTTTTTCCTGCAATTTGGGTGGTTGCCAGCCTCTGGCGCAACGGAGTTCCCGGGCTGACGGTTTCTTACTTGCGCCGGAGGCGCTGGATCGGCAAATTGGTAAGTAAATAATGACTCTACTGCAAAAAGGTTCCCCGCCGAGAGCACAGAGGACGCAGAGAGAGAAATAATAGGATTTCAACGAATATTCTCCTCCGAAAATAAAAATGGGACGCAGATCAATGCAGGCTGAGCACGCAGATAAAAAAATCAAGCCTTCTTTAAAGAAGTTCAACTTCTCGAAGAAGTTGAACTTCTAATCGACGGGGTTGGCCGACTTAGCGCACGGAGCTCAAAGCTCTGTGCTACGTAAATGATAGGC